>NZ_DASTEP010000027.1:0-78314 GCF_035709525.1 Hymenobacter sp. | reverse complement strand
AGAGTTTTGAGTTCTAAATTTTGAGTTGCCGAACTCTTAACTCAAAACTTAGAACTCAAAACTCATCTGGCTCCCCTCTCCCGGAGGGGAGGGGCCGGGGGTGGGGTCTCACGGTCGAAAAGCCAAATTATTAATTATCAGTTGCTATGTCTATACTCACTACCCCCAAGTCGCACCACCGCTTCCTGCGCACGATGAGCGTGCTGCTCACCATCATCGTACTCATTAAGCTGGCCGGGTTTTTCACCTGGAACGAAGACGTGGGCGTAACGCGCGTGCTGAAGCTGGTGAGCCGCCTGGCCATGACGGCGGCGGCCTACGGCACGTACCGGCTCATTATTAAGCGCGGGGCGGTGGACTCGTTTCGCTGGCACAATAGCTGGTCGCCGCTGCTCTACGGGGCCTACCTGGGGCTGGGGCTGGCGTCGCTGCTGTGGTCGCGCAACCCCGGCTACTCGCTGTTGCAGTGGCTGATGGATGTAGAGACGTTGGTGTTCGCCTTCTACTTCGTGAAGTGCTTTCTGCTGCTCGATGAGTTCTTTCCCGGCAGCCCGGTGCGCTTCTACCATGTGCTGGGCAATGCCACGTTCCTGATTTTGAGCGTGTTTTTGGTCGGCATGCTCATCGCGCCCGACGTGTTTTACCGCCTCACCCACGATGGCGAGGAGGCCCGCCTGGGGGGCTTTATCATGAACCCCAACGAGCTCGGCATGCTCTGCGCGGTAGGTATTGCCTGCCTGCTGTTCAATTTCTACCGCCGCCACCGCCTGGCCTGGACGCTCGTCAAAATCGCGGCGCTGCTGCTGGCGCTCGTGCTCACGGGCTCGCGCTCGTCGCTGGTGGGCTTTCTGCTGATTGTGTTTTTCCACATCCAGCAAGCCGGCAATAAGCGCCTGAAAATCGGCGCCAACCTATCGGTGCTGCTGGCCGTGCCGGCGCTGGTGCCGCTGGTATTCATCAAGCAGGGCGGGCTGGAGGAAGTACTGAGCATGACCGGCCGCCTACCCTTCTGGCACGCCCTGCTCACCGAGGGGCTGCCCCGCGAGCCGCTGCTCGGCTACGGCTTCATGCGCATTGCCTACGGCGAGTACTTCCAGAGCGTGCATACCTACGCGGCCCAAATGGCGCACAACACTTTCATTCAGGTCTTGATGAACCTGGGCCTGGTGGGCTTCACCATCGTGATGATACAGCTGGGGGCCACCATCCGGGGTTTCATCCGCACCAGCAGCCCGCAGCTGCGGCTCACGGGCGTGGGGCTGCTCATCCCGATTCTCATCAACTCCTTCACCGAGTTCGGCATTTTCGGCATGACCAACTACGGCATCCTGTTCTACCAGTTCCTCATCTGCTTCGTGAGCTTGCGCTTCCACGCCCTGCTCACCGACCGCGAGCAGCTGTGGCTGGCGCGCCGCCGCCCCGAGCTGGCCGTGGTGTAGGGTAAAATACTTATTTACAAACTTCTATAATATATACTAAGCGGCCAAAATGCGGCCGCTAGCGCTACGATTTCATTATTTTTTCCCTTTTTCTTTTTACAAATTACATGCAACAGGTTTTCCTACAACAGGAGCGTAGTACATCGGCCCGGCTAAGCCGGCAAACGCGCCGCGCCGCCCAGCGCCGGCTGGCCAAAGCCCTCAAGCGCCTGCCCGTGGTGCTGGGCTTGCTGGCCGCCGCGCCGGTAGCGCAGGCCCAGGTGCCCGGCTGGCAGGCGGCGCAGTCGCTCAACCAAGCCGGCATCGGCGGGCGCCTCTACGGGGGCAAAACGGCGGTTGATGCCAATGGCAACACCTTGGTAACGGGCTTCTTCAGCGGCACGGTGGTAGTAGGGGGCACGACCCTGACCAGCGCGGGCGGCGACGATATTTTTGTGGGTAAGCTCGACACCAACGGCAACTGGCTCTGGGTGCGCGGGGCCGGCGGCGTCAGCAGCGAGCAGGGCCTGGGCGTGGCCGTCGATGCCAGCGGCAACGTCTTCGTGACGGGGTCGACTTACAGCAGCTCGCAGTTTGGCAACATAACCCTGAACGTGAGCGGCACCCACACCTTTGTCGCCAAGCTCGACGCCGGCGGCACCTGGCAGTGGGCCAAAGGCACCACGGGCACCAGCATCGACGTGGGCACCGACATTGCCACCGATGCCAGCGGCAACGTGGCCATCACGGGCTACACCAGCCGCACGGCCAACTTCGGCAACACGGCCATCACGGTAAGCGGCAACTACTACGACGGCTACGTGGCCAAGCTTGATGGCGCGGGCAACTGGCTGTGGGCTAAGGGCTTTGGGGGCTCTTCCTCAGACCAGGGCAGCGGCGTGGCCTTCGACGCCAGCGGCAACGTCTTCGTCACCGGGCTTTTCTCTGCCACTGCGCCCTTTGGCAGCACCAGCCTCACCAGCGCGGGCGGCTACGACATTTTTGTGGCCAAGCTGGCCGCCAACGGCACCTGGAGCTGGGTGAAGCAGGCCGGCGGCAGCGGCTACGACCAGGGCAACGACCTGGCCCTCGACGCCAGCGGCAACGTGTGGGCCATTGCCAGCTACGCGGGCACGGGCAGCTTCGGCAGCACCAGCCTCAGCAGCGTGGGTAGCGACGACATCGCGGTGCTGAAGCTCACCAACGCCGGCGCCTGGAGCTGGGCCAAGTCGGCCGGCGGCCCCGGCCGCGACCAGGGTAGCGGCATTGCCATTGCCCCCAATGGCAGCGCGCTCATTTCGGGCACCTTCAACGGTAGCCTCGCGCTGGGCAGCACGACCCTCACCAGCGCCGGCAACGGCGACAACCTGGTAGTAGCCAGCCTCAGCGGCACCGGTGCCTGGAGCTGGGCCAAAAATGCGCTGGGCACGGGCGCGAGCGTGGCGGCCGATGCCAGCGGCAACGCCGTGCTGGCCGGCACGTTTGGCGGGGCGGCCAGCTTTGGCAGCACCACCCTCACCAGCAACGACACCGACAACACCCTGTTCATAGCCAAAACCAGCGCTACCGACTGGAAGTGGGCCGCGCAGGGCAACGCCGGCACCAACACCATCATCACGGCCACGGCTGCCGAGGCCGGCGGCAACACGCTGGTGCTGGGCACTTTCACGGGTAGTACTACCTTTGGCAGCACCACTCTCACCAGCCAGGGCCGGCAAGATGGCTTCGTGGGCAAGCGCGATGCAGCCGGCAACTGGCTCTGGGTGAAAGCGTTTGGTGGCAGCGGCTACGACCTGGCCAATGGCCTGGCGCTCGATGCCAGCGGCAACGTGGTGCTGACGGGGGCCTTCACCGGCACGGGCACCTTCGGCGGCCTCACCCTCACCAGCGCGGCCCAATATGGCAACCAGCTGTTTGTGGCCAAGCTCGACGCCAACGGCAACTGGCTCTGGGCCAAAACGGCTACCAGCCCCACGGCCACCGTGCAAGGCACCGGCGTGGCGCTCGACGCCAGCGGCAACGTGCTGCTGACGGGTTACTTCTACGGCACAGCCAACTTTGGCGGCACCAGCCTCACCAGCGCCGCGCAGTACAACGACCAGCTTTTCGTGGCCAAGCTCGACGCGGCCGGCAGTTGGCTATGGGCCCAGACCGGCACCACCACCGGCCGCGTGCAGGGAGCCAGCGTGCAGGTCGATGCCAGCGGCAACGTCTTCGTCACGGGCTCTTATAGCGGCACTACCAGCTTCGGCAGCACCAGCCTCACCACCGCCGACCAGTACACCACCAACCTCTTCGTGACTAAGCTCAGTGCTGGGGGCAGCTGGCAGTGGGCCAAAGCGGCCACTGGGGCCGGTAGTGTGCAGGGCAGCCGCCTGGCGCTCGATGCGAGTGGCAGCGTATTCCTGACCGGCTACTTCTCGGGCACGGCTAGCTTTGGCGGCACCAGCCTCGCCAGCACCGGGGCCAATTCGTATACCTACAACGTATTCCTGGCCAAGCTCGATGGTGCCGGGGCCTGGCAGTGGGCCAAGCTGGCCGGGGGCACCGACTCGCAGCAAAGCACCGACCTGGTGCTGGATGCCACCGGCAACCCCGTGCTCGCGGGCTTCTTCAACGGCACGGCTACCTTCGGCAGCACCAGCCTCAGCAGCGCGGGCGGCAGCGATGCCTTCGTGGCCAAGGCCAACGCCAGCGGCAGCTGGCTCTGGGCCAAGCGGGCCGGCGGCATCAGCTACGACCAGGCCAACAGCCTGGCTATCACGGGCACCGGCGACATCGTGGTGGGCGGCTACATCATGCTGAGCAACAACATGGGCACCAGCATCCCGGCCTCGGCCAGCTTCGATGCCCTCACCATCGCGGGGCCCATTTCGGGCAATACGGGCTTTCTGGCTACGCTGGCCTCGCCGCTGGCCATCGTCAGCTTCACCCCCGATAATGGCCTGGCCGGCACCAGCGTGGTGCTCACCGGGCGGGGCTTCACGTCGGTTTCCAGCGTGCAGTTCAACGGCACGAGCGCGCCGGGCTTCGTGGTGAATTCAGCTACCCAGATTACCGTGTCGGTACCGGCCGGAGCTACTACCGGCCCCCTCAGCGTGACGACGGCGGCCGGCACGGCCACCTCGGCCCGGCCCTTCACCGTGCCCGCCGACCTGGTAGTGAGCAACGCGCAGCCCATCAGCGGCACGTATCGCAACGTGACCGTGACCAACACCGGCACGGCCACGCTGGCCGGCAACCTCACCGTGCTGGGCACGCTGGCCGTGCAAAGCGGCGGCCAGCTCAACGCCAAAACCTACGTCGTGGCCGGCAGCAGCTTCGTGCTGGCCGATGGCGGCACCCTGAGCACCGGCCACCCGGCCGGCCTGGCTGCCTCGGGTAGCACGGGCAGCATCCAAACCACTACCCGCACCTTTGCCCCCGATGCCAACTACGTGTATGGCAGTGCGGTAGCTGGTAGCGAAACCGGCACCGGCCTGCCCGCGCAGGTGCGCAGCCTCAGCGTGCAAGACGTGTCGGGCAGCGCCCCGGCCGGCGTGCAGCTGACCAACGACGTGGCCATCGCGCAGGTGCTGCGCCTCGACTACGACCTGGCTACCAATGGCAAAACCCTGACGCTGCTTTCGACGCCCACCGCCGGCTCGGCGCTGGTGCACAACAATGGCGGCGTGGTAGTGGGCGCGGCCACCGTGCAGCGCGCCATCGACCCCACCCTGAATGCTGGCCTGGGCTACCGCCAGTTCAGCGCCCCGGTGGGCAACACCACCGTGGCTGACCTGGCCACCGCCGGCTTTGTGCCCGTGGTAAACCCGGCCTACAATACCTCGGCCACGCCCACGGCCGAAACGCCCTTCCCCACCGTGTACGGCTACGACCAGAGCCGCCTCGCGCTGGCCAATAACCTCGACATCTTCGACAAAGGCTGGGTGTCGCCGGCGGCGCTGACCGATGCCCTCGCCGTGGGCCGCGGCTACACCGTGAACCTGCCCGCCAGCGAGGTAGTCGACTTCATGGGCACGCTCAACAACGGCGACCTCGCCGTGCCGCTGAGCCGCAACAGCGACGCCACCGCGCCCGCCGCCGGCTGGCAGCTACTCGGCAACCCGTACCCTGCCCCGCTCGACCTGAGTTTGGTAGCCGCCGCCGACCGCGTAAACCTCGACGCCGCCACCTACGTGAGCCAGAGCCTGGGCCAGTACAGCACCCAGTACCGCGCCTACGTCAACGGCCTCAGCACCAATGGCGCTAACAACTCCATCGTGCCCAGCGGCCAGGGCTTTTTCGTGCGGGTAGCTGCCGGCCAGACCACTGGCTCGTTCACCTTCCGCAACAGCCAGCGCCTCACGGCCTTCGACGTCACTACCAGCGTGCAGCGCCCCACCGCCGACGCCCGCCCGCAGGTGCACCTGGCGCTGCGCGGCACCGGCGCGGCCACCGACGCGGCCATCGTGTACTTCGAAAGCGGGGCCACCGCCGGCCTCGACGCCCAGTTCGACGCCGCCAAGCTGCCCAACAGCACCGGCCTCAACCTGAGCACCGCCGCCACCACCGGCCAGGCCCTGGCCATCGACGGCCGCGCCCTGCCCACGGGCTCGCTTACCGTACCGCTCAATGTGTACGTGCCCGCCACCGGCACCTACACCCTGCACGCCGAGCAGCTGCTGAATTTAACCAACCTGCGCGTGTATTTGCGCGACCTCCAGCTTGGCACCCTTACCGACCTGGCGCAGCAGCCCAGCTACTCGTTTAGCCAGAATGCCGCCTTCCTGGGCGCGCGCTTCGAGCTGGTAATCAACCCGCAAACGGCCTTGGCCACCACCGCCGCCACCTCGGCCCAAGTGGCCGTGTACCCCAACCCCGCCCGCACCGTGGCCTACGTAGAGCTGCCCGCCGCCCTCGGCACGCAGCCGGTGGCCGCCGCCCTGCTCGACGCCCTGGGCCGTGAGGTCCGCACCGCCACGCTGGCGGCGCAGGGCGCGCGCGCGCACCAGCTGGGCCTGGCCGGCCTGCCGGCCGGCGTGTACACCCTGCGCCTCAGCACCAGCGCCGGGGTAGTAGCCAAGCGCCTGGTAGTGGAGTAGGGGAGTAGTATTCTTTTTAAAACAGCTCGTTATGTCTCGTTATTTTCTGATTATCTGCCTTTTGTTCTTTGCCCTGGTCGGCCAGGCCCAGCCCGGTACGGGCGGGCCGGCCCCCGGCAGCCCGCCCCCGGCGGCCGTGCCGCTCGATGGCGGCGCCTCGCTGCTGCTGGCCGGCGGGGCCGCCTACGGCCTGCGCCGCCTGCGGCAGCTACGCCGCCGCGCCTAGTGGGCTTTCGGAGCCTGGTTTTGTGCCCACCTCGCCGCTGGCGGGGTGGGCTTTGGCGGTGCCGGCGTGGCCGTTTGTGGTGCGCTATACTATTCTGATAATTCTACTGCTATGCCTAACCTTGCAGCCTTGGCCAGCCGCGCGCTGGGCAGCCCGCACCACCGCATTTTTGGGCTCGACCTGCTGCGGGCGGTGGCTATTTTCATCACCGTATACGGCCACGCCGTGATGCTGGTGCCGCCCGCCTACCGGTCGTGGCACAACCTGCCGGTATCGGCCATCGATGGGGTCAATATCTTCTTCGTGCTCAGCGGCTACCTCATCGGCGGCATTCTGCTCAAGGCCCTGCTCGATGCGCGCAAGCCCTTCTCGCTCGGCCACTTCTGGATGCGGCGCTGGCTGCGCACGCTGCCCGCCTACCTGGTGGTGCTGGGCGGCGCGGTGGCCGTGGTGGCCTGCCAGGGCAAGCTGCCGGCCGAGGTGTGGCGCTACTTCTGCTTCAGCCAAAACCTGGTGGCCCCGCACCCCGCTTTCTTCCCCGAAGGCTGGAGCCTGGCTGTGGAAGAGTGGTTCTACCTGCTCTTTCCCGTGGTGGTGCTGGTGTTGGCGGGTCTCACGCGCAGTCGCCGGGCCGCTATGGCGGGTACTGTCGCGCTGTTTCTGGTTTTACCCCTTGTGTTCAAGTACTGCCAGTACCAGCAGGGCAAGGGCCTCGACGCGGCACTGTGGGATGGCTACTACCGCCGCGTGGTGGCCGCCCGCCTCGATGCCATCGCGCTGGGCGTGCTGGCCTGCTACCTCCAGCACTACTATGCCGGGCTGTGGCACCGGCTGCGCCGGCCTGGCCTCGGGCTGGCGGCGGCCCTGCTGGTGGTTACGTTTCTGTACCCGAAGCTGGGTTCCGACGTGCTGTTTTACAACGTGTGGCTACGCCCGCTGCTCGAAGGCCTCACGGTGCTGCTGGTGCTGCCTTTCTTTTCGCAGCTGCGTCGCCAGCACTACACGCCGGCCATGCGCGGCCTCACGCTGCTCAGCCTCATTTCGTACTCTATGTATTTGCTGAATAAGTCAGTACTCATCACGCTGGTGCTGGAGCCTTTAGAAAAATCGGTATTCACGCCGTACCTGGGCGCGGGCGGCTGGCTGGTAGCCTACGCCCTCTACTGGGTGCTGCTGCTGCTGGGCGCGCTGCTGCTGTATACCTACGTAGAGGTGCCGTTTATGAAGCTGCGCGAGGTGTTTGAAAAGCCCAAAGCTGTTGCGTCCGTGGTCGCTAGCTAACTCACGTTGCGGCTTATCAGCAGTAGCCCCAGCGGGGCGGCCCGTCGGTAGAAAATGGTTCGGTTCGACGCGCAAAGCCCCGTAGGGGCGACCCAAGCAGCTGGCTGGGCCGCCCCTACGGGGCTTTTGCCTCTTTTTTGCCTGGCCTCTACTACCGACGGGCTGCCCCACTGGGGCTGCTGCCGATAGGGACGGCCGTTTTTCGGTGTCGTTTGCCCTACAGTAGCTCAGTTTAAGTCTGCAAAAAAGCCAACTGCACAGTGCCTGGGTGCAAATTGCGCCATTCCAATCTTGGCAGAATACATTCCAGATGCTGGAAACCCGTTCCAGCGCCTGGAGATGCCGCGCTGCTGCTAATATTTTTTAGGTTGATTAATAGATAGTTAGCTAAATAAAGCCATTTGGCACTCGGTTGGCCTTGGGGCTGGCATGACTCCAACGCTACTATCCGCTACCGCTACTATCGACTTGACCACCTTGCTAGGCCGGTTGGGCTACGCGCCCGCTGCCACGGGTGGCGTGCAGCTGCGCGGCTGCCGCAACCCCGATGGCAGCCTGCGCTGGGTGTGGCCCACCACGCTGCGCCAGCCGCTGTTTCTGGAGTTTTACAACGCGGCTTCGCCCAAGGCCCGGTTGTTTAGCTCGCTGGTGCGGATAGTGTTTGCGTGCCGGCTCCAGGGGCTGTTTTTCAAGAAACTGCCGGGGCGCTTTGCCGCCACCGGGCAGCAGGCGTGGCCCACGAGCAACTTTGCCCTCTTCACCGGCACGCCCGGCCCCAACCGCAAGGCCGTGTGCTGCTACGACGCGGCTCCCGGCCAGCGCGTATTCGCCAAGTTGCCCCTAGGTGCTGCCGCCACCGAAAAAGTAGCCGCCGAGGCTCGCTACCTCGACCACCTGGCCGAGTGCGGTTTCACGTCGTTTGAATTGCCACGCATTGAGGGCTATGCCGAAGGCAGCCACTTGCTGCAAAGCAGCGTGAAGCCCACCGCAGCCCAGCGCGCTGCCCGCTTTGGCGCGGCCCACACCCGCTGCCTCACCGAAGTGCTCGATGCAACTCAGGTGCGCCAGCCGCTGGTGGCTAGTGCCTGCTGGCAAACCATTGGCGAGCAGATTACGGCGCTCGAAGAGCTGCCCGAAACCCGCATTCCTTTCGGCTTACGCACCAAGCTGCGCCACCTGCGCGAAACCATCGACCCGCTGAGCCAGGCCACGTTTGCCTTTGCCCACGGCGACTTCACACCTTGGAACTGCTGGCTGGGTGGCGATAAACTCGCCATCTACGACCTCGAAATGGCCCAGCCCGAGGCGTCGCTGCTCTACGACTTATTCCACTTCATTACCCAGCAGGCGCTGCTCGTGACGCGCGAGCCGGCTGCCGGCATCCGCGAGCGGGCGCTGGGCGTGGCAAGCAAGTATTTTCCGAGCGTGCCGATGGCCGAAATTGCCCTGGCTTGGCAGCTTTACCTGCTGCACCAGGTTTCGACCGGCGCACTGCTCTACCACGCCCAACCCGACTGGCACGCCCAAATCGGCTGGCTGCTGAATGGCTGGAACGCGCTGCTCACCCGCGAGCTCGCCACCACCGTCGAGCACCGCCAGCTGGCCATCTACGACCTGCTCGACTACGTGCAGCTGCTGCCCCAGCCCGGCGTGGTGCTCAAGCCCCGCGCCGCCAATGCTTACTACCCAGCCCCTACTTCGGACCTCGACCTGCTGCTGACCCAGCCCGACACCCTAGGGGGCGTGCAATTCATGCAAAGCTTCGCGCTGGTGCAGTCGGCTACGGTGCGCAAGGCTGCGCACATGGTATCGGTCGATTGCCTGTTTCAGGATGGCTCGCTGCTGTCGGTAGACCTGCTGCACGCCATGCACCGCAAAGCCTTGCAGCTACTCGACGCCCCAGCTGTGCTGGCGCAGGCCGAGCGGGCGGTGGCCGGCGTGCCTGTACCGGCGCTGCTCCATGATTTTGCGTACACCTGGCTGTTTTACTGGCTCAATCAGAGCGACTTGCCGCTCACGCACCTGCGGCACTTTCAGCAGCAAAGCCCCGAGCGCCAGGAGGCTATGCTGGCTCACCTAGCCGAAACTTACGGTATCACTTTTAGCAGTTTGGCTTGCGCTAGTGTATGGCAACCGGCCAAAGCGGCCCTGTTGCACCACGCCCTGCGCCAGCAGCCAGCCAACGGCCGCGTGGCCCGCAAGCGCCGCGGCCTGCGCTACCTGCTCAGCACCGCCGCCGATTTTGTGCGGCCTGGTGGGCTCATCATCACCTTCAGCGGGGTCGATGGCGCGGGCAAGTCCACGGTTATCAACCACGTGAAGGAGCGCCTCGAAAAGAAATGGCGCAAGCGGGTGGTAGTTATCCGCCACCGGCCCTCGGTACTGCCCATCCTCAGCGCCTGGAAGTATGGCAAGGAGGGCGCCGAAGCCCGCAGCGTGCAAAGCCTGCCTCGCCAAGGCCAAAACTTCGGCCTAGGTTCGTCGCTGGTGCGCTTTGGCTACTACTACCTCGATTATGTAGTGGGCCAGGCAGTTATCTGGCTCCGGCACACCCGGCGCGGCCATGTGGTGCTCTACGACCGCTACTACTTCGACTTCATCAACGACGGCCGCCGCAGCAACATCAGCCTGCCCACTGGCTTCACCCAGGCGCTCTACGCGCTCGTCAACAAGCCCAAGCTCAACTTCTTCCTCTACGCCGACCCGCAGGAGATTTTGCGCCGCAAGCAGGAGCTCTCGGCCAGCACCATCACCCAGCTCACGCAGCAATACAAGTCACTGTTTGGGGCACTCGGGGCCCGCTACCGCCGCTCGCGCTACGTGCCCATCGAAAACCAAGACCTAGACACCACGCTAAACCTGATTGGGCGCTACATCCAGCAGGAGATATAACAGCTTATTAGCAAGGGGCTTATTAGGATTAAATAATTGATATTCTGTCGCTTTATATGAAATCTTTACTCGAACGCTTCGTACGCCGCCGCAATCCGCACTTCGCGCTGCACCCGGCCGTGAGCACTGGCATTTTGCTCAGCTTCGGGACCCAGACAGCTGGGAGCCTGCTGCGCGGCTGCCGCCTGTGGCTGCGGGGCCGGGCTTCGGGTGGGGCTATGCTGGGGGCGGGCGTGCGGTTTCAGCACCTAGGGCGCATCCGGTTTGGCAAGTGGCTGAAAGTGGGCGACTACGCCCGCTTTAGCGGCCTGGGCCAGGGCGGCCTCGTAATGGGCGACAGCGTGAGCATCGGGGCCTTCAGCCAGGTTATCGTATCCACGTCGCTGGCCGAACCCGGCCAGTACATCAAGCTGGGCAACCGCGTGGGCATCGGCGAATTTGCCTACCTAGGGGGCGGCGGTGGCCTCAGCATCGGCGACGACTGCATTATCGGTCAATACTTTAGCTGCCACCCCGAAAACCACCTGCACGGCAACTACAACGAGCTTATCCGCCTGCAAGGCGTCACGCGCCAGGGCATCAGCATCGGGCCAAATTGCTGGATTGGCAGCAAGGTCACCGTGCTCGATGGCGTCATTATCGGGGCGGGCTGCGTGGTGGCGGCGGGCGCGGTAGTTACGCGCTCGGTACCGGCCGGCAGCGTGGTGGCCGGGGTGCCCGCCCGCATCATTTCGAGCCGCGCACCTCAGCCGGTTACGCCCGAAGCTATCAACAACATTCTCGCCGCTGCTTGATTATGAACACGGTACTCATCACCGCCTACGCCGTGAACCCCTATAAGGGCTCGGAAGATGGCATGGGCTGGAACTTCATTCTGCAAGCTGCTCGTTTCCAGAAAGTAGTGGCCGTGACCCGCGAGAACAACGGCCCGCACATCGAGCGCTACCTCGCCGAAAACCCCGAAGCTGCTGCCCTGGCTGCCAACGTAGACTTCCGTTACTTCGACCTGCCGGTCTGGACGCGCTGGTGGAAAAAAGGCCCGCTTTTGTCGCTTATCTACTTCTACATGTGGCAAGTGGGCTTGGCCGTATGGCTGCGCCGCCAGAAGCTGGCCGTGGACTTGGTACACAATCTCAACTTTCACAACGACTGGACGCCCTCGTTTTTGTGGCTGCTGGGCCGGCCTATGGTATGGGGACCTATTGGGCACCACTCACCCATTCCGGCCAGCCACCTGGCGCAGTACGGCAAGGCCGCCTTCGTGAAAGACCGGGCGATTGGCAGCCTAAAGCACATTTTCTGGGCCCTCGACCCCTTCCTACGCGTGACGCGCCGGGCCTCGGAGCGGGTGCTGTGCATGAATTCGGCGGTAGCTCCGCGCTTGGGCCTACCCGCCAGCCGCTACGAAATAGTACCCTCGGTGGCCGTAGACCTGCCCGCTGTGGCCCTAGGTGCCGAGCCTGCGCCCAAAGCCGACTTTACGGTAATGATTGCCGCCCGCATGGTACCGCTCAAAGGCTTCGATATGGTAATTCTGGCCTTCGCCAAATTCTACCACGCCCTGTCCGCCGCCGAGCAAGCCAAAGCCCGCTTGCTACTCATCGGTAGTGGCCCCGAGGAAGGCCGCTTGCAGCAGCTCTTGAAAGATAATAAGCTGACTGACTGCGCAGTGCACCGCCCCTGGCTGGCCCGCACTGAGCTGCTCGACATCTACCGCGAGGCCTCGGTGTTCTTCTTTCCCTCGCACGAAGGAGCGGGCATGGTAGTAGCCGAAGCCATGAGCTACGGCGTGCCGGTGCTGTGCTACGAAAACGAAGGCCCCGGCGAATTGACGCCCGCCGCCTCCAGCCTGAAAGTGCCTTACAAGGCGTTCAATCAAAACGTTAAAGACTTTGCCGAGCGCCTGCGCTGGCTCCACGACTCGCCGCGCCTGCTGGCCGCCGAAGCCGTCCTCAGCCGCCGCCACGTGGCCCAGCACCACACCTGGGAGCGCCGGGGCCAGCAGCTCCAGCGCATCTATCAGGAAGCGCTGGCAGCATAGTGAGTTAAGAGTTTTGAGTTCTAAGTTTTGAGTTAACTCAAACGTTCTCAAGCCCGCAACTCAAAACTCAGAACTTAAAACTTATACCTCTATCATGTCTCGTATTATCGCCGTACACTTACTAAACGACCGCAGCGGCAGCCCGCTGGTGCTGCGGCAGTCGCTGGCCGTGCTGGCCGAGGCCGGCTACGGCATCGACCTGCTCACGGCTACGCCCGGCGAGCCGGGCTTCCTGAGCGACCTGCCGGGCGTGACGTTGCACCCGCTGGCCTACCGCTGGTCGGCGAGCCAGTGGCGCACGCTGCTCAACTTTATTCTGGTGCAGCTAGCCGTGTTTTGGAAGGTGCTGCGGCTGGCCCGGCCCGGCAATGTGGTGTATGTCAACTCGCTGCTGCCGGCTGGCGCGGCCCTGGCGGCCCGCTGCCGGGGCGCCAGGGTGGTGTACCACCTGCACGAGGTGTCGCTGCGGCCGGCCCCACTGCGGCGGGTGCTGTGCGCAGTAGCCCAGCGCACGGCCCACCAGTTGCTGTGCGTGTCGGAGCACGTGCGCCAGACGCTGGCGCTGCCCGTGGCCGGGCAGAAGGTAGTGTATAATTCGCTGGCCCCGAGCTTTATCGAAGAAGCCAACAAAGCCTCGCTGCCCTACGACAGCCCCCGGCCCTTCGTGGTGCTGATGGCCTGCTCGCTGCGCGACTACAAAGGCGTACCCGAGTTTTTTGCCCTGGCCCGCAGCCTGCCCGAAATGAGCTTCGAGTTGGTACTCAATGCCGCGCCCGCCGCCGTGGCCGACTACGTGGCCCAGCATTCGGTACCTAATAACCTCAAGCTGTTTCCGGCCACGGCCGACATGCACCCGCACTACCACCGCGCGGCGGTAGTCGCCAACCTCTCGCGGCCCGACGAGTGGGTCGAAACCTTCGGCATGACTATTCTGGAAGGCCTGGCCTACGGGCGGCCCGTGCTAGTGCCACCCGTGGGTGGCGTGGCCGAAGTCAACGTGCACACGCACACTGGTTTCGCCATCGATGGGCGCGACCTGGAAGCCTTGCAGCACGCCCTGCGCCTGCTGCACCGCAATGGCCCGGTGTATGCCCGCATGGCCGCCGCCGCCCGCAAGCGGGCCGCCACGTTCGGCCCCGAGCGCTTTGCCGAGCAGGTGCTGCGCACGTTCGGCCGCCTGCTGCCGCTGGCCGATGCTGCTACTGCTGCTGCCCCGCTACTCGCCGTGGCCCGGCCGGTTGGCGCACTGCGCCCCAAGCTGGCGCGGGCATAAAATCAAGTAATTAAAAAGCAAGAACTACCTATAAAATTCCGCCCAGTTATAGCTCATGTCTACTAAGAAGAAAGTTGCCATTATCGGTACCGTGGGGCTGCCCGCCTGCTACGGGGGCTTCGAAACCCTGACGGCCTACCTCGTGAAACACCTGCACCAGGAGCACGACCTCACGGTGTATTGCAGCGGCAAAAAGTACCCCAAGGCCGAGCGCCGCTCGCACTACGAAAGCGCCAAGCTGGTGTACCTGCCCTTCGAGGCTAATGGTGCCCAAAGCATTATCTACGACTGCCTTTCCATTTTGCACGCGGTGCTGTTTGCCGATGTGCTGCTGATTTTGGGGGTGCCGGGCGGCATTCTGCTGCCCTTCGTGAAGTGGTTTACCAACAAGAAAATCATTATCTCTATCGACGGCATCGAGTGGCGCCGCGACAAGTGGAACCGCTACGCCAAGTGGTTTCTGCGCTGGTCGGAAAGCCTGGCCGTGCGGTTTTCGCACGCCGATATCTCCGATAACGACGCCATCCAGAACTACACGGCCCGCGCCTACAGCACCCGCAGCCGCGTGATTGAGTACGGCGGCGACCACGCCCGCAAGCAGTCCATCACCGACGCCGCCCGCGAAAAATACCCCTTCCTGGCCCAGCCCTACGCCTTCAAGGTGTGCCGCATCGAGCCCGAAAACAACGTGCACCTCGTGCTTGGGGCCTTCGCCGAGCTGCCGAGCTACCCCTTCGTGCTGGTGGGCAACTGGAACAACAGCACCTACGGCCGCCAGCTGCGCCAGGAGTTTGGCCAGTGCCCCAACCTGCACCTGCTCGACCCCATCTACGACCAGACGCAGCTCGACATCTTGCGCAGCAACTGCCACGTGTACGTGCACGGCCACAGCGCCGGCGGCACCAACCCTTCGCTGGTTGAGGCCATGTGCCTGGGCTTGCCGGTGCTGGCCTTCGACGTGTCGTTCAACAAAGCCACTACCGAGCACAAGGCCGTGTACTTCTCCGACAAAGCCGAGCTCAAAAAGCACATCGCCGAAACCCGCATCCGCACCTGGAAGGCGCTGGGCCAGGAAATGCAGGCCATTGCCGACCGCCGCTACAACTGGGCCGTTATCGCCAGGAAATACAACTATCTCATCAACAAGGTGTATGCAACCAAAAGCCAGGAAGCCAAGGCGGGCTTGCGCCCCCAGCTGAGCTACCTGCCCGCTACCGAACTGGTGCAGCACCAGCTCGGCCAGTACGGGGCCCTCAATATGTTTTACGAAGAGGCCAAGTCGTAGGCCGCGCCCGGCTGCTAGCCTTTTCGCTGGCAGCCACCTTGGCCGGCTTGCCGACGAGGTAAAAATTTATAAAAAAGCTAGCCGGCCAACAGGGCTTTGCTACCAGCCAAGAATCTTACGGCTAAACCATTGAGTTTTGCCATTTCGCCGGTCGTTGCGAAATAGCCTTCGCCGTGAAATTCTATTTGCAGCCGTTCCCAACCGGCTTTCGTACCTTAACAACGTCAGGCGCTTAGCGGTGCCTGACGTTGTTTAGTTATTATCCGTTCCTGATGTCTACGTTCTTCTTATCTACCTCCTTCTCTTCGTTACCCGTTCGGCTTCCGCGCCGGCCGGCCGTGACCCGGCAGCCTCACGCAGGCTCTTTTTTCTTGGCTTTCCCAATCGATTTACACGCCCGTTAGACTTCCGGCACTTCCGAAGTAATTGCCCGGCCTCGGCTGGGTGCGCCCGCCCGGGCGGCGGCTTGCGCCTGCGCGTATCTTTTGATTGACTTACAAGAAATTAGGCTTAGTATGGAAGCCCCCTTTACTATCTTCATTGTAGAAGATGACCCCTGGTATGGCCAGCTGCTGCACTACCACCTGTCGCTCAACCCCGAAGACACGGTGCAGCTGTGGACTTCGGGCCAGGAGTGCCTGGACAACATGCACTTGCGGCCCGATGTGGTTACGATAGATTTTTCGCTGCCCGACATCAGCGGCGACAAGCTGCTGGCGCGCCTGCGCCAGCGCTGGCCCGAAATACCGGTTATCGTCATCAGCGCGCAAAGCAAGATTGCGACGGCCGTGCAGCTGCTCAAGGCCGGCGCGGCCGAGTACCTGGTGAAGGACGACAACACCAAGGACTTGCTCTGGAACGCCATTCAGAAGCTGCGCGAAACCAGCTCGCTGCGCGAGCAAGTGAAGCGCCTCGAAGACCAGCTGCAAAACAAGTACGATTTCAGCAAGATTCTGAAGGGCCACAGCCCGGCCATCGAGGGCCTGTTTGGGCTGATGGAAAAAGCCGCCCAAACGCCGGTCAACGTGTCCATCACGGGCGAAACGGGCACGGGCAAGGAGCTGGTGGCCAAGGCCATTCACATGAAATCGGGCCGGCACAAAAAGCCGTTTGTGGCCGTGAACATGGCTGCTATCCCAGCCGAGCTGCTGGAGAGCGAGCTGTTTGGGCACGAGAAAGGGGCCTTTACCAGCGCCGTGGCCCGCAAGATTGGTAAGTTTGAAGAAGCCAACGGCGGCACGCTTTTCCTGGACGAAATCGGCGACCTGAATCCCGCCATCCAAAGCAAGCTGCTGCGCGTGCTGCAAGAGCGCGAGCTACAGCGGGTGGGCGGCAACGAGCGCATCAAGCTCGACGTGCGCCTCATCACGGCCACCCACAAAAGCCTGTCGGAAGAAGTGCGCACCAACAACTTCCGCGAAGACTTGTACTACCGCATCATCGGGCTGCCGCTGGTGCTGCCGCCGCTGCGCGAGCGCGGGAGCGACGTGCTGTTCCTGGCCAAGCACTTCGTGGACGAGTTTTGCCGCGAGTACCAGAAGCCGCCCCTCAGCCTCACCAAAGCGGCCCAGGACAAGCTGCAAGCCTACAACTACCCCGGCAACGTGCGCGAGCTCAAAACCATCATCGAGCTGGCGGCCGTGCTCAGCAACGGCCACGAGATAGAGGCGGCCGACATCGTGTTTGCGCCCGCCGGGCGCGAGGCTGGCTTTCTGGACTCGGAGAAAACCCTGCGCGAGTACACGCGCACCATCGTGCGGCACTACCTGACCAAGTACCAGGACAACGTGCCCCTGGTGGCTCAGAAGCTGGACGTAGGCAAGTCCACGATTTACAAGATGATACAGGACGGCGAAATATAGCCGTTGGGTTCTATAGTTTCTGGCATACTCCGATGCTTTCCGATACCTCCTGCGCGGCCCAGCTGGCCGCGCGCGACGCCGAGATAGCCCTGCTGCGCGGCCAGCTGGCGGCGGCCCGGCAGGTAGCCACCAGCCCCTACCTGGGCGACCTGCCCAACTTCGTGGCCCAGATGCAGGACCTGTTTGTGGGCGTGCTCACCACCGACCGGCAGGGCCACCTCACGTGGGCCAGCTCGCGCCTGCTGGCGCGCTGCGGCGTGCCGCTAACCCAGCTGCTGGGCCAAATGCTGGGCCAGGCCGGCAGCTGGCTGCACGTAGATGCGGCCGCGCAGGCCCTGCTGGCGATGGGCCTGGCGGGCAGCACCGCCTTTCAGCTAGACCTGCCCGACCCCTGCCCCGGCTACGAGGGCGGCTGGCTGCGGCTGCGCATGCGGCCCTTGTGCCTGCCTGCCCCGGCCGAGCCCCTGTTTGTGGGCATGCTGGAAGACATTTCGGAGGAAAAGCGCGCCCAGCTGGCATTGGCCGAAAGCGAGCGGCGCTACCGCGAGCTGGCCGAGCAGGTGCCGGGCGTGCTGTTTCGCTGGCGCAAAAACCGGGATGGCACCTTTGCCCTGCTCTACGCCAGCCCCCGGATGCACGAACTGTTTGGCGTGACGCCGGGCGAAACGACCAGTCTGGTGCCGTTTATCCACCCCGACGACCGCGCCCGCTACCGCGAATCGGTAGACGCCGCCACCGCCGACGACAGCACCGAGCCCTGGCACTTTGAGGGGCGGCTGGTGCTGCCGGGGCGGCCCCTCATCTGGTGGCGCGGCAATGCCACGCTTTCGCACCGCGACGCGCAGGGCGCCGTGTACAGCGGCTTTATCGAGGACATTACCCTGCTCAAAAAAGCCGAGGAAACCGACCGCCGCCGCGAGCTGCGCCAGCAGCTGGCTATGAACGCGCTGGGCGATGGCAGCTGGGAGTACGACTGCGACAAGCACGCCGCCTGCCTTTCGCCCGAGCTGCTGGCCATGCTGGGCTACCCGCCCGCCGAGCAAGCCGAAAAGCACCAAGGCCTGGCCGACATCACCCACCCCGACGACCTGCCCCAGGTGGTGTGGCGCCTGGCCAACTACCAGGCCGGCAACACGCCCCTTTTCAGCAGCGAGCACCGCATGCGCCGCTATGAGGGCACCTACCAGTGGGTGCTCAGCCGCGGCCTCATTACCCGGCGCGACCCCGACGGCGAGCCGCGGCTGATAACGGGCCTCTCGACCGACATCTCGGCCAACCGCAAGGCCAGCGACGCGCTGATGGCGGCCGCCCTGCGCCTGTCGGCTACCATCGACAGCCTCAAGCGGGGCGTGCTGCTAGTAGATGAAAACCACCTCATTGTGCAAACCAACCCGGCGTTTTGCCGCATCTTCGGGTTCGACGTGCCGCCCGAGCGGCTGGTGGGCCTGCCCGAGCGCGAGGTGTCGGAGCAGCTGCGGCCGCACTTCGGCGGCGAGCGCGATTTTCTGGCGCACGTGGCCGACACCGTGGCGCGCCGCAAGGCTTTTTTTGACGAGCTGGTGACGTTGCGTGACGGCCGCGTGCTGCAATGCACCTTCGTGCCGGTGTGGCAGGAAGAAAAAAGCATCGGCCACCTCTGGAAGTTCGACGACATCACGGAGCGCTACCGGGCCGAGCAAACCCTGAAGCGGCAGGAAGAAAAGTACCGCAACATCATCGACAACATGCAGCTCGGGCTGGTAGAGATGGACCTCAACTACCGGGTGCTGTACGCCAACCGCAGCTACTGCCAGATGATGGGCTACGCGCCCGACGAGCTGCTGGGCCAGCCCCTGCACCCGCTCATTATGTCGGAAGCCGAGGTAGAGGCGCTGCGCGGGCGCATGGCCGACCGCCGCCGGGGCATTTCGGGCTCTTATGAGCTGGAAGTGACCACCAAGCAGGGCGAGCGCAAGTGGCTGTTTGTGGGCGCGGCCCCGCTCTACGACCAAAACAAGCAGCCCACGGGCACCATCGGCATCAACCTCGACATCACGCACCAAAAGCAGCTGGAGCTCAACCTGCGCGAGGCCAAGCAGCAGGCCGAAGACTCGGCCCGGGCCAAGGAGCTGTTCCTGGCCAACATGAGCCACGAAATCCGCACGCCCATGAACGCCATCCTGGGCATGAGCCAGCTGCTGGCGAAGACTACCCTGGCCCCGCGCCAAAGCAACTACCTGCACGCCATCACCACCTCGGCCCAGAATCTGCTCGTCATCATCAACGACATTCTGGACATCTCGAAGCTTGACGCCGGCAAGATGACCATCGAGCGGGTGGGCTTCAACGTGGCGCGCCTCTGCGAGCAGGTCGAGAAAACCATGCTCTACAAGGCCGAGGAAAAGGGCCTGCGCTTCGTCACGAAGGTGAGCCCGCTCATTCCCAACGTGGTGCTCGGCGACCCCTACCGCATCACCCAAATCTTGCTTAACCTGGCCAGCAACTCGGTGAAATTCACCGAAAAGGGTGAGGTGACGGTGGAGTGCGAAGTGGCGGGCTACTTCAACGGGCAGGTGATTATCGCCTTTTCGGTGTGCGACACGGGGGTGGGCATCGACGCGGCCTACCTTCAGTCCATCTTCCAGGAGTTCAGCCAGGAAGACTCGTCCATCACGCGCAAGTTTGGCGGCACGGGGCTGGGGCTCAGCATCAGCCGCAGCCTGGCCCGGCTCATGGGCGGCGAAATCGAGATTGAAAGCGAAAAGGGCGTGGGCACCAGCAGCCACTTCTGCTTGTTTTTGCCCATCGGCACCGTGCACGACCTGCCGCAGCGCAAGTCGGTGGCCATCACCAACCCCCAGCAGCTCAAGGGCAAGCGCGTGCTGCTGGTCGAAGACAACGAGTATAACCGGATGCTGGCCAAGAGCTTTTTGCGCACCGCGCAAATAAAGGTGACGGAGGCGGAAAACGGCCAAGAAGCCGTGGCCCGCGCCGCCGCCCAGGACTTTGACCTCATCTTGATGGACGTGCAGATGCCGGTGCTCGATGGCTTTGAGGCCACCCGGCACCTGCGCCAGGAGCTGGGCCTTACCACGCCCATTATCGCCCTCACGGCCTCGGCCATCAACGGCGAGAAAGAGCGCTGCCTGGCCGTGGGCATGAACGACTACCTCACCAAGCCCTTCTACGAAGACGAACTGCTGCAACTGGTGCACGACTGGATACTGCGGCCCGCGGGCGCGCCCGCCGAGGCACCGACCCCCGTGGCCGCACCCGCGCCCCCGGCGCCGTCCCCCGGCGCCGCCCTCTACAAGCTGGATATGCTGCTGGACACGGCCCGGGGCAACCAGAAATTCGTGGAGTCGATGCTCAAAACCTTTATCGATGGCACCTACAACGCCCTGCGCGACCTGGGCCGCGCCCTCGAAGTAGGCAACATGCAGGGCCTGCAAAACACGGCCCACAAGCTGCGCCCCAGCTTGCTGCACCTCCAGATTCAGCCCGCCGTGGCCATCATGGACCGCCTCGAAAACTGGGAGGGCCCCTACAGCTA
This sequence comes from Hymenobacter sp., assembly GCF_035709525.1. Taxonomy (GTDB): domain Bacteria; phylum Bacteroidota; class Bacteroidia; order Cytophagales; family Hymenobacteraceae; genus Hymenobacter. The sequence goes on along the minus strand of NZ_DASTEP010000027.1, from coordinate 57,420 downwards.
CGACGACTTGCAGCCCCTGGTAGAAGCCGCCGACCGCCTGCTGCGCCAGGTGCTGGCCGACATGAGCACCGAGCTGCAAGCCCTGCGCCAGGCCCCGGCGCAGTAGCGCGCCGCCCGGCCGCTCCATTTTTCAGAGCGCTACTCTGAAAAAGAGACGTTAGCTAATGTGTTGATTTGTGTAGTTATCTTGTAATAAGGTTGTTATATAATGGAAGGGCGATTGGTACGCCGCTGGCATGGGCAGGCAAAACTCCCGTTTATGCTCCCAACGCTACCAACCCTACCTACCCCGCCAGCACCCGCTAAGGTGCCTTCCACGAAGGCCTGGCTGCTGCTGCTCGGCCTGCTGACCACGCTGCTGGCGGCCAGCCACCAATTGCGGCCGGCGGCCGGTGGGCCGGCCGTGCTGGCCGGCCACCGGCTGGCGCCTGCCCCGCGCCACCCCGCGCCCCGCCCCGAGGCGGCGGTCATTTTCACGGCCAGCGCCTCGCTGTGAGGCCCGCCCCAAAGGGCTGGCTATAAGCCAAATACGACTACCGTGGCCAGCCTGCCCGCAGCCGGCGCACCGGCTGCCGGCGGGCTAGCCACGCCTGGCCGCGCGGCCTTGCGCGCGAGAAGAGGGTAGGCTTTATTTAAGTACGCTTATTGTTATGCTAATTACTTGTATTAAAACTATTTGTGGGCGGGGGCAGGCAGCCCGCTGGGGCTTGCTGCTGGCTTTGCTGGCCGCTGGCCCCGCCGCCCGCGCCGCCGACTACTACTGGGTGGGCGGCAGCGGGCAGTGGGACGACCTGGCGCACTGGGCCCGCCGCAGCGGCGGGCCCGCCACCTACACCCAGGTGCCGCAAAGCACCGACGACGTGCACTTCGACGCCAACTCTTTCACGGCCAGCAACCAGACCGTGAGCATCGGGGCCACCGTGACCTGCCACGACATGAGCTGGGCCGGGGCCGGGCAGCCGCCCGGCGGCCCCGCCTTGAGCGGGCCGCGCCTGGTGGGCAGCGGCACGGTAGAAATAAACGGCGACCTGCGCCTGACCGCCGGCCTGGGCCGGCAAGACGTCAACTTCCGGCTGCTGGCCACCTCGGGCGGGCACGAGCTCGATTTGCAGGCGGTGCCCATTAATGGCTGGCTAAGCTTTGAGAGCGAGGCCGGGGCCTGGGCTTTCGTGAGCGACGTGAATCTGGTGCAGTACGGGGCCACGCCCAGCCTACTGCTGGCGGCGGGCAGCGTCGATTTTGGCAGCGCCACGGTATCGTGCTTTGGGGTGCGCAGCACCGGCAGCCGGGTGCGCGACATTTACTTGAACGCCGCTACCTTCAACCTGCTGGCCCCGGTGAATACCTGGGAGGTAGCCGGCTCCAACCTGACGCTGGAGGCGGGCACCAGCACCTTGCGCGTGGGCACCACCGCCCGCAGCACGGCCAATGCCTACACCTTCAGCAGCACCGCCCAAACCTACAACACCGTAGAAATAGCGGCCGGGGCAAGCGCCACGCTGGGCGTGGCCGGCTCTACCTTCAACAACCTCACCATCAAAGGCACGGCGGCGCTTACCAGCCCGGCCACCATCACGGGCACGCTGGCCGTGGGGGCCGAGGCCGTGCTGCGCGCCGCCGCCGGCCAAACGCTGATGCTGGGCTCGCGGGCGGTGCTGGCCTTGGGCGGCAGCTGCGCCGGCCTGGCGCACTTGCAGTCGAGTGTGCCGGGGCAGGCGGCCGTGTTGCAGCGAGCCGGCAGCTGGAGCAGCACCGTAGTCGCCCACGCGGCGGTGCAGGACATCACCTTTAGCGGGGGCGGCAGCGTGCGCGCCAACAACTCGCTCAATCGGGGCAACACCCAGAACGTTACGTTTACGGCCTTGCCCGTGAGCGACTTGTACTGGGTAGGCGGCAGCGGCAGCTGGCACGATGCCACCCACTGGGCCAGCAGCAGCGGCGGCGCGCCCACCGGTAGCGGCTGCCTGCCCACGCTGGCCACCAACGTGTACTTCGACGCCAACTCCTTCGGCGCGGCCGGGCAGGTAGTAACCCTGGACGGCCCCAACGCCTTTTGCCGCGACATGAGCTGGGCCGGAGCCAACGCGCCCGTGCTAAGCCAGGCCGCTACCGACGTGGGCCAGAAGCAGCTCGGCATCGGGGGGGCGCTGGCGCTGACTGCCAGCATGACCGTGGCCACCAAGGCCGACCTGGTGTTCTACGGCCGCGAGGCGGGCAGCCCGGCGGCCACCGTGGCCACGGCCGGGCAGGCGCTGCTCGGCAACGTATACTTCCGCGCGCCTGGCAGCACCTACACCCTGCTCGACGCCCTGACGCTGGCTCCTGGCGCTACCTCGCCCAACGGCCGGCTCTACGTAGAGGCCGGCACGTTCAATACCAACAGCCAGCCCATCCGGGCGCAGGGCTTCACGAGCGGCTACGCGGCCACGGGCTCGGTCTTTACGGCGGGCAGCAGCGCCGGCGGCCCGGCGAGCGCGGCCGCCGTGCGCGTGCAGCTGGGCAGCAGCCTCGTGACCTTGACGCCCGCCTCGGGCGCGAGCGACGTGGGCGTGCGCACCACCTACACCTGGGACGTGGCGGCGGGCGTAGCCCTGGAGGCGGGCACCAGCACCATCAGCATCAACTCCAACTCGACCCGCAACCAGCCGGCCTTTTTCCGGGCGGGTTTAGGGTTGGTTTACAACGTAGTAGCCTTTACCGACCCGGCGGCGGGCTCGCTGCCCACCGTCATTTCGGGCGGGGGCACGGTGGCTACTTTTAATCAGCTGCGTTTTGCGGGCTCGGCCAACGTGAGCGCCAGCAACGCTTTTATGCAGCAGCTGAGCATGGCGGCGGGCCGGGTGTATAATTTCTACAATTCGAGCCAGTACCTTGACACCAACGCCCAGCTCGTGGCCAGCGGCGACTGCTCGGGCTATGTCACCATCAACGGCGGCACGGGCACGGCCCGCGTCACGTTCAGCAAGCCGGCCGGGGGCGCGGCCAACCAGCCCGTGGCCTACGCGGCGCTGCGCAACGTCACCTTCGCGGGCGGCAGCCAGTGGGCGGCCACCCAAAGCTTCGACAACGGCGGCAACTCGGGTATCACGTTCAGCAACCCGCCCGTGCCGCGCACCCTCTACTGGGTAGACAACGGCGGCCGCTGGAGCGACCCCAGGCACTGGGCCCTGAGCAGCGGCGGCGCGGCCGGCATCTGCGTGCCCAATCAGCTTGATAACGTGGTATTTGATGAGCAGTCATTTGCCCAAGCCGGCCAAGTAGTGGTGCAGGATGCCGCGCTGGCCACCTGCCGCAGCCTAAGCTGGGCCGCCGCCACCAACGCGCCTACTTTTAGTGGCGCGGCGGCCAACCGGCTGGCCATCTACGGCTCCCTCACCTGGAGCCCCACCATGAGCCAGCAGCTGCTAGGCGAAACACTGCTGCTGGGCAGCGGCACGCTCACCAGCGCCGGGCAGCCCTTCGGCGGGGCGCTCACCATCAATGCCCCCGGCGCTACCATCGACCTGGCCGATGCCGTGCAGCAGCCGCGCACTGGTGGGGGCGGCCTTACCCTCACGGCGGGCGCGCTGCTCACCCACGACCAGCCCTTGCTGCTGCGCAGCCTGGCCAGCGCCCCGCTCGACGGGGTGGCCTCGCCGCCCGGCCGCACACTCCAGCTCGGGGCGTCGCAGGTCGAAATTACGGCCGGGGCGTGGGGCCTCAGCCAGCCGGCTTCGCTGGCGTTTGACGCGGGCACGTCCACTATTTTGCTGAGCACCGGGGCGGCTTTTAATGGCAACGGCTTTGCCTACAACGTGGTGCAAACGGGCGCGGGCGCTACCCACACGGTAGGCGGCAGCGGCAGCACGTTTGCCAGCTTGCAGCTGGCCGGCGTGAACTACGTAACGGGCAGCAACACTATCACCCAGCAATTGACGCTGGCCCCGGGCTCAACCTATCAGTTTGGGGCGGGCACTACTACCACCTTCGCGGCCGGGGCCACGGTGCAGGCCAATGGCACGGGGGCCAAAGTCATTACCCTGCAAAGCACCGTGAATGGCCAGTCTTTTGCCTGGAGCAAGCCCGCGGGCACGGTGTGCGCCAGCTACATCTACCTGCGCGACAGCCAGGCCCAGGGCGGGGCTTACTTCGAGGCCGGCCAGAATGCTAATAACCAGGGCAACACCACCGGCTGGAGCTTTGCCTCGCTGCCGCAGGCCGCCTACGCCAGCCAGCAGGTGTGCCCGCGGCTGGGCGCGCACCCGCTGCGCTTCACGTTTGCGGGGCTCGACCGCCTCAGCCAGCAGCCCACCACGCTGGCGGCGGCGCAGTTTCCGCTCACGGTAGTGCTCAAAAACCTGACCGCCGGCACCACCGAAACCCTGACAGTGCCCAGCGCCACCTACGACTACCAGGTGCCCACTAGCACGGGCACCACCCAATACCAGGTGCTGAGCGTGGCCACCAACAACGCCAGCTGCACGCCGCTCACCAACACCGGGCCGTTTCCGGTAATAACCGACGCGCCGCTGAGCGGCCCGGCCGGACAGTGGACCGGCCAGGGGGCCACCGCCAGCTGGCTCGACTGCCAGAACTGGGCCAGCGGCACCGTGCCCGACAGCGTAACCGACGTAACCATCGGCCCCGGCCCGGTGCCGCCCGTGCTCGATGCGGCCGGTGCCACTGTGGGCACCCTGCGCCTGGGGCCCGGCAGCCAGCTCACGCTGGGCCGCGCCGCCGAGCTGGCCGTGAGCGGCGACTGGCTGAACACCGGCGGCACGGCCCTCGTGGACGCCGGCAGCCAGGTAGCCTTCGTGGGCAGTGCCGCGCAGGTGGTAGCCAATGGCAGCTTTGGTCGGGTGGTGGTGAACAACCCCGCTGGCCTCACCCTGCAAGGCGATGCTACCTCTGCCACCAGCCTCACCCTCAAGGCGGGCGTGGTGAGCACCGGCAGCGCCAAGTGGGTGCACCTCAACCCGACCGGCAGCAGCCTCGGCACCAGCGGCGGCTACGTGGCGGGCACGCTGCGGCGCTACCTGGCCCCCGGCGGCACCGATGCCTACGCCTTTCCGGTGGGCAACGGCCCGCAGTACGCCCGCCTCGATGTGCTCGGTAGCCAGCTGGCCGGCGTGGCTTATATCGATGCCAGCTTTGGCCCCAAAACCGACCCCGACACCGGGCTCAATTGCCGCGACACGAACCCCAGCGCCCTGCACTACGTGGGCGTGCACCCGGCCGGCCGCTGGCTGCTGCTGCCCGATGCCCAGCCCACGGGCGGCACCTACGCCGTGCGCGCCTACCTCGACTCGTTTGATAACCTAACCGACAACTTGTTCGGCATTCTCAAGCGCCCCGAAACCAGCGCCAGCGCGGCCGACTGGAGCACCGGCGGCGGCACCCTGAGCGCCGCCAACGGCGATGGCCGCCGCGTAACCCACGGCTACGCCCTGCGCACCGGGCTCAGCAGCTTCAGTCAGTTTGCCATCGGCCGGGCCGAAGATGCGGGGCCGCTGCCCGTCACGCTGGTTTCGTTTGGGGCCGTGGCCCAGGGCGAGGGCGCGCTCCTGAGCTGGGCCACGGCCCAGGAAAGCGGCATCAGCGCCTACGAAATCGAGCGCAGCCCCGACGGCCGCGCGTTTCAGCGGGTGGGGCAGGTGCCCGCCCAGGGCGGGGCCCGCGGCAGCTACCGCTACTACGACCCGGTGGGCGCGCCGCTGCCGGGCGGCCCGCCCGCCTACTACCGGCTGCGCGTGCTGGAGCCCGGCAAGCCGGCTTTTTACAGCGCGGTGGCGGCCATCCGGGGCGCGGGTGCGGCGGGGCTGGTGGCCTGGCCCACCGTCTTCTCGGCCGAGCTGCACCTCGATGGCAGCAGCCTGGGCGAAGACCTGTTGCGCGCCGAGCTGCTCGATGCCCAGGGCCGGGTAGTGCGGGCGCAGGCGCTGCCGGCGGGCAGCCGTGCGGCCACGCTCAGCGGCCAGGGCCTGGCGGCGGGCCTCTACCTGCTGCGCGTGCACACGGCCACCCAGCGCTGCCAGCAGCGCGTGGTGCGCGAGTAGCAACCGGGCGCTGGCATTCAAGAAAAAACAACTATTATTTTACTTATCAGCTAATTACCTATACTATGTACGCCATTTCTACCGGCGGCTTGCAGCTGCTGCTGGCCGCGCTCTGGGCCTTGCTCATTTCGTTGTTTGCCGTGCCCTCCATCATCTACGTGGCGCACCACCGCAACTTGTTCGACGCGCCCAACGGCCGCTCGGTGCACACGCAACCCACGCCGCGCCTGGGCGGCGTGGCGGTGCTGGCGGGCTTTTTGTCGGCCCTCACCATCTTCGCCCCGCTGGCGGGCGGCGTGCAATACCTGCTGGCGGGTTGCCTGCTGCTCTTTTTCGTGGGCCTCAAAGACGACCTCGTGACCGTGTCGGTGGCCAAGAAGTTTGTGGGCCAGCTGCTGGCCAGCGGCGTGGTGATGCTGATGGCCGACGTGCGCCTCACGAGCTTGCAGGGTTTGCTGGGCATCGGCACGCTGCCGCTGGGCGTGAGCTACGGCCTCACCTTTTTGGTTATCGTGGGCATTACCAATGCCATCAACCTCATCGACGGGCTCGACGGGCTGGCGGGCACACTCGTGCTCCTCAGCAGCGGCACGCTGGGGTACTACCTCTACCAGTACGGCGGCGAAAGCGCGGGCAGCTACGCCTTCGCGGCGGTGTGCCTGATGGGCGGCATCGTGGGCTTTCTGCGCTACAACTTCCACAAGGCCAATATCTTCATGGGCGATACCGGCTCGCTGGTGTGCGGCTTTATCGTGGCGGTGCTGGCCATCAAGTTTGTGGAGCTCGGCAACGGCCCCGCGCAGCCGCTGGGTAGTGCCACGCCGGCAGTGGCCCTGGCCATCCTGTTCGTGCCCCTCTTCGATACTAGCCGCGTGTTTTTGGTGCGCATTCTGGCCGGCAAGTCGCCCTTTGCCCCCGACAAAAACCACGTGCATCACCGCGTGCTGGCGCTGGGCTTTTCACAAATCGGCACGGTGCTGCTGCTCGGGCTGCTCAATGCGGCCGTTACCGGGCTCGTTATTGCCTACGCTCACCTCGGCAGCCTGGTGCTCATCGGCGGGCTCGCGGCGCTGGGCGTCGGCCTCAGCCTGCTGCTGGAGGCCGCGCAGAGCCGGGCAGTTCGCCGGCAGCTGGCCGCCGCCTAGCGCGCCCCCGCTACTTGCTTTTGCATAAAAAAGAGCCTTTAGCGGTGTGCTAAAGGCTCTTTTTTATGGATTGGCGGCTAGTGTCTGCCGCCTGGGCTGGCTAGAGCGGAGCACCCAGCGCCGCCCGGTAGGCGGTTATCTCCTGCTGCGCTTTGGGGCCGAGGTTGCGCAGCCATTTCAAGTCGTGCAAGGTCAGCCGGCACAATTGCCCGATGGTGGTGATGCGGCTCTTAAGCAGCGCGTTATAGGTTTTGGTCGATAGCCGGGCGGTGGCCAGGGGCGCGTCGGCGGCGCTGGCCGGGGCCGGCCGGTGGGTGCTGGTGGCCACAAACCGGGCCGGGACCGGCAGGGTAGGGGGCAGCGTGCCCGTGCGGCGGCCAGCCGCCGGCCCGGCAAATGGCTCGTTGAGCTCGGCCGAAGGCAGGGAGGAAAGTAGTTGGAGCGGGCGCATGGGGCAGGAGTAAAATGGCAGCGGGAAGGGCGGGGAACTTGCAAGGCAGTGCCCTTCCCAACAGGCCAGGGGCGCTGCAAGCGTAGTGCCAGTGCGTTGCCGTTATTCAAAAATCTTATAATGAGTACTTTAATCCTATAAACAATCCGAAAGCCGGACGGAGCCTCCAGTAAGTAGAAAAACTGCGCTGCGCCGCCGCGCCCCCAGCCGCGCCCACCGGCCAGCAGCGGGTGGCTCCAGATACTGGACAAGCATTCCGGCATCTGGAGGCAAAAACAGAAGAAAAATGATTTGTAAGAAACTGGTAGCTAAAAATTTATAAAAAACGCTATTAGTTGGCACAAGCCTGGTAAAGCGTGGCGCAAGCCAGTGCCTGCTGCCGGGCCGCCCCGTGGCGGAGCACCCATACGCCGGGCGAAGCAGGCTGCTACTTCTAGCGACACTATCATCATATTTTTTTCAAACAATTAAGAGTAAGGCTCTTGTAAGAAATTTTTATCCTTTTATGAAAAACGCTACTAAACTTTTCTTGTTGACGTTGGGGCTCGGGGCAATGGCGCACCATTCGGCACACGCGCAGCTGGGCGTGGGCACGGGCACTACCGCCCCCCGCACTATGCTCGATGTGAATGGGGCCATTTCGGTAACCGAAACCACGGCGGCCGTGAGCGCCAACGCAGCTACTATTCCCACGGGCTTTGGCCTGGTGCGTCTCACGGGCTCGCCCACGGCGGCGGTGGCCCTCACCACGGCCGCCACGCCGGCCCCGGTGGCGGGGCAGCACCTGGTGGTGGTGAACCCCACCGCGCAGCCGGCTACCCTGGCCGGCCAGTCCATCGCGGCCGGGCAGGCGCTGGCCTTCGTGTACGCCAACGGCGGCTGGGTAGCCACGGCCGGCAAGGCTGATTTTTACGCCGCCGACGGCACCCTGACCGGCGACCGCGCCGTGGCGATGGGCGCCAGCAACCTGCTCTTCAACGCCACCACCGGCTACGTGGGCCTGAACGGCAATACGCCCGGCACCTACCGGGTAGAGCTGCAAAACGCCAACCCCGGCACGGGCGCCAACACCCGCCTGGGGCTGAACAACGACATCGGCAACGCCTTTCTGTTCCTCAACTCGAGCACGCGCACGGCCGATGGTGGCGTGAACGCGCTGACGCTGCGCAACAACATCGGCGACCTGCGCCTGCAAAGCCAGGGCGGCGCGGGCCTTACCGTGGCCGCTAACACGGGCACGCTCACGGCCAGCAGCCTGGTAGGCATGGGCACGCGCTCGGTGATAGCCGACGCCAGCGGCGTGCTCAGCGCCGTGTTCCCGACCACCGCCAACACGCCCAACCTCTACACCGCCGACGGCAGCCTGACGGCCGGCCGCAACGTGGCAATGGGAGCTAATAACCTAAGCTTTAGCTCGACCACCGGCCGCACGGCGTTCGTAGGCAACGGCAATACGGTGCAGGGCATCGACCTGGCCAATGCCAGCCCCGGCGCCAACGCGCACACCCGTCTCAGCCTGGGCAACGACGCGGGCTCGGCTTTTCTGTACCTCAACTCGAGCGCCCGCGCCGATGGTGTGAACGGTCCTAATGCCCTGACGCTGCGCAACGATGTGGGCGACCTGCGCCTGCAAAGCAAGGGCGGTGCGGGCCTCACGGTAGCCGCCACCACGGGCCTGGCCACGCTCAGCAGCGGCCTCATCATCGACAACAGCGACTCCAACAACGGCACGCTCACGGCCGGCAATGCTAGCAACGGCTACATCACCTTTGGCCTGGGTAGCGGCGAGGCCATCGGCTCGACGCGCACCGTGGGCGGAACCAACCGCCTGGGTCTGGACTTCTACAGCGGCTTTATCAAGCGCATGAGCATCGCACAGGGCGGTAACATCGGCATCGGTACCACCGCGCCCGCCTACCCGCTCGATGTGGCTGCCGTGGGTGGCACGCTGAACGGCACGTATGCCTTCTACGCCCTTAATACGGTCACCAACCTCACCAATACCGGCATTGCCGCCAACACTGGGAGCGTGTCCATCCGGTCGGCGGGTCGCATCGCGGCCCCCGAGTTCAACGCCCTCTCCGATGCCCGCCTCAAAAACGTGACTGGCCTCTCGGATAACAAGCGCGACCTGGGCTTGCTCAAGCAGATTGAAGTAACCGACTACCAGATGAAAGACAAGGCGCAGTACGGCAACCGCGCCTTCAAGAAAGTAATCGCCCAGCAGGTAGAAAAAGTATATCCGCTGGCCGTGAACAAAGGCACCGGCTACGTGCCCACCATCTACAGCACCAGCACCGTAGCCCCGGCCGCCGGCGGCCAAAGCGTGGTAACGCTGGTAGCGCCCCACCGCCTGCAAGTGGGCGACAAGGTGCGGATGATAGGTGAAAAGAACGGCACCGTCGAAACCACGGTAACGGCCGTGGCCGACGCCCGCAGCTTCGCGGTGGCCCTGCCCCAGCCCGAAACCAAGCTCTTCGTATTTGGCCCCGAGGTGAAAGACCTGCGCACCGTTGACTACGAAGCCTTGTCGATGCTCAACGTGAGCGCCACCCAGGAGCTGGCCAAGCAGGTAGAAGCCCTGCAAGCTGCCAATGCCCAGCTGGCCGCCACCAACGCCGGCCTCAAAGCCAGCCTCGACGAGAAGGCCTCGGCCAGCACGCTCGGCGAGATGCAGGCCGCCCTGCAAGCCCTGCGCACCGAAGTACAAGCCCTGAAAGGTGCCGGCATCACGGCCAGCACCAAGTAGGCGCGCCGGCCACCGCCCGGCCCGGTGCCGGGCGGTGGCCCTGCGTGTAGTTTGCTCACTATGTACTAGCTAGCTATTTTATGAAGCCTTTTTATTTTCTTACGCGGGCGCGCTGCTGGCCCGGCCTGGCAGTACTGGGTTTGGGTTTGGCCGCCGGCCACGCCGGCCGGGCCCAGGCCACGCTCACCAACCCGGCGGGCGGCGTTTTCAACCAAACCGGTAGCCTTTATAACACCGGCACGGTGCGCAACGCGGGCACCTACCAGCCCACCAGCGGCACGCTACTGGTGGCGGGCGGCGACTTTATCAACACCGGCGCCATCGGCACGGGCGCGGCCACGGTGCGGCTCGTCGAAGGCAACGCCACCACCAGCCACGTGCTGGCGCTGGGCGAGGCGGCGCTGCCCAACCTCGACCTCGACGTGCCCGCCGGCACTACCCTCACCAGCGGCGGCACCGTGCTCGGCACCCTCACGCTGCGCAGCGGCCACCTGCTCGGCGCTGCCAGCTCGGTGCTGACGCTGGGGCCAGCCGCTACCATCGTGGGCGAAACCGACGCGCACTACATCAAGGGCCGGGTGGCCCAGGTGCGTAGCCTCAGCGGCAGCCAGCCCGTGGACATGGGCGGCCTCGGCGTGGCCGTCGACCCCGCCGGCAGCACCTTTCCGCTCACCGTGGAGCGCCGGGCGGGGCTAACCCAGGCGGGCGTCAGCTACGGAGCCAACCCCAGCATGCCCACCCAGCACGGCATCGACCGCGTGTGGGCCCTGAGCAGCACCACGACCAGCCTGGCCACGCCCGCCGTGCTCACCCTGAGCTGGCTGCCGGCCGACGACCACGGCCTGTCCTTCGCGGGCACCAACGCCCAGGTGTGGCGCTCCGACGACGGCGGCGCGAGCTGGACTACGCACGGCCCCGCGCAAAGCGGCGCCGCCCGCTCAGTATCAGTCGAAACCACCCAGCTCAACGCCCTCTACACCGTGAGCTCCAGCGCCGCGCCGCTGCCGGTGCAGCTCACCAGCTTCGTGGCCCGGCTGCAAAGCTCTGAGGCAGTGGCCCTGAGCTGGAACACAGCTTCGGAGCTCAATACCGACCACTTCGAAATCGAGCGCAGCCTCGATGGCCAGCACTTTGCGCAGCTAAGCCAGGTAGCGGCCCAGGGCACCAGCACCACGGCCCACACCTACGCCTACCGCGATGCCGCCCTGCCCGGCGGCGTGCCCACGCTCTACTACCGCCTGCGCACCGTCGACCACGATAAGTCGGCCGCCTACAGCCCGGTGCGGACGGTGGCCGTGCCCGGCCGGGCGGCCGAGTTCAGCCTGAGCGTAGCGCCCAACCCGGCCGCCGCCGGCACTTCGGCCAGCCTGTGGGTAGCCAGCCCGGCCCCGGCCGCCGGCACGCTCACCGTCCTCAACGCCCTGGGGCAGGTAGTGGGCACCCGCCGCGCCACCCTGCTCGAAGGCAGCCAGCACCTGCCGCTCGATATGCAGCACCTGCCCGCCGGCGTGTACACTCTGCGCCTACAGGCCCACGGCCGCACGGCCACGGCCAAGCTGCTGGTGCACTAGCAGCTTGGCCGCCCGGGCCGCCCAACGCTCCCCGACGGAAAACCTTAGCCAGCCGGCTGGGGCGCTCCGCCGGGGAGTTTTGCTTTTGGCTGCCTCACCACCTGGGTTTGCCGGCCTGCGGTGCCTGCCCCCACCGCGCCCGTGGCCTGGGGCTGAGGGCGCTGGCCGGGCGGTGAGGTAGCGGGGTGGGTGCCGGGCGCAGCCGGTATTTTTTGCTGTTTCGTAAAATCCTGATTAATATTGCTCACTTGTTTTTGGCCCGCCTATTTATCGCCGTGCGCTAAGCTTGAAGGAAATCTTCCCCGGCTTGCCCCATCGGCGCTTTTTTAGGCAGTTTCGCACAATCGATTGTGTAGAAGCTGCGGGCTTACCTGGTTTGCACGTTCCTTCTTTCCCCACCCACCACTACTATGCTGAACCCGATACTACGGCGCACCCACTGGCTGCTGGGGCTAGTGCTACTGCTCAGCGCGCTGGCCCCCCGCGCGTACGCCCTGCAAGGCCTGATTGGCGTGCACGACCCCTCGACCATTGTAAAGAGCGGCAACACCTACTGGGTATTTGCCACCGGGCAGGGCATCTACAGCATGTCTTCGACCGACCTCGTGAACTGGACGCCCGGCCCGCGGGCCGTATTTATGAACAACGCCTACCCGAGCTGGATAAACGCCAAAGTGCCTGGCTTCGCGGGCAATTTTTGGGCGCCCGAGTGCCGGTTTATGAATGGCAAGTACTACCTCTACTACTCGTGCTCGACGTTTGGCTCGCAGGTATCGACCATCGGGCTGGCCACCAACGTGACGCTTGACCCGACCTCGCCCAGCTACCAGTGGGTGGATGAAGGCGAGGTTATCTCGACTACCACCAGCAGTACCGTCAACGCCATTGACCCGGCCATCTTCGGCGATGCCAGCAACAACCTGTGGCTGGCGTATGGGTCGTACTTCGGCGGCATTCGCATCACGCAGCTGAGCGCCACCACCGGCAAGGTGCTGAACGCCAGCACGCAGTATGCCGTGGCCAACGGTGGGGTAGAGGCCGCCTACGTGAGCTACCACAACGGCTACTACTACCTGTTTGTGAACCGGGGCACCTGCTGCCAGGGCACCAACAGCACCTACCACGTGCAGGTGGGCCGCTCGGCCACGCCCACCGGCCCCTACCTCGACCAAAGCGGCGTGGACTTGAACAGCAGCGGCGGCACGCTGCTGCTGGGGGGCGCGGGCCGCTTTGTCGGGCCGGGGCACGCAGGTATTTTCTCCGAAAACGGCGTTACTTATTTCAGCCACCACTACTACGATGGCTACGACAACGGCGCGCCCAAGCTGGGCCTGGCCAAGCTGACCTGGGGCCCCCTGGGCTGGCCCACCGTGAGCCGCGACTGGCTGGCGGCCGGCCGCTACACCATCAAAAACCAACTCAGCAACCTGGTGTGGGATGCCTGGGGCTGCACCGGCGTGGCCGGCCAGCAGGTGGCGCAGGGCACGCCCTCGGGCCTCACCTGCCAGCAGTGGGACCTGACGCTGGTGGGCAACGGCTATTACCAAATCACGAATGCGCTGGGCGGCCTGGCGGCCGACGCGACCGGCTGCCTGCCCGATGCGGGCACCAAAATCCAGCTCTGGCCCACCAATGGCCTGGTGTGCCAGCAGTTTATAGCCGAGCGGGCCAGCGATGGCAGCATCGTGTTTGCCGCGGCCAACGGCAACCGCGTGGTGGAAGTGCCCAATGCCTCGACCACGCCCGGCCAGCAGCTGGGGCTGTGGGACTACAATGGCTGCAACTGCCAGCGCTGGCTGCCGGCCCTGGTGGGGGGCGCGCTGGCGGTGGCCCCGGCCCGGCAATTGGCCGGCGTCAGCATCTACCCGGTGCCCTCGGCGGGCAGCTTCACGGTAGAGCTGGGCAGCCTGGCCGGCGCGGGGCCAACCGTAGTGCACGTGTATAACTTGCGGGGCCAGCCGGTGCACGAGCAGCAGTTTGGCCCGCAGCAAGCCAAGCTGGCCGTTGAGGCTGGGCTCGGCGCGGGCATCTACCTGGTGCGCGTGAGCCGCGCGGCGGGCACGTTTAGCCAAAAAGTAAGTGTGCTCTAATTCGTCTTTTTCTATTTTTTCATGCCCACCTCTCCCCGTTTTGCACTGCTGGCCACCGGCCTGGGTGCCACGCTGCTGCTGGCCAGCTGCGATTCTAAACCCACCACCAGCCAGGACACGGCGGCTACTACCTCCTCGGCCCCAGCCGACTCGGCCGCCGCTGGCACCAACGCATCATCTGCCATGCCCACCTCCACCTCCTTCGGCAAAACCGCCGATGGCCAAGAAATTCAGCTCTTCACCCTCACCAATGCCAAGGGCATGAAGGCCACCATCAGTACCTACGGTGGCACGCTCACCAGCCTGCTCGTGCCCGATAAGGACGGAAAAGTGAGCGACGTAGTGCTGGGCTTTGACAAGGCCGAAGGCTACCTCAGCCCCGAGTTCCGCAAGTCGAACCCCTACTTCGGCGCGCTGATTGGGCGTTACGGCAACCGCATCGCCAAGGGCAAGTTCACGGTTGATGGCAAGGAGTACCAGGTGGGCGTGAACAACAACGGCAACTCGCTGCACGGCGGCAAGCTAGGTTTTGACCAGAAAATCTGGACCGCCAAGCCCGGCTCTGACAGCGACGGCCAGACCCTGACGCTGACCTACCTGAGCAAGGACGGCGAGGAAGGCTACCCCGGCAACCTCAACGTGACGGTGACCTATACCCTCACCAACGACAACGCCCTCAAAATCGACTACGCCGCCACTACTGATAAGGCGACGCCCGTCAACCTCACCAACCACGCCTACTTCAACCTGGCCCTAGGTCAGAGCAAAGACGTGCTGGCGCACCAAGTTACCATTCCGGCCGACCGCTACACCGTGGTGAACGACCAGCTCATTCCGACCGGCGAGTTGAAGCCGGTGAAGGGCACGCCGTTCGACTTTACCACGCCCCACGCCATTGGCGAACGCATTGCGCAGGTGCCCGGCGGCTACGACCACAACTGGGTTTTGAACCAAGCCACCGGCGAGCACAGCGCGGCTACCGTGTACGAGCCCACCACCGGCCGCACCATGGAAGTAACCACCGACGAGCCCGGCGTGCAGTTTTACACCGGCAACTTCCTGGATGGCACGCTGAAAGGCAAGGATGGCGTGGTGTACGGCAAGCACGCCGGCTTCTGCCTCGAGACCCAGCACTTCCCCGACTCGCCCAACCAGCAGGCGTTCCCGAGCACCGTGCTGAAGCCGGGCGAAACCTACCACACCACCACCAGCTACACGTTTGGGGTGCGGAAGTAATCTGTCTGTCATGCTGACGAAGGAAGCATCTTTTCACGCTAGGTTAAGCTAGCTGTGCAAACCGGATGAGATGCTTCCTTCGTCAGCATGACAAACGCTATTAATACAACTATCAATATTAATTAACCACTCGTGCCAGAACAAACCGCCTCCCCGGCCTACGTTATCGGCCTCGACTACGGCACCGACTCGGCCCGCGCTTTGCTCGTGGATGCCCGCACCGGCGCCGAAATCGCGCAGGCCGTGCACTACTACCCGCGCTGGAAGCAGGGCCAGTACTGCAACCCCGCCAAAAACCGCTTTCGCCAGCACCCACTCGACCACCTCGAAAGCCTCGAGGCTACGGTGAGCGAGGTAGCCAAGAAGGTGCCCGCCGAGCAAATCCTGGGGCTCGCCATCGACACCACCGGCAGCACGCCGGGCCCCGTGAACGAGCAGGGCCAGTTGCTGGGCATGCTGCCCGAATTTGCCGAAAACCCCAACGCGCTGTTCGTGTTGTGGAAAGACCACACCGCGCTGGCCGAGGCCGCCGAAATCAACCACAAAGCCCGCAATTGGGGCGGCGAGGACTACACCAAGTACGAAGGCGGCATCTACTCGTCGGAGTGGTTTTGGGCGAAAATCATGCACATCGTGCGCGAGGATGAGGCCGTAGCCAAAGCCGCCTACTCCTGGATGGAGCATTGCGACTGGCTCACGCTGACGCTCACCGGCCAGCCGCTGGCCGAGTTTAAGCGCAGCCGCTGCGCCGCCGGCCACAAGGCCCTGTGGCACGCTAGCTGGGGCGGCCTGCCCCCCGAGGAGTTTCTCACGCACCTCGAACCTAAGCTGGCCGGTTTACGCAATCGATTATTCTCGGAAACGTACACAGCCGATGAAGTAGCCGGGCACCTTTCCGAAGAATGGGCGCAGCGCCTAGGTCTGACTACCAATACGGTAATTGCCGTAGGCTCGTTCGATGCCCACGCCGGCGCAGTGGCGGGCGAGATAGAATCCTATTCGATGGTGAAGGTGATGGGCACCAGCACCTGCGACATCGTAGTAGCTCCCACCGCCGAGGTGGGTGACCACTTGGTGGCTGGTATCTGCGGCCAGGTTGATGGCTCGGTTATCCCCGGCATGCTGGGTCTAGAGGCTGGGCAGTCGGCTTTCGGCGACTTGCTGGCCTGGTTCCGCCAGATGCTGGAGTGGCCCCTAGGTGCCGTACAGTCGAAGGTGCTGACCGCTGAGCAGCAAGCCGCTTACCGCCAGGAAGTGAGCGATAACCTTATCGTGCAGCTTACCAAAGCCGCCGCCGCCGTAGACCCCGCCGAAAGCCACGTGCTGGCCCTCGACTGGGTAAACGGCCGCCGCACGCCCGACGCCAACCAAGCCCTAAAAGGTGCCTTGACGGGCCTCACGATGGGTACTTCGGCGCCGCAGGTGTTCCGCGCGCTGGTCGAAGCTATCTGCTACGGCTCGAAGCAGATTGTGGAGCGCTTCGAGAGCGAAGGCATTCCGATTAAACAAGTGATTGGCATTGGCGGCGTGGCCAAAAAGTCGGCCTTTGTGATGCAGACGCTGGCCGACGTGCTCGACCGCCCCATCAAGATTGCCGTGTCGGAGCAGGCGCCGGCCCTCGGGGCCGCTATGTACGCGGCCGTGGCCGCGGGCATCTACCCCGATGTGCTGGCCTCGCAGAAGGCCCTAGGTAGCGGTTTTGCCGAAACCTACACCCCCAACCCCGAGAGCGTGGCCCAGTACGCCACCCGCTACGCGCAGTACCAGGCGCTGGGCAAGTTCGTGGAAAGCGTGACGGATAGCCACGCCGAAGAGCCGGTAATGGAACCCGAAACCCCCGCCATCACCACCGCTTAAATGAGCCAGTTTCAAGACCTAAAGCAGGCCTGCTACGAGGCCAACATGCAGCTACCGGCCCTCGGGCTGGTGCTCTTCACCTTCGGCAATGCCAGCGTGGTAGACCGCGAGAAAAGCGTGTTCGCCATCAAGCCCAGCGGGGTGCCCTACGCCACACTGAAGCCCGAGGATATCGTCATTGTGGACTTCGACAACAATGTGGTCGAAGGCACCAAGCGGCCTTCGTCGGACACAAAAACCCACGCGCTGCTCTTCAAGGAGTGGACGAATATTGGCGGTATCGTGCACACGCACAGCACCTACGCCACGGCCTGGGCGCAGGCGCAGCTCGATATTCCCATCCTGGGCACCACCCACGCTGACCACCTCACCGCCGACGTGCCCTGCGCGCCGCCCATGAGCGATGAGCTCATCGCGGGCGACTACGAGCACCAGACCGGCTGGCAAATCATCAACGAGTTTGAGAAGCGCGGCCTTTCGCCCGCCGAAGTCGAGATGATACTTGTGGGCAACCACGCGCCCTTCACTTGGGGCAAGACCGTGGAGAAAGCCGTGTACCACAGCGCGGTGCTGGAAGAAGTGGCGCGGCTGGCCTACCTCAGCTGCACCTTGAAGCCGGGCGTGGCGCGGCTGAAGGATGCTTTGATTAAAAAACACTACGAGCGCAAGCACGGCGCTAATTCTTACTACGGGCAGTAGGGTTGTTGCGCGGACTTTGTAGTCCGCGTTTCCACTGCTCATCCCAAAACTCATACGCGGACTACAAAGTCCGCGCAACATACCATGATTGACATTTCAAATTACGAAGCCTGGTTTATCACTGGCTCGCAGCACCTCTACGGCCCCGAAACCCTGGAAGAAGTGGCCCGCCACTCGCAGGAAATCGCCCAGGAGCTGGGCACCAAGCTGCCCATCAATATCGTGTATAAGCCGGTACTCACCGGCCCGCAGGAGATTTACAAGCTGATGCAGGAGGCCAACAACACGCCTAACTGCGTGGGCCTGATTGCCTGGATGCACACCTTCTCGCCGGCCAAAATGTGGATTAACGGCCTGAAAATCCTGCAAAAGCCGCTGGCCCACCTGCACACGCAGTACAACCGCGACATTCCGTGGGATGCCATCGACATGGACTTTATGAACACCAACCAGTCGGCGCACGGCGACCGCGAGTTTGGGTTCATCGGCTCGCGCATGCGCCTGAGCCGCAAGGTGATTGTGGGCCACTGGCAGAGCGAGGACGTGCGCGAGCGCCTCAGCATCTGGAGCCGCGTGGCTAGCGCCTGGGCCGACTGGCAGGGCGCGAAATTCGTGCGCTTCGGCGACAACATGCGCTACGTGGCCGTAACCGAAGGCGACAAAGTAGAAGCCGAAATCAAGTTTGGCTACGAGGTGAACACCTACGGCATCGGCGACCTGGTGGCCGAGGTAAACGCCGTGACCGACGAGCAGATTGCCGGCTTAGTAGCCACCTACGAGCAGGAGTACGACCTGGGCGACAACCTGAAGGAAGGCGGCGAGAAGCGCGAAAGCCTGCGCGACGCGGCCCGCATCGAGTTGGGCATGCGCAAGTTCCTGACCGACCGCAACGCCAAGGGCTTCACCGATACCTTCGAAGACCTGCACGGCATGAAGCAGCTGCCCGGCATCGCCACGCAGCGCCTGATGGCCGACGGCTACGGCTTCGGCGGCGAGGGCGACTGGAAGACTTCGGCCCTGGTGCGCGCCATGAAAGTGATGGGCGCCGGCCTGCCCGGCGGCAACTCGTTTATGGAAGATTACACCTACCACTTCGCCCCCGGCAACGAGCAAGTCCTAGGTTCGCACATGCTCGAAATCTGCCCCACCATCGCCGAAGGCAAGGTGCGCGCCGAGATTCACCCCCTAGGTATTGGTGGCAAGGAAGACCCGGTGCGCCTGGTGTTCAACTGCCCCGCCGGCCCAGCCCTCAACGCGACCATCGTGGACATGGGTAACCGTTTCCGCATGATTGTGAACACCGTAGAGGCCGTGGCCCCCGAGCAAGACCTGCCCAAGCTGCCCGTAGCCCGCGTGCTTTGGAAAGTACACCCCGACATGAAAACCGGCCTCGCCGCCTGGATTCTGGCCGGCGGCGCCCACCACACCGGCTACAGCCAAAACCTGACCAGCGAGTACCTAGAGGACTTCGCCGAGATGGCGGGTATTGAGTTCCTGGTTATCGACGAGGACACCAAGCTGCGCACGTTCAAGAATGAGCTGCGCTTTAACGAGGTCGCCTTCAAGGGCTAACATATAGCAGCTTGAGGCTTGCTAACGTGGCGCCTCACCCCTAGCCCCTCTCCGAAAAGGAGAGGGGGAACTAGTGCTAGTTTTAGTCTAGAACTAGAGACTAGTTCCCCTCTCCTTTTCGGAGAGGGGCTAGGGGTGAGGCGCCCGCGTTTGGGCAATATTCCAACTTCATTCTTACCCACCCACTTACCCACTTTTATGCGTTCCACTACCCGCCTCCCCGCCCTGGGCCTGGCGCTGCTCGGCACCCTCGGGGCCAGCGCGCAGTCGGCGGCCCCGGCCAGCCTCACGGTGCAGGTCAACAAGCCCGGCGCGGCCGTCAATAAGAATATGTACGGCCTGTTTTTCGAGGATATCAACTTCGCGGCCGACGGGGGCTTGTACCCCGAGTTGGTGAAGAACAAGTCCTTTGAAATCAACCCCGGCCTCATTGGCTGGCGGGCCTTGCAGGGCGCGGCCAACCTCGACGCCTACGCCGTGCGCAACGAGCAGGGCATCAGCCAGAACAACGCGCACTACCTGCGGCTGACTACCCGCAACGGGGCAGGCGGCGAGGCCGGCATCGAAAACGAAGGCTTCCGGGGCATGGGCGTGAAGGACGGCGGCGAGTACACGCTTTCGTTTTACGCCCGGCGCGGGGCGGGCGATATCAACGGCCTCACGGCCAGCTTGGTAGGCCAGCGGGGCGAAAGCCTGGGCCAGGTAGCGGTGAGTGGCTTCACCAATGAGTGGAAGAAGTACACGGCCGTGGTAAAAGCCACCGGCACCCAGAATAAAGCTCACCTCAAGCTCGTGCTCACCGGCACCGGCACGGTAGATTTGGACGTGGTGTCGCTCTATCCGAAAGACACCTGGAACAAGCGGCCCAACGGCCTGCGCACCGACTTGGTGCAGCTGCTCAAGGACATGAAACCGGGTTTCCTGCGCTTCCCGGGCGGCTGCATCGTGGAGGGGCGCACGCTGTCGGAGCGCTACCAGTGGAAGGAAACCATCGGCGACGTGGCAGCCCGCCTGCCCATGATAAACCGCTGGAACATGGAATTCCGGCACCGCTCGACGCCTGATTACTACCAGTCATTCGGGCTGGGCTTCTTCGAGTACTTCCAGCTTTCGGAAGACATCGGGGCCGAGCCGCTGCCGATTCTGAACGTGGGCATGGCCTGCCAGTACAACTCGGGCGAACTGGCTCCGATGGGCAGCGCCAGCACCAAAGGCGGCCCCAACGCCGGCACCGCGCCCCACGACCACGCCACCGACGACCCGTCGCTGGACGTGTTCATTCAGGATGCACTCGACCTCATTGAGTTTGCCAACGGGCCAGCTACCTCGCCCTGGGGCGCCAAGCGCGCCGCGATGGGCCACCCCGCGCCTTTCAACCTCAAGATGATAGGCGTGGGCAACGAGCAGTGGGGCCCGCAGTACCTGGAGCGCTACATCCCGTTTGCCAAGGCGGTGAAGGCCAAATACCCCGGCATCGACCTGGTGAGCAGCGCCGGCCCCAGCCCCGACGGCGAGCTATTCGACACCGCCAGCAAGCGCCTCGGCGAGCTCAAGGCCGACTACATCGACGAGCACTACTACGCCAAGGCCGACTGGTTTCGCCAAAACGTGGGCCGCTACGACAAGTACGCCCGCGGCGGCCCCAAAATCTTCGCCGGGGAATACGCCGCGCAGAGTGTGAACACGGGTAGCGAAAACAACAAAAACACCTGGGACTGCGCTATTTCGGAAGCTGCTTTCATGACCGGCCTCGAGCGCAATGCCGACGTGGTGGGCATGGCCAGCTACGCCCCGCTCTTCGCCAACGTGGACGCCTGGCAGTGGACGCCCGACCTCATTTGGTTTGACAACCTGAACTCCTACGGCTCGCCGAGCTACTACGTGCAGCAGCTCTACAGCCTCAACAAAGGCACCAAAGTGCTGCCCGTAACCATGCCCGGCGGGGCCAAAAATGGGGCCGATAACCTCTTTGCCAGCGCCGTGGCCGACGAGCCCACCGGCGAGGTGGTGGTGAAGCTGGTGAACTACTCGGCCACGCCGCGTCCCGTCAGCATCAGCCTGGCCGGGGCCAAGGGCCTCGGCAAAACCGGCCGCGCCCAAACCCTGGCCAGCGCCGACCTGCAAACCCAGAACAGCCTGAAAGAGCCCAAAAAGCTCGCGCCGCAGGAAGCCACTTTCGCCGTGAAAGGCTCAACCCTAAGCTATACGCTGGCCCCGTACTCGTTTACGGTGTTGCGCGTGGCGGGCAAGCGCTAAAGCCCGCCAAGCCCACTAAAAAAAGGGAGCCAGCAGTCGCTGGCTCCCTTTTTTTGGCTTTCGGTAAGCCCGGAAAACTACTTGGCGGCCTGCACGCCTTCGGTCGTCATGCGCACGCGCTGCATGGTGCCGTCTTTGTTATAGTTCAGATAATCAATGCACACCGAGCGGCGGTAGCTACTGCCCTTCTCGTTCATGCCGCCGTTGTGGTAGATGAAGTACGACTTGCCCTTGAAGTCAATGATGGCCTGGTGGTTAGTATTCGAGTTGCCGGCGATTTCATTGAGCAAACCCTTGTATTCCCACGGCCCGTCGAGGCTGCGGCTCATGGCGTAAGCTATTTTTTCGGGAAACTCGGTGGCGTAGCTCAGGTAGTACCAGCCGTTGCGCTCGTGTACCCACGGCGCTTCGGTGAAGCGCGGCAAGCCCTGCACAGTCTGGATGGGGCCGTCGAGCTCGGTCATGTTAGGCTTGAGTTTGGCGTAGTAGCAGGCCGTATTGCCCCAAAATAGGTAGGCCTGGCCGCTTTTATCAATGATAACCGTGGGGTCGATGTCATCCCAGCTGATACCGGTGGCCTTGGTCATGTCGTTGGTAATGAGCGCCGAGCCCCGCGCATCCTTAAACGGCCCAGTAGGATTATCGGCCACCGCCACCCCGATGGATTTGCCCCGGATGGTGCCGTGCTCTACGGCCACGTACCAGTAAAACTTGCCGTTGCGCGCTATCACCTGCGAGGCCCAGGCATCATCCTTGGCCCAGGCAAAATCGCTGACTTTCAGCGGCACCGGGTGCTCGGTCCAGTTCACCATGTCCTTCGACGAAAAGCACAGCCACTCGTGCATCTCGTAGCGCTCCTGCGGGGCCGGGGCCACGTCGTGGCCGGTGTAGAGGTACACCGTGCCGCCCTGCACCATGGCGGCCGGGTCGGCGGTGTACTTGGTTTTGATGATGGGATTGCCGCCCGCAGCGGGAGTAGGAGCGGCCGTTTGGGCCAGCGCCGGGCTGGCGGCCAGCAGCAGGCCCGTGAGGCAGGCCGAGGCAGGTAGCAAAAAGGAGAGCAGGTTGCGTAGCATGTAAAACTGAAAAATGGGATGGGAAAAAGTGAGAAAAGCTTACTTGGCCGCCGCCACGCGCGGCCAGCCGTCGGCGCTCCAGGCCAGGGGCTCGATGCGCAGCTTGGGGCGGCCGTTGTCGTGGCCGTCGTAGCCGTGAAACACCAGGTAGTCAACGCTATCGAACGTGGCCACGGCGTTGTGGCCCACGCCAAACCAGTTGGCATCACCCTGCAAAACCAGCGTGCCGCCGCCTTTTTCCATCGGCATGCCCGCTTGGTCGAGGTAGGGGCCGGTGACGGTGCGCGCCCGGCCCACCATCATTTTGTAGGTGCTTTGCGGGCCCCGGCAGCAGTAGTCGAACGACACGAAGAGGTAGTAAAACCCATTGCGCCGGAAGATAAACGGCCCCTCGATGGCCTCCTCGCCGGGCAGCGAGTCGGCGGGGGCGGCGTGGGGGCGGCGGGCCAGCGTGCGCCACTGCTGCGGCTCGGCCGGGCCGGTGAGGTCGGGCCGCAGCTGCACCAGCTTGATGCCATTCCAGAACGAGCCAAACGTGAGCCAGGGCGTGCCCTGGTCGTCGCGCACCAGGTTGGGGTCGATGGCGTTCCACATATCGCGCCCGGGCACCGACTCGATTACCGCGCCGTGGTCAACCCATTTGTAGTCGGGCGACTTGCTATCCAGAGTCTTAGTAGTAGCCAGGCCGATGGCCGAGCGGTTTTTGCCGAAGGTCGAAATCGAGTAAAACAGGCTGTACTGCCCATTGGCAAACGAGATGTCGGGTGCCCAGACGTGCCCTTTGAAGCCCGGCACGGCGCGCACGGCCCAGGCAGGCGGCGCGGCAAACACGGGCGGCTCGGGCTTCCACGCTTGGCGGTCTTTTGATGACCACACCGTGACGCCGTTGCCGGTGCCGAAGAGGTAGTACGTGCCGTTTTGGCGCGTCAGCACGGGGTCGTGAATGGGAATGGCGGGCGGCGCGGTTTGGGCCCGGCCTGGCAGGCTGCTGGCCAGCATGGCCAGGAAAAGAAATTTTTGCGCAACAGTTGCCATGCTGTTTAGATTATCGATTGTGTAACGTGGCGCTAACTTACGCCCGCTAATGCAATAACATCCCATTGTTAGCAAGGTGTATTTAGCAAAATTATTGAAGACTGTTGGCCATTTGTTGCACGATGTTGGCATACATGGCACAAACGTTTGTGTTTCTGTGCATATAAGTTTCCCCTCGATAGCCTTTAATGCTGCTCAATAATAAGTTGTGTAGCAGGCTTATTATCGCAGCTGGCTGGCTAACTTGGCCCACGGCAGGCCCTGAAACCGGCCGATAGGTGGCAGGGTTACAAGCTCTTCGTTTTCCTTCGGAGGGGCGCTAAATTTGTAGGGCAGGTCTGGTCGGTTTTCGCTTTGCCGGCTGCTATTCTACCCTATGAGTCTCCGCAAAAAGCAGTTGCCGGCCGGCCCGCCCGCCGCCGTATCGATGGCCGACCTGGCCCGCGAGCTCGGCGTATCGATGACGACCATCTCGCGCGCGCTGAGCGACCACCACAGCATTGGGGCGGCTACCAAGCAGCGGGTGCTGAAGCTCGCCAAAAAGCTCAACTACCAGCCCAACCACCTGGCCGCCGCCCTGCGCAAAGGCCAGAGCCGCCTGCTTGGCGTAGTGGTGCCGTACATCGAAGGCAAGTTCTTTCCTTCTGTTATTCAGGGTATTGAGCAAGCCGCCAGCCGCGCGGGCTTCAGCGTCATCGTGTGCCAGTCGCACGAAGACGTGCAACTGGAGCGCCGCAACGTGGAAACGCTGCTGCACGCGCAGGTGGCGGGCGTGCTGGTGTCGCTGGCCCGCAACACCCAGCAGTATCAGCACTTCGACAAGGTGCGGAGCCGGGGCATTCCGCTGGTGTTTTTCGACCGCATTCCGCCTACCGGGCTCGTAAACTCGGTGGTGCTCGACGACCACGCCGGGGCCTACCAGGCCACGCGCCACCTGCTGGAGCAGGGCTGCCGCCGCATCGCGCACCTAGCCGGGCCGCAGCACCTCAACATCTACCAGCAGCGCCGCCAAGGCTACCTCGATGCGCTGGCCACCTACGGTCTGGCCCCTGATGATGAGCTGCTGAACTACTCCGACATGACGCTGGAAGACGGCGCCCAGGCCATGCGCCAGTGGCTGGCCTTGCCCCAGCCGCCCGACAGCGTATTCGGAGCTGGCGACTCGGTGATTCTGGGTGCCCTGCAAGTGCTTAAAAGCCAGGGTATGCGCGTGCCGCAGGACGTGGCGCTGGCCGGCTTCAGCAACGAAGGCTTCACGGCCATTACCGAGCCGCAGCTCACTTCCGTGGACCAGCGCTGCGAAGAAATGGGTGAGGCCGTGGTGCGGCTGTTTCTGGAGCTGTCGGCCGCGCCCGAAGCCACGTTTATGCAGCGCCAGGTGGTGTTGCAGCCCGAGCTGTTCATCCGGGGCTCGTCGCAGCAAGGGGTGGCGCTACCGGTGGCTACCGTAGCCTAGATAACAGGCTGCTACCGTCGTAGGCAAACTGCCGGCCGGCCCGGTAAGGTGCTTGGTGAAGGGCAGGCCGGGTTATTTTTTTGAAGGGTAGAAGAGGCTGGCGCGGGCGGTAGCACTTGCCTGGTGCCGACCGTACCAGCGCTTGGCTGGCACCAGCTAGCTCGGTCGAATGGCATTGGTTAGTAGCGCGCTCGCCGGCCCAACGGTTTAGCCTCGGCCAAGTCGTTTTAGCAAAAGCCAAAGGCCGAAGGCAACAGTACGATAGAATCGCTAGTGCGGAGCTTAATAATTGCACTGCGCGCAAATGGGCTTTGAACTTAGGGGAGCGCTGCTGCACCTTTACGTGTTGCTACCTCAACTAAGGTAATTAGCCAGTAGAGAAACGGTGTGTAAGAGCTTTTTACCAGGCTAATGGGGGCGCAAGCAGCGGGAGAAGAAACCCGCAATGACCTGAGTTATGCCTGCCTATATGCCCAATTCTACCCTGTACTATATAAATTTTACGGTTTTAAGACGCGACTGGCGGCGGCTGGCGGGCGGCTGCCTGGCGCTGCTGCCGCTGGCCGCCCAAGCCCAGCAAGCCGCCGTGAGCGGCACCGTGTCCACTGCCGCTGGTGCCCCGCAGGAGTACGTGACCGTGACGCTGCACCGGGCCGCCGATTCGGCCGCCGTGAAAACCGAATACACCAACCGCCAGGGCTATTACCAGCTGCAAGCCGGGGCAGGGGGGCGCTACCTGGTGTCGGCGCAGCAGGTGGGGTTTCAGCGCTACTGGAGTGCGCCGTTTGAGCTGCCCGCCGCTGGGCTGGCGCTGCCGGCCATTGGGCTGGTGCCCGGTGCCACGGCGCTGCAAGGCGTGACCGTGACGGGCCGCCGGCCGCTGTACGAGCGCCTGGCCGACCGCACCGTGGTGAACGTGGCCGACAGCCCGCTGAGCGCCGGCGCAAGCACGCTGGAGGTGCTGGGCCGCGCCCCCGGTGTGACGCAGGATGCCAACGACAACCTGCGCCTGCGGGGCCGCGACGGCCTGCTGGTGTACCTCGATGGCAAGCGCGTGCCCCTCACCGGGCAGGACCTGGCCGACTACCTGCGCGCCCTGCCCGCCGAGCAGATTCAGTCTATCGAGCTGATAGCCAACCCGCCCGCCCGCTACGATGCGCAGGGCACGGCTGGCGTTATCGACATCAAGCTCAAGAAAGACCAGCGCCTGGGTTTGAACGGTAGCGCCAATGCCAGCTACGGGCGCGGGGTGTATGGTAAGCTGGTGGGCGGTGCCTCGCTCAACTACCGCCGCAAAAACCTGAACCTCTACGGCACCTACGCCTACACCAACCGCCGCGATTTTACACGCTTTAACTTCGACCGGCAGTTTGCCGCGTCGGGGCGCATGCCGAAGGGCAGCAGCCAGCAGTTTACCGAGCAGCTTACGTACCTGCGCACGCACAGCGCCAAGGCCGGGCTCGACCTGAATTTGTCGAAGCGCACGCTGCTGGGGTTTTCGGCCACGGGCCTGCTGAGTTACAGCACGGTGAACACGAGCAGCGAGGCACGGTTTTTTGACGAGCAGAGCGTGCTCAATGGCCACTACACCTCGCGCGCGCCGCAGCAGGTGCGCCGGCCCAATGGCTCACTCAACCTAAATTTGCGCCACGCGTTTGCCGACTCGGCCACGGCCAGCATTCTCAGCGCCGACCTCGACTATGCCCGCTACCACACCGAGCGGCTGCTCGAACTGTACGGCTACTACGAGGTGCCCACGCAGTACAGCGCGCTGCTCACCGGCGACCAGCGCAATGACCTGTCCATCGGCACGGCGCGGCTCGACTACAGCCGGCCGCTGCCCCACCGCCTGCACCTTGATGCTGGTGCCAAAGTGACCCAGGTGGTATCGACCAGCAGCGCGCTGCTTGCCTACGACACCGGGAGCGGCCTGACGCCGCTGCCCGATTTGTCGTACCCATTTCGCTACCGCGAAAACGTGAACGCCGTGTACCTGGACTTGCACAAAGCCACCGCTCGCACCACGCTGCAAGCTGGCCTGCGCGCCGAGCAAACCCGGACGCTGGCCGAGGCCTCGGGCCAGACCCTGAGCGAGCGGCGCTACTGGCAGCTGTTTCCGAGCCTGCTGGTGCAGCACACGCTCAGCAAAGCCAACGCACTGGCTTTGAGCGTAGCCCGGCGTATCGACCGCCCCAGCTACGGCCTGGTAAACCCGCTGCGCCTCTACCTCGACCCTACCTCGTACACCTCGGGCAACCCCGCCCTGCTGCCCCAAACCAGCTTCAACACCGAGCTGACGCACACCTACCAGGGCAAGTTTAGCACCGCCCTGGCGTATGCCTACACCGACCAGCCCTACGTGCAGGTGGTGCAGCCGACCGAAACTAGCCGCTCGGTGGTGAACCGCTTTACGAACCTGCGCGCCCTGCATTTCTACTCCCTTAGCTTGACTGCCCCGCTGGAAATAGCCGCCTGGTGGAGCTTGTATACCAATGCGATAGTCTACTACAGCCGCTACCAGGGCGAGCTCAACGGCACGGCCCTCGACCGGGGCCGGGCTGCCTTCAACCTCACGGCCAAAAACACCCTGACCCTGCCCGGCGGCTGGACGGCCGAGGTGAGCGGCCTCTACGAATCGTGGGAGGTAGTGGGCTACCAGCTCACCCGCGACCGGGGCCAGCTGGCCATCGGCCTGCAAAAAAGCCTGTGGCGCAACCAAGGCACGCTGCGCCTGAGCGTAGCCGACGTGCTGTACACCACGCCCATCCGGGGCACGTCGACCTACGACAACTTCACCGAAACCTTCTATCAGCGCAAAGACCAGCGCGTGGCCACGGCCGCGCTCACCTACCGCTTTGGCAACACCAAAGTGGCCGCCGCCCGCAAGCGCGCCGCCGGGGCCGACGATGAGCTGCGCCGCGCCGGGCAGTAGCCGGGGCCGCAGCCGCTTGCGTAAGCCTTTTATATGGATTTAGTAACCGTTTCCAACGTCAGCCTCGTCGAGCAGGGCGTCACCATCATCGCGCCCCTCAGCTTTGCGCAGCGCCAGGGCCAGCGGCTGGCCCTGGCCGGGGCCAGCGGGGCCGGCAAAAGCACGCTACTCCAGCTGGTGGCCGGGCTGGCGCAGCCCACTACGGGCGAAATCCGCATTGGCGGGGCGCGGGTGCGCGGGCCGCACGAGGTGCTGGTGCCGGGCCACCCCGGCGTGGCCTACCTGTCGCAAAAGTCTGACCTGCCGCACTCGCTGCGCGTGGAGCAGGTGCTGCGCTACGCCAGCCGCCGCCCCGCCGCCGAGGCGCAGGCGTTGTACGAGCTCTGCCGCATCGCGCACTTGCTGGGCCGGCGCACCGACCAGCTTTCGGGCGGCGAGCAGCAGCGCGTGGCCATGGCCCGGCTGCTGCTGGGTGCGCCGCGCCTGCTCTTGCTCGACGAGCCGTTCTCGAACCTTGACCGCGCCCACAAGCGCACCATGCAGGCCATTATTGAGGAAGTAGGTACGCGCCTGGGTATCACCTGCCTGCTCGTGTCGCACGATGCCACCGACGTGCTGCCCTGGGCCGACGAGATACTGGTGCTGCGCCGCGGCGAGCTGGTGCAGCGCGGCACGCCCCAAGCACTCTACTACCAGCCCGCCAACGAGTATGTGGCCGCCCTCTTCGGCGACTACAACCTGCTGCGTGGCCCCGCCGCGCAGCGCCTTGCGCCCGCGCCCCTCGCCCCCGGTGCCGCGCTACTGCTGCGCCCCGAGCAAGTACACATTGGCCCCAGCGGCGGCGAAGGGCTGCCCGGCACCGTGCGGGCCGTGCGGTTTATGGGCAGCTACTACGAGGTCGAAATTGAGCTGGCCGATAGCGTGGTGCGGGCGCGCACCAGCACGGCGGCCTTCGCGCCCGGCGCGGCGGTAGCAGTGGCTGCTACTCAATAATTTCCTCGGATTTGATTCTATGGCGATATGGCTTTTCGGGTAGTAATATATCTGTTAGTCAGATTTTTGGTAATATTTGTTGTGAAAAATAAGCCAAAAAGCGGCGGCACCAACTAATAGGCACCGCCGCTTTTCGGCTTGAGCTACTCTGCTACTTGTGCAGCTGCTAGCATTCGGCCGCTTCGCGGCTACTCCCGCTTGCCCTTCAGGGCCTGCTTGAGCGCGCCGAGCTCGTCGCGCAGCTTGGCGGCCGTCAGGAAGTCCAGGTCTTTGGCGGCGGCCTCCATCTGCTTTTCGGTGGTTTTGATGAGCTTTTCGAGCTCGGCGCGGTTCATCATCGCCACTACCGGCTCGGCGGCCATGGCCAGGGCGGCGTCGCCGGTGGCGTAGGGCGCGGCCGGGGCCTGGCTTTCGGCAATGCGGTAGTCGGCCAGGTCGGTTTGGCCCATAATCTGGGCGTGGCTTTTGCGCACGGTTTTGGGCGTGATGCCGTGCTCCTCGTTGTAAGCCATCTGGGTGGCGCGGCGGCGGTTGGTTTCGTCCATCGCGCGCTGCATCGAGCCCGTTACGCGGTCGGCGTAGAGAATAACCTTGCCGCGCTCGTTGCGCGCCGCCCGGCCCATGGTCTGAATCAGCGAGCGCTGGTCGCGCAGGAAGCCTTCTTTATCAGCATCCAGAATGGCTACCAAACTCACCTCCGGCAAGTCCAGCCCTTCGCGCAGCAGGTTTACGCCGATGAGTACATCAACCTCGCCCAGCCGCAGGCGGCGCAGAATCTCCACGCGGTCAAGCGTCTTCACGTCCGAGTGAATGTATTCGACCTTGATGCCCAGGCGCTCCATGTACTTGCTCAACTCCTCGGCCATGCGCTTGGTGAGCGTGGTCACGAGCACGCGGTCACCTTCCTTCACGCGGTTGTCGACCTCGTCGAGCAGGTCGTCAATCTGGTTGATGCTGGGCCGCAGGTCAATTTCGGGGTCGAGCAAACCCGTGGGGCGGATAATCTGCTCTACTACCACGCCGTTGGCCTGGGTCAGCTCATAGTCGGCCGGCGTGGCGCTCACGAACACTGCCTGCCGGTACATGCTCTCAAACTCGTTGAAGGTCAGCGGTCTATTATCAAACGCCGACGGTAGCCGGAAACCGTACTCGATAAGGGCCGTTTTGCGCGAGCGGTCGCCGCCCCACATGGCCCGGATTTGTGGAATGGTGGCGTGGCTTTCATCGACTACCAACAGGTAGTCGTCGGGGAAGTAGTCGAGCAGGCAGAACGGCCGCGAGCCCGGCTCGCGCCGGTCGAAATAGCGCGAGTAGTTCTCGATGCCCGAGCAGTAGCCCAGCTCGCGTATCATTTCCAGGTCGAACTCGGTGCGCTCCTGAATGCGGCGCGCCTCCACGTCGCGGCCCTCCTTCTCGAAGTACTTGTGCTGGGCCATCATGTCGTCCTGAATCTCGTGGATGGCGGTGTTCAGCGTTTCCTTACCCGTCACGAAGAGGTTGGCGGGGTAGAGGGTCGCGCTTTTCTCGTCGCTCAGCTTTTTGCCGCTGGCCGGGTCGATTTTCTGCACCGCCTCTATCTCGTCGCCAAAAAAGAAAATGCGGTACGCAAAGTCGGCGTAGGCCGGAAACACGTCCACGGTGTCGCCCTTCACCCGAAACGAGCCGCGCGTAAACTCCATCTCGGTACGCGAGTACAGAATCTGCACGAACTGGTAGAGCAAATTATTGCGCGACACGCGCAGGCCGGGCGCCAGGAAAATGACGTTTTTGCCGAATTCCTCGGGGTTGCCGATGCCATAGATGCACGACACCGAGGCCACTACCACCACGTCGCGCCGCCCGCTGAGCAGGGTAGAGGTCGTGTGCAGCCGCAGCTTCTCGATTTCTTCGTTAATGGCTAAGTCCTTCTCAATGAATACGTCGGAGCTGGCGATATAGGCCTCGGGCTGGTAGTAGTCGTAGTAGCTGATGTAGTACTCGACGGCATTGTTGGGGAAAAACGCCTTGAACTCGCCGTAGAGCTGGGCGGCCAGCGTCTTGTTGTGGCACAGCACCAGGGCCGGCTTGCCGGTTTCGGCAATCACGTTGGCCATCGTGAAGGTTTTGCCGGTGCCCGTGGCCCCGAGCAGCACCTGCGCCGGCTCGCCCGTGTTCACGCCCTGCACGAGCTGGGCAATGGCGGCGGGCTGGTCGCCGGTGGGCTTAAATTCAGAAGTAAGCTGGTACGTAGACATAAAACGGGCGCAGTCGGCCGGGAAAAGGCCAGCTAACTTAACCCGGAACGGGCAGCTTGGGTTTCTTAGGATGTAAGAAAGTAAGGGAATGAAAAAGGTGCGAAAGTGATAGAGTGAGGAAGTAAATTACTAAGACGCCTTACTCATCCACTCATTCACTTCACTAGCGCGGGTCGCGCCACACCAGTTTCTTATCGGTAGCCTTCTCGTTGAAATCCGGGCACTGTCCGTCGCCCCGGCCCGTGAAGCCGCCGCTGGGCGCGCACAGCGGCCGCAGGCAGGCGTCATACACGGTGTTGTACTGGTCGCAGCAATCGGCCGATACGAGGTAGACCTTCTGGCCTTGGTACTTGTACTCCCATATTTCATAGGAGGGGCTGGCCTTGGGCTGGGCTTGCAGCTCGGCTATCTTGGCCTTGATGCCCTCGGGCGGGCAGGGCGTGGCGGCCGCCTGGGTTTGGGCGGCGGCTTTATTTTGGGCCGGGCACCGGGTAGCCAGCAGCGGCAGCGCACCCAGCCAGGCCAGATAAACCAAGCGTTTCATCAGCAATCAGCTTAATACTTGGCGGGCACCGGCCGGAGGCCTCCCCCAAACTCGAAGCCCGCTTCCAGGCCTACGCTGTAGGGGCGCTGCTGTTGCAGGAAGCTGCGGTCGGTTTCGGCATTCAGCGACTGCACGCCGGCCTCGGCGGTGGGGCCCACGTTCAGGCCCCAGCCCTGGCCGGCGGGGCGGTAGCGCACCCCGGCGCTGCCGCGCAGTATGGCCGTGAAGCGGCGGTAGGGCGAGCTGGCCGAAAACGCCGAGTAGGTGCGCGTGGCTTCGGAGTTGCCGGCTACCTCGCCGCGCACGCTCAGCAGCGCGCTCACAATGGCTCCGATGCGCCCATAGAACGATACCCCGGCTTTGGCCTGGTTGTCGTATTGCAGCTCAAAGGGCACGCCCACCGAGCGGTAGCGGAACGACGATTCTTGCAGCTCGCGCGAAACGGGCGGCGCAATGCTACCCACGCTGGGCGTGGCGCTGTAGCTGGTGGGGTCGGCTACCTGCTGGCCGGTAAATGCCGCCGACGTGGCCGAATAGGCCGTTTGCTGCGCTACCTCCACGCCTGTGCCCAGCGACCAGTGCCCGCCCAGCCAGCGCGTGGCCCGCAGCGTGAGGCGCTGGCCCAGGCCGGGCCGCAGGTTGGCGCGGTACTCGGCAGCGGCGGCCCGCGTCAGGCTCACCGTGTTGAGGCCCAGCGCCGAGTTGTAGTCGCTGCCGCTGCGGCTAAAGTCGATATTGGGCTGAAAGGCCGTGATGGCATATTCGGCCCCATAGCGCCAGCGCCGCAGCTGCGTGGGCGCAGGCGGCAGCTCCTTGGCCACCAGCTCGGCGGGCGGGCCGGCGGGCGCAGCCAAGGCCAGGCTCGCCAGGCGGGTTGCCAGCGCGGCTTCGCCCGAGCGGCCGTTTACTTCGGTAGCAGTCAGGGTCTGGCTGAGGCCGGCCGGTGCCGGCTGCTCATCGCTCGCGTAGCTGCCGGTGCGGTAGCTAAAAGGCAAGCCAGTAGCCGTTTCAGCTGAAGGCGAAGTAGAAGTTGCGGCAATAGCGTAGGCGTTGGGTGAGGAAAAAGTAAGCGCACGCGAGGCTCCGGCCCCGTAGGCCTGGGCACCGGCTGCGCGCCCGGCTTGGCCGCTGGCCACAAGCCCGGTGCCAGCGACTGGCTGGCCTACGTGGCTCGGTGCCAGCGAGCGGTAGGCTGCTGGCTGCCCAGTGAGTTGACCGCCCACTACCGGGCGGCCAGTAGCTGCCAGCTGCCCGGTAGCACCGGCAGTAGTGGCGTTTGCGTTGAGAACTGCCGCTTCAGTTGCTGCGCCGCTTGGGTGTGGGCTCACGGCCCCGGCCACGGCGCGGCGGGCCGCGTCGGTGCGGGCGTTGGCGCTGGCCAGGGTAGCGGTAGCCTGTTGCTGGCTGTGCCACCAGCCGCCCCCGGCCAGGGTAGCCAGCAGCAGGCTGGCCGCCATGCCCCAGCGGTGCACCAGCAGGCGGCGGCGGTATTTTTCGTTTTGGGCTAGTAGCAGGCTATTGTCGATATGCTCCCACACGGCGGGGCGCGGCGGCACGGCGGCCGCCTCGCTTTCCAGCAAGTGGTGGCGAAATAAATCTTCGAGGCTGCCCTTGGGCGGCGGTTGCGAGTGCATAGTAGAAGTGTAATTTAAGATAGCGGCCGCGCCTGCCCCGACAGGCGCGCTAATTTGGTTTGGAGCACTACCCGCGCCCGGGCGTACTGCGACTTGCTGGTGCCTTCCGAGATTTCCAGCATCTCGCCTATTTCCTTGTGCGTGTAGCCCTCGATGGCATAGAGGTTAAACACCATGCGGTAGCGCGGGGCCAGCTCCTGCACCACGGCCAGCAGCTCGCCGTAGGTGTAGTTGCTGAAAGTAAACTCCTCGCTGGCCAGCGTTTCGGGGTAGTCGCCGTCGCTCACGGCCACCAGCGGGGCGTTGCGGCGGTGCTGGCGCAGGGCCGCGTTTATCATTACCCGCCGTATCCAGAACTCCAGCGGGCACTCGCGCCGAAAGCTGCCCAGCGTGCGAAACACCGTCACGAAGCCTTCTTGCAGTACGTCCTCGGCCTCAAACGTGGTTTGGGCGTAGCGCAAACACACGGCCATCATGCGGGCGGCGTACTTCTCATACAGCTGTTTTTGAGCCAGCTGCTGGCCGTGCAGGCAGCCATCGATGAGCTCGTCTTCGGTGGGCACGGCGCGGGCCGCCGGGCGGCTCGCGGTAAGGCTGCCCGAGCGCGCGGGCAGGTCTTGGCCAAACGAAGCGGGCCAGGCAAGGGCACTCATAGCTGGCACCGGGCCCGGCCGGTAGGTAGGCAGTTCGACATAAAAGGCAACGCGACGAAAAAGGAAAAATAGCGGGCAAACATCCTATCGCACAAATCCAACTGCCATTAAGAAGCTATTGCCCGCCTAAGTGTTGCATAGGTGAAGTCAAAAAAGCAGTTATAAAATTAACAGGTTGTCAATAAGTCGCTTGTATTGCATAAGTCGTTTTTAATCGAGTAATGTAGCTACATATAATGTGGATACATGGGTTGTTTGTTACTTTTAGCTCGTCCAGCTGAAAACAGCAGCCAAGCGCGGCCGTACACAGCTGGCAAGTTTTACTTTTTTTCCTTCTCATTTCTCATTCATGAAGACCCTCGTTCTGTTTTACTCCACCTATGGCCACGTGTGGCACCTGGCCGAAGCCATAGCCGAAGGTGCCCGCGAAATAGCTGGCAACGACGTAGTAGTGAAGCGCGTGCCCGAAACACTACCCAAGGAAGTGCTTGATAAAACCGGGGCTACGGGCGCGCAGGCGGCCTTTGCCCACGTGCCCGTGGCCACGCCCGACGAGCTGGCCGACTACGACGCCATCATCTTCGGCACGCCCACGCGCTATGGCAACCTCTGTGGCCAGATGCAGGCCTTCATGGACAGCACCGGCGGCCTGTGGGCCAAGGGCGCGCTGGTGGGTAAGGTAGGTGGGGCTTTCGTGAGCACCGCCACCCAGCACGGCGGCCAGGAAGAAACCCTGCGCGCCTTCCACACCGAGCTGCTGCACCACGGCTTCGTCATCGTGGGCTTGCCCTACGCCTGGCAGGGCCAGATGGGCCACACCGAAGTAACCGGCGGCACGCCCTACGGCGCCAGCACGGTAGCTGGTGGCCAGGGCGAGCGCCAGCCCAGCGCCAACGAGCTCGAAGGTGCCCGTTTCCAGGGCCGCCACACGGCCGACATTGCCAAGAAGGTGTCGGGTAAGTAGTTCGATTAATTGGGGTAATGGGAGTAATCAAACAATCTTGATTATTCCCATTACCCCAATTACTTAATTATTCCCATTCCAAATGGCCCACGCGGCTTCGGCTTGCCGCTCCAGCATGTCGAAGCCGTTTTTGGTATGGGCCCCTGTTTCGCGGGCCTGCCGCAGGAATAGCGTTTCGCGGGGGTTATACACTAGGTCGTAGACGTAATGCTGCGGCGTGAGTGCCGCGTAGGGCAGGGGCGGGCAGGCCGCCACGTTGGGGTAGGTGCCCAGCGGCGTGGTATTGATGATGAGCGGGTGCGCGGCCAGTACCTCCGGCGTGAGGTCGGCGTAGGTGAGGTGAGGCCCCATGATATCGCGCGAAACCAGCCAGTAGGCAATGCCCAGCTCGCGCAAAGCCACGGCCACGGCCTTGGCCGCGCCACCGGTGCCCAGCACCAGCGCCCGCCCCCCCGCCGCCGGCGTGGGGTAGAAGGTGCGCAGCGACTCGCGAAAGCCTACATAATCAGTATTGTGGCCAATAAGCCGGCCATCGGCCTGAATCTCAATTACGTTGACGGCCCCAACGCGGGCAGCCGACGAGGCCACGTCGTGCAGGTAGGGCCACACCTGCTCTTTGTAGGGAATCGTGACGTTGAGGCCGGCCAGGTCGGGGTGCCGGGCCAGCAGGCCAGGCAGCTCGCTCGCGGCGGCCAGCTCAAACAGCTCGTAGCGGTAGTCGTCCAGCCCCAGCTGGTAGAACTTCTGGGTGAAATAAGTCTGGGAAAAAGAATGCGCCAGCGAGCGCCCCACAAGCCCGAAAGTGCGCATAAGTCGGCCGAAATAAAGCGTAAAGCAAAAAAGAAGCGCCCCAAGTGGCTACGCCGCCGGCCGGCGGCCCGCCGCCAGCTTGCCCCGGATGAACTGCCACAGCGGCGGCAGCACCGAGAATAGCACTATGCCGTAAATAACGACCGTGAAGTTGTTTTTCACCCACGGAATCGACCCCAGAAAGTACCCGGCGAGCGTGAGCGAAATCACCCATAGCAACGCTCCTACGATGCTGTAAGACACGAAGGTGCGGTACGTCATGGTGCCCACGCCGGCCACGAAAGGCGCGAACGTGCGCACGATTGGTACGAAACGTGCCATGATGATGGTCTGGCCGCCGTGCTTGGCATAAAATGCCTGCGTTTGCTCCAGATACTTCCGCTTCAGCAGCTTGAAATCTTCCCGGAAAACGCGCGGCCCGAGGTAGTCGCCGATAAAATAATTGAGATTATCGCCCAGAAAAGCTGCCAGCAACAGCAGCGGAATCAAATAGAAAAGGTTCAGTAGTGGCTGCCCGGTTTCGGGGTTGGGCTGGGCCGCCAGCGCGCCGGCCACGAAAAGCAGCGAATCGCCGGGCAGGAAGGGGAAAACGACTACCCCCGTTTCGGTGAAAATAATGAGAAATAACAGCAGATAAGTCAGGTTGCCATACTCATGCACTACGTCGACAAGGGTTTTGTCGAGGTGAAGAATGAGGTCGAAGAAGTGCTTGATAAGCTCCATGCGAAGAAGTAAGTGAAGCTACAAAGTAAGGGCCGGGCTATTTAGCGCGATAGCAATACGCCGGGATAAGCGTATTAACTAACTAATAAACTCGTCTTTGCAGAAGGCTAAATGAATGAGAAGTGGTAGGATGAAAGCGGTATAAAGTAGGACGGCTATAATATATCTCCCTTCGATTTAAAATAATTTTAATTATTATAATGCTTATAAGCAGATACTTGTGTGGGTTAAGGCTGAGTTAGGTGCACCTTTCTAAATCAATGGCATTTTTTTAAGAACCTTAATCTACTTTTTTATAGCGCCGTATACGCCCCAACACTCGCTCTTTTTTCTGAAAAAAACCGCAAGTATTACCTCCACCTTCTTTTCTACATGAACACATTAACTACCTCCACCCGAAAGCCTGGTGCCGCGCTACTGCTGCTGCTCATGGCTTTCCTGTTGCGCGGCATGTCGGCCCAGGCGCAAGTAGCCGCTTTCACCGACGATGACATCGCGCTGCAAATCCAAAACAGCGGGGGCACGCTACAGCCCGCCGTAAACTACGCGGGCTCGCGCAACAACTTTCCTTACAGAAGATATACCCGGCTAGGCCAGGCAGGGGCAACTACCGCAGTAGCACCTCCTCAATTAGGTACGTTCGACCTTAACGGAACCAGCGCACTCCTGTTAAAAACGTCTTCTATACAGGGTTCTATTACCAGTGATAGCACTACGTTGGATGCTGCAATGTTTAGCTACCGTGTTTATCCGGTATCGAACACTACCAATAAACCGGCCTATACGAATGTTGCCTTCTCGCCAGTTCAAACTGTAACGGGATTTACCGGCAACAATACTATTAATGTCGACTTGCTAGGCGGCCTTACCAGTGGCGGTCGATACATAATAGAAGTTCGTTATTCGGTGACCATTACGCGCACCACTTTCGATGGCAGTGGGACTAAGTATACTGATACGAAAACCATCTATGACCTCAGCGGGGGGAATGACTATTTCTACGCCGAGTTTTATGTGACGCCGCCGCCCACCACAGCCCCAGGCGGCACTACGGTGTGGCAGAGCACCAACACCGGTACCAACGGTACCAACTGGTTTTCGGCAGCCAACTGGGATAACGGCGTACCCAACGCGCAGGCTGACGCGGTTATTCCGGAAAATACTACGGGCTCCAACATCGTTTTCCCGATTCTTAATAACCGCAGCGTAAACTATGCTGTGCGCAACCTAACGTTGAATGGCACTACCAATTCGGGCCGTGCCCAGTTGACTATTCAGGGAGCCGTGTTGCATGTATATGGTAATATCTCGCAGAGAAGCGGTGGCCTCGTAGGCTCGGTAACTGACCGGCCGGGCGTAGCTGACTCGACGGCCAACTCAACGCTGATACTGGCGGGTGGCAACCAATACATTACGGGCCGGCTGTTCGTGCCCGATATCATTGTGGCAGGCTCAGGCGTTAAATCGGTAGCCAACACGCTGGCGCCCACCAACACCATCTCGCTACGGCCCAAGTCAGTAACTACCGGGGTTATCATTCAGACTGCCGCCGACCCCAACGGCACAAATACTTATCAGTTTGATACGTCGGGCATCTCAGCCATCAACCTTGGCACTACGGGGGCTATTAACACGACTCCGGGTAGCAATGAAACGAACGTGTCGTATATCAAAGGCATCGTTATCGCGACTGGACCGCTGGCTGCGGGCAGCACCACTCGGTTTGGCAATATCGGGCTGGAGTTTACTTCCAACCATCCGGCCACGCAGGTTATTGTGCAGCGCATCGTCGGCGACCCGTTGCTGGGCCCCACGAACACGGGCGCTCAGCAGCCCAAGCCCATCAAGCGGCAGTACTTCATTTCGGGTGACGATAACAGCAACTCGTCCAGCACGGCTGGCTCGACCAACCGCATCGTGTTTCGCTACCTCGATTCTTCTGACGAGCTGAATGGCATCGCAGAAAGCAACCTGATGTTGTTTAGCACGACCACCGGCGCAGCACCATACATGCCGTATGCAAGCACGCTGGACACCAACGCCAACACCGTAACGCAGGCCGATGTGCCGTCGCAGCCCAGCTACTACCTCACGCTCGGCGACCGCACCAACCCGCTGCCCGTGACGCTGGTAAGCTTCACGGCCGCCCGCAGCGGCGAAAACGCGCAGCTCGCCTGGGCTACGGCGTCAGAGAAAAACAACCGCGGTTTCGAGGTGCAGGTATCGGCCGATGGCAAAACCTTCCGCACGCTGAGCTTTGTGGCCAGCAAAGGCAGCAACAGCAGCACCAACCTCGACTACAAGTACACCGATACCGAAGCTGGCAAGGCTGGCTTGCGCTACTACCGCCTGCGTCAGGTTGACTTCGACGGCACCGACTCGTACTCGCCGGTACGGGCCGTGAGCTTCGACGGGGCCGGCGCGCTGGCCGCCGAGCTGAACGTGTACCCCAACCCGGTAACGGGTAGCGACGCTCGCCTGTTCATCCAAACGGCCGAAGTAGGCAACGCCCACCTCCGTATTACCGACCTGATGGGCCGCACGATTATCGACCAGACCATCGTCACCGCCAACGGTAGCACCGAGGCCAAACTCACCGCTCTCGACAACGTCAAGAGCGGCACTTATCTGGCGCAGCTTACGCTGCCCTCGGGCCAGGTAAAGACCCTCAAAGTGCAGAAGCAGTAGCCCACGCTACCTGCCGCAAACAGAAAAGCCGGCTCCCCACGCGGGGAGCCGGCTTTTTTATTATTGCTGGCTTAAAAATAATGCCGGCTGCTAGCCGCGCGGCATCGAGGTGCCGGGTTTGCCCGACTTGGCCTCGGGCAAGAACATGGGGTCGACGGCATCCATGTCCAGGAAGTGCGAGAACGTGTCGCCGCGCAAGCCCAGGCGAATGGTTTCGAGGCTCACGATTTCGTTGGGCGCGATGTTACCTAGGTTCACGTTGGCCCCCAGCAGCTTGATAAACCACACCTGCTGCGCCTTCTGCGGCGCTTCCCAGATGATGCGCTCCGACGGAATTTTGGTCAGAATCTCCTCGACCAGGCCCGAGCGCACCTCGCCGGTGCTGCGAAACAAGCCCACGTTGCCGCCCTCGCGGGCCTCGCCGATTACCTTCATGGCGCCAGCGTCGAGCTCGGCCTGCATCTGCGAAATCCACTTGTAGGGCGGAATAATCTTCTCGGCGTCTTTCGAGCCTACCTCGCTCAGCACGCGCACCGACTTGCTGAGCTCGCGAATAAACTCGCATTTGCGGTCGTGCGCCAGGTCAATGCTGCCGTCCGACACCTCGGCGTATTCCAGCCCGAACGAGTCGAGCAGGCGGCGGTAGTCGTCGAACTGATTGCGGATGATGAACGCCTCGAACAGCGTGCCGCCCAGGTACACCGGCAGGCCGGCCGCGCGGTACACTTCCAGCTTGCGCTTGAGGTTGGGCGTCACGTAGGAGGTAGCCCAGCCCAGCTTCACGATGTCGGCATACGGCGCGCCCACCTCCAGAAAGTCTTCTACTTCCCGAATGCTCAGGCCCTTGTCCATCATCATGGTGTAGCCCTGCTCACGGGGTTTTTGCGTGCGCTCGGGCAGCTGCGATAACGAGTAGTTCATCAAGTTTAGTAAGAAATGACGTGGTGCTCAGTAGTAAGCCTAAGTAGCCCTAACCGCAGAGCGCCGACTTGGTTTTCAGCAATAAGAAAGCCGCCTGCTCGGCGAGCAGGCGGCCACAAAAATACACCGGCGCTAAAACCTGCCCGCGCTACGGGCGAAACTGGTCGATGAGCCGGCGCAGGGCGGGCTGGTTTTCGAGCTCCGGGAAGTAGTCGAACAGTAGCACGTGCTGCTCATAATTGAGCGTGAGGGCCGTTTCCAGCTCCTGGTAGGCCTCGCGCAGGCGGCCGGCGGCCAGCAGGTAGGCGCAGTACATGTAGTGAAAATGCGCCTCGTGCGGGTGCAGCCCCACGGCGTGGCTGATGAGGTCGATGGCTTCCTCGTAGTGCCCCTGCTCGTAGAGAATGGCGCTCCAGCTTACCCAGCCGGTAGCGTCGTCGGGGGCTACCTGGGTGGCTTTTTCGTAGGCTTCGAGCGCGCTCACCACGTTGCCGAGCTGGTTTTCGGCCGCGCCCAGGGCCGTCCAGTACTCGCCGCTTTCGCCGTAGAGCTCCACGGCCTTGCGGAAGTAATGCAGCGCCTCAAACGGCCGCTCCTGCTCTTGCAGCAGCACGCCCTGCCCAAACCACGCCTCGTCCATGTTAGGGTTGATGTCGAGCGCTTTGCGGTAGTAGAGTCGGGCTTGCTCCCAGTTGCGCAGCTTTTCGTAGCACTCGCCGATGTTGCACAACGCCTCGTCAGTAGGCTCGCCGGCGGGGTGGCTCAGCTCAAATTCGGCGATGGCCTTTTCGTACTGCTGCTGGCACACGTAGGTGTCGGCCAGCCAGTGGTGGGCGTCGTGAAAGTCGCCGTCGATGACGATGGCGTAGTCGAAGGCCGCTGCCGCTTGGTCGTACTTTTCGCGGCGGTAGTAGTACTGGCCCAGGTTGTACCAGGCCACGGCCGAGTAGGGGTCGTCGTCGGTGAAGCGCTGAAAAAACTCTTCGTGCTCGGGCAGGCGGTGGCTTACTTCCAGGCAGTTGAGCAGCTCTTGCACGGTCGCCTCGTTGTCGGGGTGCAGGCGCAGGCTGTGCTTGTAGTGACGGGCCGCGCTCTTGTATTTCTGCCAGCTCTGGTAGGCCAGGCCCAGGTTGAAGTGAATGTCCTCGCGGTCAGGATTGGTAGCCAGGGCCGCCTGAAAAAAGCGCACGGCTTCTTCAAACTCGCCGCGCTGCGTGGCGATGATGCCGCGCGTCACGGCCACGTCAGCGTTGTCGGGGTCGAGGCTGGCCACGTTGGCAATCTGGCGCTCGGCCTCGTTGTAGTCGCCGCGCATGGCCGAAATCTGGGCGCGGTCGATAAGCAGCTCAGTCGAAAACGGATATTGACCTAGCGCCAACTCACAAGCCTGCTGGGCTTTGTCGAAGGCCGCGCTGGTAACGTAGTGGTCGATGATAATCTCAAACTCTTCCAGGTCGAAAAAGGCCGCCTCGTCGTGCGCCACCATGCGCTCGTAGCGCCGCACCGTATTCTGAGCCGCCCGGGGGTCTTCAAATGATTCGTTCATGCGCATAAAAACACGATATAAATACGGATTAGGCTAACAATTTAACGATGCCGGGCCGGTTTGGCAATACGCGCAAAAAGTCCGCTGAATGGCGCTTGCCGACAAGTAGTGTAACCCAGCTGGTTAATTGTTTTCCAACCCGCGATTTGCTAAGATACAACCGCCTGCGGGCCGCGTCAGTTCGTTTTGAGCTCCTGCGCCACCCAGGCAATGGTTTCGGTTAGCGGCCGGAAACCTAAGCCCGTGGCCTGCTGGGCTTTGCGGGCGTCGTACTCGATGCGCTGCCGCCCGGCCCGCGCTGTGTCGCGGGTGATGAGCGGGCGCGCGCCCGTGAGCAGCGACCGCCCGTGCTCGAGCCGCCAGATAATCTCGGCTGCCCAGTCGGGCACGGCCACCGTGGGCGGCCGCCGCCCCAGCGCCTGCGCCACCTGCGCCAGAAAATCGCCCAGCAGGCAGGCCCCGCCGTTGAGGATGTAGCGCTCGGCGGTGGGGCGGGGCGGCAGCTCCAGCGTCAGGCGCAGCAGGTGGGCCACCACGTCGCGCACGTCCACGAAGTTGAGCAGGCCGCGGGTATAGAAGCGGTGCTCGTCGTGGGCGTAGCGCAGCAGGCGGGTGCTACTGCGGTGCCAGTCGCCGGGCCCCAGCACCACCGAGGGGTTCACGATGATGGCCGACAGGCCCTCGGCCGCGCCGCGCCACACCTCCAGCTCGGCCAGGTACTTGCTGGTGGCGTAGGCCGGGTGGCTGGCACCCAGGTCCCAGGTCGCGGTTTCGTCAACGAGCCGCACGGCGGCAGGGTCTTGCGCTTCTTCGGGTGCGGCGGGCGGCGGCCCCAGCGCGGCTACCGACGACACGTAGCCCAGCCGGATGCCGGGCCGCGCCAGGCAGGCATCGACCACGGCCGCCGTGCCTTCCACGTTCACTTGCAGCAGGGCGTCCTCGTCCTGCGGGGCGTAGGACACCAGGCCGGCGCAGTGAAACACGTGCGTCACGTCGGGCGAAATAACCGAGGCCAGCAGGGTAGCATCGAGCAGGTCGCCGGCTACCCAGTCTACGCCGGGCGCGGCGGCCGTGGGCACCGGCCCCCGGTGCAGGGCGCGCACCTCCAGCCCGCGCGCCCGCAGCTCGCGCAGCAAAAAGGAGCCAATCAGGCCCGTGCCCCCGGTCACGAAAATCATAAGGTGCTGTTGAGCAAGGGTAACGCCATCAGCTTCTGAAAGTAAGAAGAGCTGACGGTTTTGCCGGCCAGCGCGGCCGTGTGGCGCAGGTGGTGGGTGTCGGTGCCCACAAAGTCGATGAGCCGCTCGTCAATCAGCTGCTCGGCCACGCGGCGGGCGGCGGGCGAGTAGTAGCCCGCCAATGAGTTAAGGTTGAGCTGCAACAGCACGCCATACTCTTCGCGCAGCTTGCGCACCTCGGCCAGCCGGCCGTAGAAGTAGGTGTAGCGCTCGGGGTGGGCCAGCACCGGCTGGTAGCCCGCCGCCTTCAGCCCAAATATTGTGGCTTGCAGGTTGAAAGGCTCGTTCATGTACGAGGTTTCGAAGAGCAAATAGCGGCGCTCGCCCCCGAAGGTCAGCAGCTCGGTGCCCGCCTCCAGCTTCTGGCCCAGCCACTCGTCGAGGTAGTACTCGGCGGCGCACTCCAGCTGCACATCATCGAGGCCGGCGGCGGCGGCGGCCGTGCGTAGCTCATCTAGCGCTGCCCGAATTCCCTCGGGCGTGTTCTTGTAAAAG
The DNA here is from genome assembly GCF_035709525.1 of Hymenobacter sp. Lineage (GTDB taxonomy): Bacteria > Bacteroidota > Bacteroidia > Cytophagales > Hymenobacteraceae > Hymenobacter. Next base: position 13,817 of record NZ_DASTEP010000027.1, on the reverse strand, counting down.
TCGCCCATCACGTGGGGCGTCATCACCAGCTTGCGAAAGCCCAGCTCACGCAGCTCGCGCAGCAGTTCCAGGCTGTGGGCCACGGTTTCGGCCCCGTCGTCGAGGCCCGGCAGCAGGTGCGAGTGCATGTCGGTGTGCAGGCCGCCAAACGGTGGCCCCTGCTGGGCCGCCCGGCCCCCGGTAGCGCCGCCGCTACCCCACAATCGCTGCCAAAAACCGGCCATACGTACCTGTTGCTTCGCTGCTTAGCTGAAAATATTCTTGATTTTTTGCCCCAGCGTCTGCGGCTTGGTCGGCTCCTCGTAGTAGCCCATGCCGTAGCTGCCGTAGCCATACCCGTAGCCGTAGCCATAGCCGTAGCCATACCCGTAGCCGGTGTTGGCCTTGGCATCATTGAGGATGGTGCAGAGCTTGGTAAACTGATTGTTGCTCATCAGGCGGTTCAGGTTTTTGAGGAACGCCTTGCGCGAGTAGTTGGCGCGCGCGATGTAAATCGGCACGTCGGCCTTGCGCATGATGAGAATGCCATCGGTGACGAGGCCCACCGGTGGCGTATCAATCAGAATAACGTCGTAACTGCGGTGCAGCTCGGCCAGCAGCTGGTCGAAGCGCGGGTGCAGAATGAGTTCTGATGGGTTGGGTGGGGTAGGGCCGGCCGAGATGAAGTCGAGCGACTCGATGCTGGTGCGCTGCACACACTCGGCCACCGTGTGCCGCTCGATAAGGATGGTGCTGATGCCGCGCACGTTTTCGGCCCCGAACGCCAGGTTCACCTTCGGCTTGCGCATGTCCAGGTCGAGGATAATGACGCGCTGGCCCGACAAGGCAATGATGCCGCCCAGGTTGACGGCCACGAAGGTTTTGCCTTCGCCCGAAATGGTAGACGTAATCGAAATAATCCGCTTCTTGTTGGCCGGGCTGATAAAGTCGAGGTTGGTGCGAATCGAGCGGATGGCCTCCGACACTGACGACTTGGGATTCTTATCCACTACCAGCCGCGATACTTCCAGCTTTTCCTTGTCGTAGGTCGGAATGATGCCCAGCACTGATGCCCGCGTATTGCGCTCCAGCTCCTGCACACTTGTTATCGTGTTGTGCATCAGGTAGCGTGTGGCTATCAGCCCCAGCCCCAGCGCCAGCCCGCCCGCCAGCCCAATGGCATACACTAGCAGGCGTACCGGCGAGATGGGCTCGGCCGGTGGGTAGGCCGGCGACAAAATCGAAAAGTCGGCCGTAGTGCCCGCCTGCTGAATGCTGAAATCGAGCTTGCGGTTGAGCAATTGCTGGTAGGTGTTGGCGTACAAATCCAGGGGCCGCTTGATGCGCTCCTGCTGGGTAGCCAGCTCGGGCATGGCCATCAGGCGGTTGTTGAGCTCAGAAGTCTGCCGGGCCAGGCGGGCCAGCTGCTGTTGTAGCAGGTCGCGGTCGCGGCCAAGCTGGCGCTCCAGTGCCGTCCGGGTTTCCTGGATGCTGATTTGCGCTTTTTGTACGGCCAGGGTCTTGTCTGTTTGGGAAAGTAGCGTGAGGCGTAAAGCCCGCTGCTGCCCATCCAGGTCATTGAGCAGGGGCATAAGCAGCGGGTCGTTAAGTTCGGCCAGTCCCGGTAGGTTGTCACTTACCCTTTCGTTTTCGGAGCGCGTGAGCTGGCCCCGCGCTACCACCGTCTGCACCTGGTCAAGCAGGCGCAGGTTTTGCTCTAGCTTTTCGCGCGATAGCTGGAGTTCCTCGAGGCGCTCCTTCAGCGTGCCCACGTCGGCTTTCACGTCGTAGCTTTTGCTGCGGCGCACGAAGTTCTGCTGGTCGTCCTCAGCCACGCGCAGCCGGCGGTCGTTTTCGGCGATAATGCGGTTGATGTAGCTCAGCGTCGAGTCGGTGCTTTGCTTTTTGCTGGCCAGCTTTTCCTGCAAGTACACCGAATCGATGTTGTTGACGATGTGGGCCGCCTTGGCCGCATTGTTGTCGGCAAACGATATTTCGATGGTATTGGCGTTAGGGTTAACTACCTTCACTTCCAGGTTGCGGTCGAGGTAGCTGTTGATAGCGCCATCGTTGAGAATCGTGAAGCTATAGGGAGGCTCGTCGCCCGCTGGCAGTGGCCGGCCGGGCACGGCTTCCAGCCGCAGCTCGGCCCCCGGAAGTTTCACCCACTCGCCCAGGGCGTAGTTACCCGTTAGTTCCTGACCGCGCGCTTTCACACTGAGCTGGTAGCGGCCAGCGGTGGGGAAGCTAACCTGAAACTTCAGCCCGTACAGGCTGGGGTCGCTTACCTTGTGCTGCACGCGGAAAGGAGCGGCGTTGTAGAGCTCATTCTCCAGCACCGTGCCCTGCACGTAGTAGTTGACATCAAGCGCCAGCCGCTTTTTAAGGTTTGTGTAAGTCAGGTTTGACTTAATCAGCTCGACCTCACCGGCCAGTTGCTGGCCCGGACCCGCAGTTTCCTGCTTAAGGGCCCCGATGCCTATTTTCTGCGCCTCCGAGCGCTCGTCGAGCTTGAGCAGCGAAGCGGCCTTGTACACCGGCTTGGTATAGCGCAAAAACAACCACGAGCCCGTGACCCCAAGCGCGATAAGCAGCACCACCCACAGCAAGCTGCGCCGCGCTACCAGCACCAGCGTAGCCGTGTCGAAGCCACCGCCCAGCTCTTCGTCTTCGGCAGCCTGGGCAGCGCCCGAGGCGGGTGGTAGCTGGCTTGCGCCTTCCCCGTTGGCGCGGCGGATAAGTTCTTCTAGCTCGGCGTTCTCGCTTAATGCCATACAATATAGATGCTTACGTGTAGCGGATAGGGCCAGTGAATAAAGGGCGGCACAAAAATAATTTCTTACCTATTCTGGCGGGCAATGGTGATAATGGTAAAGACAATGCTAACTGCACTAAGCAGGGTGGCCCCTGCCGCAAATGCCGGCGTAGCGTCGGTGAGGCCTTCGAGGAAGCGGCGGCGCACCGGCTCGATGTACACAATATCGTTGGGCTCCATCTGCAGATTGGCGCGCCGCATGCCAGCGATAGTACTGAGGTCGACCTGCTCGACCTGTGGGTTTTTTAAATCGCCCCGAATAATGCGAATAGTAGACGTTTTGCCGCCGTAGCGATAAATGCCATTGCCGCCGCCCGCCGTGCCTTCCAGCCCTCCTGCTAACGCCAGAACCTCCAAAAGATTCATATTGTCATTAGCTAAGGGAATCACTTGGCCGCCCGGCGAGCCCAGCACCACTACGCGGTTGTTGGTAACGCGCGTCTGGATAAACGGCTCGCGGTAGTAGGGGCTGTACTGCACTTGCAGCAGGCTGTCGGCCTGGTGCAGCGTGAGGCCGCTCACTCGCACCTGGCCCACCACGGGCAGCGCGGCGGTGCCATCGGCCTGCACCAGTATTTCAAGGCCCGAGGCGCTGGAGTTGGCCCCGGCGCGCGAGACAGTGCGGCTGGTGGAAGTAGCGCTGGTGCGCGGCGATAGGCTGGGTACCTGCCCGGCCGGGGCTCCCGCGCCCAGCTCACCGTTGGGGTCGATAATGCGCTCTCCTTTGTTAGTATAGATGCGCAAATCCAGAAAATCGTTGGGCTGAATGCGGTAGTTGCGGTCGGTGCGGTTCACGGCTACGCGCAGCTTGGCCGTGTCGAGGCGGTTGCCATTCTCATCCGTCAGCCGGAACAAAACGCGCTGATTATAATAGCGGTTGGACGCGCACGAAGAAAACAAAAGCAGCACCGGCAGGCACAAAACCAGGCAGCGGAGCAAGGCCGTGCGGACGAGGAGAGAGTTCAACAGCGTAAGAATGAAGCCAGCGGGTGCCTCTTTTTGCGGCTGGCAGAGACCTAAAAAGTCTCAAAAGTAACTTATATAAAGTAGCCTTTCCAATTTCACGGATAGCGCCCGCCCGACCAGCTGACTTCGCTTCGGCTTTTGGAAGGTATTTTTGTTTAGCAAAAACCCTGCTAGGCAAGGTTGCGCTTCATACTCTCCTCACCCTACCCACCCAAATTTCTTTATGGAAGCTACCGTAGCGACCGAAAACCAAGCCATGATAGCGCAGATGGTGCGCGACTTTGGCCAGCAGCACATCAAGCCCCACATGATGCGCTGGGACGAATCCCAGGAGTTTCCGCGCGATGTATTTCGCCAGCTCGGCGAGCTCGGCCTCATGGGCGTGCTCGTGCCGCAGGAGTACGGCGGCTCGGGCTTCGGCTACCAGGAGTACGTGACGGCCATCGCCGAGCTCGCCAAAATCGACGGTAGCATCGGCCTCAGCATGGCGGCCCACAACTCGCTTTGCACCGGCCACATCCTCCAGCACGCTTCCGAAGCGCAGAAGCACAAGTACCTGCCGCGCCTCGCCTCGGGCGAGTGGATAGGCGCCTGGGGCCTCACCGAGCCCAATACGGGCTCCGACGCCGGCAACATGCGCACCACCGCTGTGCTCGATGAGAGCGGCGAATATTACGTGCTCAACGGGGCCAAGAACTTCATTACCCACGGCAAAAGCGGCGACGTGGCCGTGGTCATCGCCCGTACCGGCGAGGTCGGCGACTCGCACGGCATGACGGCCTTCATCATCGAGCGCAACACGCCCGGCTTCGCGGCCGGCCGAAAGGAAGACAAGCTTGGCATGCGCGCCTCCGAGACGACCGAGCTCATTTTTACCGACTGCAAAGTGCCCGTCGAAAACGTGATTGGCAAGGTCGGCGACGGCTTCGTGCAGTCGTTGAAAGTGCTTGATGGTGGGCGTATCAGCATCGCGGCGCTCAGCCTGGGCATTGCGCAGGGTGCCTACGAGGCGGCGCTGCAATACTCCAAGGAGCGCCACCAGTTCAACCAGCCCATCAGCAATTTCCAGGGCATCGCCTTCAAGCTGGCCGACATGGCCACCGAAATCGAGGCTGCCAGCCTGCTCACCTACCGCGCCGCCGCCCTCAAAGACCAAGGCCAGAACGTGAACCGCGAGTCGGCGATGGCCAAGCTCTACGCCTCCGAGGTGTCGGTGCGCGTGGCCAACGAAGGCGTGCAAATCTTCGGCGGCTACGGCTACACCAAAGACTACCCCGCCGAGAAATACTACCGCGACGCCAAGCTCTGCACCATCGGCGAGGGCACCAGCGAGATTCAGAAACTGGTTATTGCAAGAGCATTGTTGAAGTGATAAATGGGTAGTACAGGTTCAATGGAGTATTTCAAGACCACGGCACGGGGGCTTGAGTTAGCACACCGTTTGAGCTACCTTGGAAATAGCGAGGAGTGACTATGACTAGCCCTGTACTACCCGCCACTTAATTGAACTTGCAGAATTAAAGACGATTGGTTATCTTTGCGGCCCGTTTGCCCTGAAAAGACTCCTTACCTCTCGATATGATTATCGTTCAAATCAAAGACAACGAAACCGTTGACCGTGCGCTGAAGCGCTTCAAGAAGAAATTCGAGCGCACCGGCGTTCTGAAAGAGCTGCGTCGCCGCACGTTCTTCCAGAAGCCCAGCATCACCAAGCGTAAGCTGAAGCAAAAGGCTGTTTACAAGCTCGCTACCTACGGTACTGACAGCGAATAGCCGCTAGGCTGCACGCTTTTTAGTGGCTTTGGAAAGCCCGCCCCGCTGCCTTGCGCACGGGGCGGGCTTTTCGCGTTGTAGTGGTTTTGCCGGTAATTGAAAATTTCTGCTACCTTGCGCCCGGCCCGCCAGTCGGGCTTTTTGCTGCCTGGTTTTATGGAGGAGTTTCTGGATTTTTTGCGCTACGAAAAGCGCTTCAGCCCGCACACGGTCACGTCGTACCAAACCGACTTGTCGCAGTTTGCCGCCTTTCTGAAGCAGGAATACGAGCTGACCGAGCCGGCCCAGGCCACGCACCCGCTCATCCGCGACTGGGTAGTGAGCCTGATGGGCCAGAACCTCGACCCGCGCACCGTAAACCGCAAAGTGGCCTGCCTGCGCTCGTACTACAAGTTTTTGCTGCGGCTGCGCCACATCGAGGCCAACCCGATGCTACGCATCAAGGCCCCTAAAATGGCCAAGAAGCTGCCCGAGTTCGTGCCTGAGGAGTCGCTGAACCGGCTGCTCAACTCCTTCGAGTTTGAACCCACCTTTGCCGGCGCGCGCGACCAGCTGGTGCTCGAAACACTCTACGGCACCGGCATTCGCCTTTCCGAACTGCTGGGCATCACCGATGCCGACGTGGACGCCAACGCCCGCACCGTGCGCGTGACGGGCAAGGGCAACAAGCAGCGCGTGGTGCCCCTCAACCCCTCGCTGCTGCTGGTGCTGGAGAAGTACCGCACGGCCCGCGCTGCCGAGTTTGGCCCCCGCGCCGCCAGCGGCCCGCTGCTACGCACCGATAAGGGCGAGCCGCTCTACGAAAAGCTGGTGTACCGCACCGTCAAGAAATACCTGAGCCAGGTTTCGACTTCGGCGGCGCACCAGCATCCGCACGCGCTGCGCCATGCCTTTGCTACTCATTTACTTGGCAAAGGCGCCGACCTCAACGCTATTAAAGAATTGCTCGGGCACGCTAGCTTAGCGGCCACGCAGGTGTACACGCACTTGTCCGTTGACCGGCTAAAATCCGTATTCGAACAAGCTCACCCCCGAGCGTAAAAGTTTACTGTTTCCCACTCAACTTCTTTTGCCCATGAAAGTGCAAGTGCAATCGGTGCATTTTGACGCCGACCAAAAACTGCTCGACTTTATTCAGCACCGCCTCGATAAACTCGACCACTTCTACGACCGCATCACCGACGGCGAGGTTATTATGCGCCTCAACAACAAAGACGGCATCGCCAACAAGACGGTCGAAATCAAGCTGATGGTGCCGGGCAGCACCCTCTTCAGCACCGAAGACGCCGCTTCGTTTGAGGCCGCTGCCGACGCCGCCGTAGAAGCCCTGAAGCGCCAGATTTCGAAGTACAAAGAGAAGCAATTGAACCTGCACTAGTGCCACTTGCGCGGACTTTATAATCCGTGCAATATAAAAAAAGCCCCGGTAGCCAATTGACTACCGGGGCTTTTCTGTAATTAAACTTCGCCGCTTACAGCGCGAACGCAGCTTTGATTTTATCGACGTAATCGAGTTTTTCCCAAGTAAACGTCTCGAAGGTCTTTTCTTCGCCGTTCTCCATTTTCACCGTCACGGTGCCGGGCTGGCGGCCCATGTGGCCGTAGGCGGCCGTTTGGCCGAAGATGGGGTTGCGCAGGCCCAGGCGCTCCACGATGGCGTAGGGGCGCAGGTCGAACAGCTCGTTTACTTTGGTAGCGATTTCGCCGTCGGTCAGGGGCTGGCCGTTGGTGCCCAGGGCTTTGGTAGTGCCGTAGGTGGTCACGTAGAGACCCACCGGCTTGGCTACGCCGATGGCGTAGGCCACTTGCACCAGCGCCTGCTCGGCCACGCCGGCGGCCACCAGGTTTTTGGCGATGTGGCGGGTAGCGTAGGCTGCCGAGCGGTCTACCTTGCTCGAATCCTTACCCGAGAAGGCGCCGCCACCGTGCGCGCCCTTGCCGCCGTAGGTGTCCACGATGATTTTGCGGCCGGTGAGGCCTGAGTCGCCGTGCGGGCCACCGATAACGAACTTGCCCGTGGGGTTAATGTGGTGTGTGATGCTATCGGTAAACAGCGCCTGAATTTCGGGGCTCAGCTTGGCTTTTACGCGGGGAATGAGGATGTTAACGATGTCCTCCTTGATGCGGGCCAGCATCACTTCTTCCGAGGCGTCGAAGTCGTCGTGCTGGGTGCTGATGACGATGGTTTCGATGGCCTCGGGGTGGTGGTCGTCGGAGTAGCGGATGGTTACCTGGCTCTTAGCATCGGGGCGCAGGTAGGTCATTTCCTCGCCCACCTTGCGGATGGTAGCCAGCTCCTGCAACAGGCTGTGTGATAAGTCCAAGGCCAGCGGCATAAAGTTGTCGGTTTCGCTGGTGGCGTAGCCGAACATCATGCCTTGGTCGCCGGCACCCTGCTCTTCGGGGGCCTGGCGCACCACGCCCTGGTTGATGTCGGGCGACTGCTCGTGCAGCCGGTTCATCACCTCGCAGGTGTCGGCGTTGAAGAGGTATTCGGGCTTGTTGTAGCCGATGCGCCGAATCGTGTCGCGGATAATTGCCTCAGCTTCAACGTGCGCGGTAGACTTGATTTCGCCGGCCACGAGCGCAAAATCCGTCGTGACGAGGGTTTCGCAGGCTACTTTGGCACTGGGGTCCTGGCGCAAATACTCATCGAGGATGGCGTCGGAAATCTGGTCGGCAACTTTATCGGGGTGGCCTTCCGAAACCGACTCGGAAGTGAACAGATACGGCATGAGAGAAAGTTAGTCAAACAACAAGAACGCCCGCCCAGCCAGGCAGCGGCGCGGGCGGGCGAAAGACAAAAGTAATGATTAATAGGTAGTGGTAAGTAGTTGCCGCCCGCCAAATCAGAGCCAGCGGCTTTTCCAGTTGCCCACTACCCGGCCAGCGCCGCTTTCTCGCACACCAGCACCACCAGCCGCCCCCGCAAATCGGTAGTAGCAAACAAATAAATGTCGCCGCCCTCACGAATGCCCGTGCGCCGCCGGAAATCTGCCACCGACTCGGGAAAATTGCGCGTCGTGACGTGTGCCCGGCCCTCCGGCCCGAGGTGGCTTTTCAAAGTCGGCCCGTCGGCCTTCTCAGTGGCCAGAATGCGGAAAATGCGCCCTGGAAAATCGGCCCGCAGTTCGCTGCTGGTATACAGATGGCTGTGCTGCTGCAACTTGAGTAGCTCAAAGGCCGAGCCGATGCTCTTAAAAGCGCCAGCTTTGAGAATCGCCGCGTTGGGCTCGTAGAGGTACTGCTGCGCCTCGGCGTAGCGGGGTACGGCGCGGGCCTCGCGGGCGCGGTTCACGCGGAAATCCTGCTGCGTGCCGTCGCGGCGCAGGTTCACGGCCAGGCGCTCGGGGTCTACGGCGGGCTCCTGGCCCAGTTCGTAGAGCACTTCCTTCACCTCATTGTCAACAGCAATCACCCACAGGCGGCGCACGTGCCTGAGCTCCTGAATGGCCAACTCGATGTCGAGCATGGGCGAGGTCTTGAGCAAGATGCGCGGCGCATGGCGCAGCAGCAGCGGCATCAGTTTGGGCACGTCGGGCTCGCAGTCGGCCAGCCGGAAGGTCTTGCCGCCGCGCTGGTCGCGCCGGGCCGGGTCCAGAAACAACCAGTCGAACTGCGCGCCGCTGCTTTTCAGAAACGAAACCGCGTCGCTGGCGTGCACGGCCACGTTCGTGATGCCAAGCTGGGTTAGGTTATGCGCCACTACCTGCGATAGCTGCGCGTCGCGCTCCACGTAGTCAACTTGCTCGACCACCGCCGCGAAGTGCGCCGAGTCGGCCCCGAAGCCACCCGTGAGGTCGGCCAGCCGGGCAGCCCCGGCCACCAGCGCCGCCTTGTAGGTGGCGGTGCGCTCGGAGGAGGCCTGCTCGACTGAGAGCGCGGGCGGAAAAATCAAATCCTGGTTGTCGGCCCAGGCGGGCAGCTTCACGCGGGCTTTCTGGCGGGCCTGAATCTGGCGCACCAACTCGGGCACGGGTAGGTGGGGGTGGCGGCGGGCCTGCAACGCTAGGTGGGCAGGGTCGTCGTGCAGGTGGGCGGCCACGTAGCGCCGGGCCGCCTCGGGTAAGGGAAACTCCATTGTGCGCTAGTTAACGCAAAAAACACCGAACTGGTGCGCCGAGCCAGGTGATAGCCGTTGAACAGCGTAGAGACGCAATATTTTGCGTCTGGCGTTAGGATGCATTCGAATGCGTTACCTGACGCAAGACGCAAAATATTGCGTCTCTACTCCGCTCCAGATAATTCTAAAGCTGCCAGCGCAGCCCTAGCGTGGGCGCGCCCTGCGCCGTGGCCCCGAGGCCCACGCCGGCCGGCCGCAGCCGCTGCCACAGCGCGCCGTGCCGGGTAGCAGTCCCGTCAGTGTTGTAGGTATCAACGGCTTGCTTGAGGTAGTCGTTGGTGCGGCGATTGATGAAGAGCGTAGCGACCAAACTAACGGCCGCCGCCCCAATGGCTACCTGCTGCGTACCGTTGAAATACTGCGCGTCGCCGTGCCCAAAGACCTGCGAGCCATACACAATCACCGAGCCCAGCAGCACGCCCCGGTCAATTAGGTACAGCGTTTTCTGGCGGCTGTATTTGTCGAGCTCTGCCAATGCCGTGGGGCTGGTTTTGAGATACGGCCGCAGCTTCTGCCCAAAAAAGCCGGCACTCTGGTAGTTGTCCTCGCCGGTCTGGCCGGGCGGCAGAAAGAAAAAATTGCGCTGCGCGCCGTACTGGCCGCGTTCTAGGTCTTCGGGCGAGAGGCGGATGGTAGTAGGCTTGCTTTGAGCCAGACCCACGGAAACACTCCCGGCAGTAGCTAGGCCTAATAGGAGAAAAAAGCGATAAGCCCGCGAAAATTCAATCATAACTTAGTTAATAGTAATAAAATTCTAAGAGATACACTAAGTTAAGCGTAGCCGCCGATTTCGGTGCGTTGGCCTGCCTGAAGCTTGATTTGTGTGGGTCGGAAAGCACCGATTTTGGTTGGCGCGGCGAGCGCTGAGAAGCCGCCGGGCTGGTGCACTACTCGCTCACCCAAAACCTTTACGCGAACCAGTATCTTTGTACTCATTCTCACAGCTAACTAATTACTGACCGTCATGGTAGAAACCAAGCCCACGACTTACGTGCCCTTCAAAGTGAAGGACATGAGCCTGGCCGAGTGGGGCCGCAAAGAAATTCGCCTGGCCGAGGCCGAAATGCCCGGCCTGATGTCGCTGCGCACCGAGTTTGGCCCGAGCAAGCCGCTGGCGGGTGCCCGCATTGCCGGCTGCCTGCACATGACCATCCAAACGGCCGTGCTCATCGAAACCCTCATCGAGCTGGGGGCTGACGTTACGTGGTCGTCGTGCAACATCTTCTCGACCCAGGACCACGCCGCTGCGGCCATCGCTGCCGCCGGCATCCCGGTGTATGCCTGGAAGGGCATGAACGAGGAAGAATTCAACTGGTGCATCGAGCAGACGCTGTTTTTCGGCGAGGAGCGCCAGCCGCTCAACATGATTCTGGACGACGGCGGCGACCTCACCAACATGGTGCTCGACCAGTTCCCGGAGTTGGCCGCCGGCATCCGAGGCATCTCGGAAGAAACCACGACCGGCGTGCTACGCCTCATCGAGCGCGTGAAGCTGGGCACGCTGCCCATGCCCGCCTTCAACATCAACGACTCGGTAACGAAGTCAAAGTTTGACAACAAGTACGGCTGCAAAGAGTCGGCTGTAGACGCCATTCGCCGGGCTACCGACGTGATGATGGCCGGCAAAGTAGCCGTAGTAGCCGGCTACGGCGACGTAGGCAAAGGCACCGCCGCCTCGCTGCGCGGCGCTGGTGCCCGCGTTATCGTAACCGAAATCGACCCGATTTGCGCCCTGCAAGCCGCGATGGACAGCTACGAGGTGAAGAAAATGGAGAACGCCATCCCGCGCGCCGACATCGTCATCACTACCACCGGCAACTGCGACATCATCCGCGAAGAGCATTTCCGTGCCCTCAAGGACAAAGCGATTGTCTGCAATATCGGCCACTTCGATGATGAAATCGATATGGCGTGGCTCAACAAAAACTACGGCCACACCAAAGACACGGTGAAACCGCAGGTAGACATCTACAACATTGATGGCAAAGAGGTTATCATCCTGGCCGAAGGCCGCTTGGTAAACCTGGGCTGCGCTACCGGCCACCCGTCGTTCGTGATGTCGAACTCGTTTACCAACCAAACGCTGGCCCAGCTGGAGTTGTGGGCGCACGCCGACAAGTACGAAAACCAAGTGTACACGCTGCCCAAGCACCTCGATGAGAAGGTAGCACGCCTGCACCTCGCCAAAATCGGCGTGGAGCTAGACGAGCTGACGCCCAAACAGGCCGACTACATCAAGGTGCCGGTTGAGGGGCCGTTCAAGTCGGACCTATACCGCTACTAGACCGCAGATTCAAACGGATTTGTCGGATTTAACGGATACGCCCGCTGCGCGGGCTGACTACCTATCTTGTTTCCGCTTGACCATTGCTTGGTAGTTGAATAGAAAAGGCCACCCATTTGGGTGGCCTTTTCTATTAGTCAAATTCGCCTGCAAAAGCCGACAAATCCGCAGGTCAGATAAATGGCTAAATGGAGTTTTTTATGGGTATAAGACCCGTGAAGTCAGTTGTCTGGTGGAATACGGGCACGCCTAATAAATTCCAGCTGTGTGTTAAAACGGCGCTGTAGCGCAGCTGGGAACCACGTTGCTCCAGCCGTCCGGTAACCGGTTGCCAGGTGTGGCCCAGCCAGAAGCCGGATACAAAGGCATAGAGCCCGCGCGGCCGAACGAGGCCATTTTGCTGGTGGTACTCGGCCAGTAGGTTCAGGTTGTTGCTGCCGCCGAGAGACACGAGTTTCAGCGTGCTGGCATTGCCTAGCGGCGCATCTTTGGGAATGCTCGGCAGCAGGTTTTCATTGCCTGGAAGAGAACTGGTGGGCTTACCGGCGATGATAGTAAGCCCGACCACAAAGAAAACGGTGGCTGGCCAACCCATATGCTGCTTTACAAGCTTTGCCGCCCGAAAAAAGAGGTAAACCAACCCAATAAACAGCCCCGCGTTAAGGGCAGACCAGAGCAAGTTTTGCATCGTAAGCGGGCGGAGAAGGTTGAGCATTAATACAGTGAGCGGCACTATCAGCTTACGGCCGCAGTAGCGAGAGGTTGAACGCCCAGCGCCGCCCGCACCGCCGGGGCTACTTGCGTGCCAAACAGCTCCACCGAGCGGCGCACCTGCTCGTGCGGCATGCCTTCCAGCATCAGCTGGCCCAGGAAGCGGCTGTTGCCGAACAGCTTATCGAGGTAGAGTAGCTTGTCGATGATGTCCTGAACGCTACCCACGAAGAGCGGCCCCTGCGGCCCGCACAGGTAGTCAAACTGCGCCCGCGACATGGGCGGCCAGCCGCGCTCGCGCCCGATGCGGTTCATGGTGAGCGAGTAGGCCGGAAAAAACTCGTCGGCCGCCTGCCTAGCGGTTTCGGCCACGTGGAAGTGGCAATTCAAAGCCAGCGGCAGGACTGCCGCGTCGTGCCCAGCCTCCTGCGCCGAGCGGCGGTAGAGGTCGGCAAAGGCCACGTAGCGCGCTGGCTCGCCGCCCAGAATGGCAATCGTGAGCGGCAGCCCCAGCTGCCCGGCCCGCACCGCCGAGGCAGGCGTGCCGCCCACCCCAATCCAGATGGGCAGCTTGGCCTGCAAGGGGCGCGGGTACACGCCCAGGTTTTTGATGGGGGCGCGGTGCTTGCCCTGCCAGGTTATTTTCTCGCTTTCGTTGAGCTTGAGCAGCAGATGCAGCTTCTCCACAAACAGCGCGTCGTAGTCGTTCAGGTTTTGCCCAAACAGCGGAAACGACTCGGTGAATGAGCCACGCCCGGCGATAATCTCGGCCCGGCCGCCCGAAATCAAATCTACAGTGCTGAAATTCTGGAACGTCCGCACCGGGTCGGTGGAGCTGAGCACCGTGACGGCGCTGCTGAGGCGGATGCGCTGGGTGGTGCTGGCAATGGCCCCGAGCACTACCTCGGGGGCCGACACGAGGTAGTCGGCCCGGTGGTGCTCGCCAATGGCCACCACGTCGAGGCCGCTGGCGTCGGCAGTTTGGGCCAGGGCCAGCAGCTCCTGCATACGCTGGGCCGCGATGCGGTCGCCGCCCGCCACGTGGGCCGGCGCTACTTCGCTAAATGAGCCAATTCCTAATTCCATGAGCGTAGGTTATTGATATAATTGGTGTTGCGTCATTGTTTGTCGACCGTCATACTGAGCGGAGCGCAGCGGAGTCGAAG
>NZ_DASTEP010000026.1:0-7742 GCF_035709525.1 Hymenobacter sp. | reverse complement strand
CTAAAGCTTACGCTACATCCAGCGCCGTATTCAGAAACCCGACCCACGGCCGCGCCGCCCGGATGCCCGCCACCACGCGCTCGATAAAATCAGGCCGCAACGTTTCCTCATCCGAAAACAGCCGCCCCACGCCGTAGCTTTTCAGCTTCAGCCAGGGCAGCTCGGGGTCATCGGCGGCGTAGCCGCGCGGCGGGCGCGTAAGCTGCGGCGCGCTCCTATCCAGCCCGTTGGGGAAGTGCGCCAGCAGCTCCGCATCCTCAATGCGGCGGTGAAACTCGTCGCCGCTGTAGTGGATTTCCTGCCGGATGGCCGCCAGCTCGGCCGGGGTAGGGGTGAAGCGCCCGGCCCGCAGCCACGAGTGGCCGCCGGGGCTCAGGGCCAGGTAGTAGCCGGCGCGCTCGGCGTGCCGCCCGCCCGGCACCAGCCCCGAGCCAAAGCGCCGCTTATACGGCTCGGGGTCGGTCTGGCTGCGGTCGTTTTTATGCAGCCGAAACATCACCTGCGCGGGCGTGAGCTCGGCTAGCTCAGGCGCCACAGGCGTGGCCTGGCGAATGACTTCGGCCACGAGGTCGGCGAAGTGGTCGCGGGCGCGCACGTAGTCGGCGCGGTGCGCCTGCATCCAAGCAGTGTTGTTATTGGCCGAGAGGCGGCGCAGAAAATCCAGTACGAAGGCGTTGTCCACTTTAGGAGTTATGAGTTTTGAGTCGTGAGTTTTGAGTTGAGAAACGAGAGTTTATTGACTTTGTAACTCAGAACTCACGACTCAAAACTCATAACTCAATGATGTCGCCCACCCGCACCAGCCCGCTGGCGGGGCCGGTCACGTTCTGGCCAAACATGGTTTTATTGCCCACCTTGCGGTAAGTAGCCAGTGTGCGCAGCGGCTCGGTGGCCGGGTTTTTCTCGGCCGTGGCCTGGTCGATGGTCGTGACGACGCAGCGTCCGCACTCGCGCACGGCGCGGAAGAACTGGCCCGCGATTTGAAAATCAGCCCATTGGCGCTCGGCGTCGGCGGGCAGGCCGCGCACTACCAGGTTGGGGCGGAAGCGGTCCATCGGTACGGGCTCGGCGAGCTGGGCATTGAGCTTTTCTAGTGATTCCTCGCTGGCCAGCAGGTAGGGGTAGCCATCGGCGAAGCTCACGAGCGTGCCGGGCGGGTTCAGCTCGGGCTTGTCGGCGTCTACATCGCGGCGCACCATGTCCGACATATACACCAGCTTGCAGGCGCGGCCCAGCGCCTCGCTCAGCCAGGCATCGGCCTCGGGCGTGCCACGCCAGGCAAACACCATGTCGTCCCAAATCGTGACGAATAGCGTCTTGTCCGGCGCAGCCTCGAAGGGAATATAGAGCGGCAGCAGCTCGGGCCGCTGGCGGTGGCGCAGCAGGAAGCCATTGTAGGCCGGCTCCACGGCCAGCAGCGCCATTTCGGCATGCTCGCGCTGGGTCAGAAAGCGGTTGCGCTCGTCTACTATCAGCCAGCGGCGGTCGTGGCGCAGGCCGCGCGGCGTGAGCTCGGCGGCCGGCAGGCTGATGCCGCCCAGCGACTTGACGGGGTAAATGAAAATACCGGAAAGCGTAATCGCAGAAGAAAGGGCGGACATGCCGCAAAGGTCGGGAGGAGTTAAGAGTTTTGAGTGCTGAGTTTTGAGTTATGTTTTGTGGGGTAACTCAAAACTCAGCACTCAAAACTCTTAACTCTTCTCAGTGTAGCGCCCGCTTCTTCACCATACCGCCTTTGGCGTCGTTCACGCTGTGCATGATGATGAAGGCGCGGGGGTCGATATGATTGACCTCGGTCGTAACCTGGGCCACTTCGAGGCGCGTGACGACCGTGAACACGATGTCGATGGGGCTGGGCTGCTCGCCGCGCGAGCCGTAGCCGCGGTGCCCGGCGTACACCGTAACGCCCCGGCCGAGGCGCTCGGTGAGCGTGCGCCGGATTTTGTCGCTGTGCTCCGAAATGATGGTAACGCCCGTGTATTCTTCGATGCCGCTGACCACAAACTCAATCGTTTTGGAAGCGGCCAGGTAAGTGAGAATGGAGTAGAGTGCCGTGGGTACATCGAGCACTACCGCCACCACGATGAAAATCAAAATATTGAGCACCAGTACGAAGTCGCCTACGCTGAGGCTGGCTTTGCGGCTCAAATACACGGCTAGTATCTCGGTGCCGTCGAGCACGCCGCCACCGCGCATGGCCATCCCAATGCCCGCGCCCAGGAAGAAGCCCCCGAACACGGCAATCAGCATCTTATCCTGCGTGATAACCGGGAAATGCACGGTTTCGAGCACCACGGCCAAGGCTAGAATCGCCAGCAGCGCCCGCACGGCGAAGCCTTTGCCCATCTGCCGGAAGCCCAGCCACACGAAAGGCAGGTTGAGCACTACCAGCAGCACCGACAGGGGCGGGTCGCCGGGCAGCAGGCGGGCGGCGAGCAGCGAAATCCCGGTTACACCGCCGTCGAACAGGCCGTTGGGCAGCATGAATGCCTCCAGCCCCAGCGCGGCTGAGGCCACGCCCAACGCCAGGTACACGGCATTGCGCAACTCTTCGCGCAGCCGCGACTCGCCCGAGGGCGCGGCGTGGGGGTCGGGGGCATCGGCGATGACCGGGTGGCCGGTGAGGGCGGCGGCGGCGGCTTCGGCCGACATCTCGGGCGCGGCGCTGGCGTGCAGCTGCCGCAGGCGGGCTAAAATCGATAAATGAGCAATCATAGCACTAGCTTACGCAAAAAAGCAGGCTTGCGCCGCGCCTTTATTGCTTTTTGGCGGCTTCTTGCTGCAAGGCCAGCTGCACGGCGGCGTACAAATCGACAATGCCACCCGTGGCCGAAAGCGTGTAGAAATCAGCCTTTTTACCTTCCTGGCCGGGCACCAGCACCTGCGTGTGGTGCACCTGCGCCGACTCGCGGATGATGCGCTTCAAATCGACCGCCGTGAGGCTGGGAAAGTACGACTTGAGCACGGCGGCCACGCCCGCCGTGACCGGCGAGGCCATGCTGGTGCCGCTCTCATTACCGTATTTGCTACCCGGCAAAGTCGAGAAAATGGCCACGCCGGGCGCGAACACGTCAACCTGCCGCTTGGAGTAGTTGGAAAAGCTGGCGGGCAGGTTCTCGTCGTCGGTGGGGCCCGAGGCACCCACGGTGAGCAGGGTAGTGGGCACCGCGCCGTTTAGGTACAGCGAGGCCGGGAAGTTGGAGTAGGTATCGAGGTTCTTGTTCTCGTTGCCGGCGGCGTGTACTAGCAGCACGCCCTTGGCCTCGGCGTACTTGTAGGCGGCTTCCACAGCCGGGCGCTGAGGCGAAAATTCCTTGCCGAAGCTCATGTTGATAATCTGCGCGCCGTTGTCCACGGCGTAGCGAATGGCGTTGGCCACGTCCTTGTCGCGCTCGTCGCCGTTGGGCACGGCGCGCACGCTCATTACGCGCACCGGCGCGCCCGCAATGCCCTGGATGCCCAGGGTGTTATCGCGCGCCGCCGCGATGATGCCCGCCACGTGGGTGCCGTGCAGGGCGTCGGGGCCGGTTACGTCGGCGTTGCCGTAGTAGCGCTGCGTCACATCGTCGGGGTTGTCCTGCACGATGTCGGCGCGCGGGTTGAACTTGGTGTTCAAGCCAAATTCGAGCTGCTCGCGCAGCTCCTTGCCGCCATTGGTCATGTCGGCCACCAGGGCGTCGGTGTCGGCCGCGCCGCTTTCCTTCATAAACTGGTAGATGGGCGCGAGCTGCGGCGTGGCGGCGGCGGCCTTGCGCATCACGGCGGTGTCGATTTTCTCCGTGCCCAGCTGGGTTTTGAGCATGGAAAACATCTGCGTCATCGGGCCGCTCATCTGGTCGAGCTGCTGTACTTGCTCGGTCAGCTCGGCTTTCTTGGCGTCGTAGGCTTTTTTGGCCTTGATGTATTGGGCGTAGTCAGCCTTGTCGGCGGCCTTAATCTGGGCGGCCGTTTTGCCCGCGAAGCGCGGCCCGAGCTTGGCCACTACGCGGGTTACTTCCAGCGTTTCGGTGGAGATGTTGCGCCCATCCTTGCCTCCCAGGAAGTTCCAGCCGTGCACGTCGTCGATGTAGCCGTTTTTGTCGTCGTCGATGCCGTTGCCGGGAATCTCGCGAGGATTGCGCCAGAGCACGGGTTTCAAATCCACGTGCGCCGTGTCGATGCCCGAGTCTATCACGGCCACTACTACGGCGGTGGGCACGCGGCCTTTCAGCAGCTCGGCGTAGGTGCGGGTGGCGCCCACGCCGGGCGTTTTATCGGCCTGCGGGTCGCGCAGGTACCACTGGGCTTTGGCGGCCTCCTCCACGGTGGGGCCGGTGGGGGCCGCCTGGCTGGGGGCCGGCTTGTCGATAACGACGGCGGCGGGCGGGGCCGTCTGGGCCACGGCGAGCGTGGCGGTGAAGGAAAGCGAAGTGGCCAGCGCCAGGCGCGGCCCAAAGGAAAGGCGGGTGGAGAGCATCAAAAAGAAGTGAATACGGCGCAAAGAACGGCCGCCTGCGGATAGACGAGCGCGGGCGGCGCAGTGTTGCGCGGGTGAGGCAGTCCCGTAACTTCGCCAGCCTTAGAAAAGCTCACTTATGCGCGCAGTATTCTTTGTTGGCTTGATAGTAATAGTAGTATCCGCTGGCTGCGAAACCCGGCAGCAGGTAGCCACCACGCCCGTGCCACCAGCAGCGATAAAGCCGCCCGCAGCCCAAGTCGCATTACCCTCGCCCGGTGCCTTCCGCCCGGCCCCTGATACGCTGGACGTAAGTAGCCAGGAATACATGGATGCGCTTGATAAGTCCGTGCTCGATACCCTGCTCAGCCTGGGGCCGCGCCACTACCGCCTGCGGCTGCAAGCAGTGGCCGACAGCAGCCACGAACTGCGGTCGCCCTCGCCTAGCGTCGATTCAATGGTGGTCGGGGCCAAACCCAACGGCGATTTTATCTATGGGGTAAAGCATTACTACGATGTTCGCTACATCATTACGCTGCTCGATTCGGCCGGGCGGCGGCAGTTTCAACGCACCTTCACCAAGCCCGCTTTCTACCAAATGGTGGGCCGCGAAGTGGTGCTGCGTAGCGAGCCTGTTCGGCCGGCCTTTGTTGGCTATAATGCGCCGCGCCAGTGGCTTCTATTGCGGCAGGAGTTTGGGGTAGAGGGCACCGACTGGGGCGCGGAAGTTTTTTTGGCCCTCGACCTGAAGGGCCGCACCCAGCGCCTCACCCCCAGCAATGGCTACGGGGGTGGGGGCTCCGACTGCCGCATTCAGCAGTCGCCCAGCGGGCAGGCCGTCATTACCTGCGAGGAGCTCTTGCTACCTGGTGGCCGGCATCAATCGCTCACCAAGCCCCGTACCGAGCTGATAGCCGCCCGCTTCCTGAGCGATACGACTTTGCTCACCGTGTACGAGTACGTGACGACGCGGCGCGTGCAGTACGACGGCGTGTGGGGCAACGAAAACTCCCCCAACCCCCGCCGCCGCCACCTGCCCAATGCCTTTGTGCTGTCGGCGCGCACGGGCCAGGTGCTGGCGAGCTTCCGCTTCGATGGGGCCATTGAGGCATTGGGCTACCACTTGCCGCGGCTCTACGTGTGGCAAACCAAGTCGTATTACTTGCCCGATGAAGAACGGCATCTGCTGCGCATACTACCCAGGGATAAGCCCCAGCTTACTTCCCAAATCGACTACCACAAGCTGCCCGTTTTTAAAGCGCCCAGGCAGCCTCAGGAGTTGAAAATAAACCTGAGTATGGGGGGCGATACCTCGGCCATCTACCTCAATACCGCCACGCACAAGATGCGCTACTATGAGGCCGTCGAGCATAGGTAATACCCGCTACACCTCCACTACCTCGCCCGTGCCGAAGTAGTAAATAAGCCCGCGCACCTCCACGTAGCCGAGCTCCCGAAACAAGCGGGCGTACTCGCGCAGGCGGGTTTTGTCTTTTTCCTGGGGCGGGGGCAGCTTGAAATCGAGCATGGTGACGGACTGCGTGGCGCGGCTAGTGCCTGTGCCGAACACGAGGCGGTCGGGCTTGTAGGCGCGGTGCGTGTGCCCGCCGATGAGGATGGGGCGCTCCGTTTCCACGGCCAGCCCTTCGGCGAAGTAGGGGGCCAGGCGGGCGTCGGCCAACAGGGCTTGCAGGCGGCTTTCCAATTCGGGTTTTTCGGGCTGATTAATAAAGCCTTCGGTCGTGAGCTGCCGCAGCACGCGGGGCAGGTCGGCGGCCAAGAGCAGCCGCCGCAGCGCGTAGTGCAGCTTGCGGTTCAGTTCGCCCTGCGCCTCCTTCTCGTCAAAATCGAATACCGTGGTGGCGTGGCGGCGCAGCTTGAGGCGCTCGTGCCAGTCGGTAGAAACCAGATTTTCTAAAGGGAATTTGGTTTCTGATTTTAGGTGTTGGGTGTTGGGTTTCAGGTTTTGAGGGCCTTGGTTGAGGATGGAGCTGGTAGTGTCGGGCTGCCAGCGGCCGAGGTGGCGCAGGTAGCCGGCGAGCAGGTCAGCCACGTCGCGGGCGGGGCCTTGCAGGGCGGCGGGCTCGGGGGCGGCGGTGGTCAGGGGCAGCTCGGCGGCGGCCTTTTTGGGCTCGGCAGGGCTTCTGCTGATGACGTAGAGCCGGTACCGGGGCCGGGTAAAAGCCACGTAGAGCGTGTTGAGGCCGTCGAGCAGGGTTTTTTCGCGCTCCTCTACGTCCTGCGCGGCCAGGGGCGTGTAGGTCAGGGCTTTGTTGAGGCGCACCACGGCCACGTCGGGCAGGCCGGGCAGGGGCTTGTCGGCGGTTTCGAGGCGGCCCCAGAGCATGGTATCGGTGCGGGGCACCAGCGCCCAGTCGGCAAACGGCACGATGACGATGCCATACGCCAACCCCTTGGCCTTATGCACCGTCGTGATGGTGACGGCATCGGTGCCGCCCGGCGCGTTGATGCTCAGCGCGCCCTTGCGCTCGTCCCAATAAGCCAGGAAGTTGCCGAGGTTATTGCCGTATTTCAGGCTGTATTCCAAAGTCAAATCAAGAAAGCGAAACAGGTAGTCGCTTTCCTCATTGGCCCCCAGCAGCCCAAAGGTGCCGATGAGCTTTTCGGTCAGCTCATACAGCCCGAGGTTGCCCGTTTTGTCTTCCTCCACGTCGAAGCCCAGGCTACGCAGCTCCTCAAAAAACGGCTTGCCGCTCTCCTTATCATTGGCCACGGTGGCGATGTGCCGCGCCCGCGCCGGGGTGGGCGGCAGTCGCCGCACCACCTTGTCGAGCAGCAGCAGGGCCTCGGCCCGCGCCAGGGTATCGGCGCTCTGGTGCAGCACCCGCATGGTGGCCACCAGCAGGTTCACCACCTCGGCAAACTGCAAAGCCAGCGAATCGGCCGAAATAATGGGAAAGCCGCGCTCCTTCAAAAACTTGGCTACCAGCCGGCTTTGCCAGCGCGTGCGGCACAAAATGGCCACGTCGCGCAGCGCATAGCCATCGGCCCGCGCCTGCTCGATGAGGTGCAGCGCCAGGTAGCAGGTGCTTTCGTTGTAGTCGAGCACCGCCTCGGCGGGGTAGCCGGGGAGGGGTTCGGCCAGGTACTGGCCGAGGGTAGGGGAGTAGGGGCGGGCGGGGGTGTCCTTGTTGGTGAAGAGCAGTTCGACGTGGCCAGCCGGGGGGACCTCACCCCCCCGGCCCCCCTCTCCAAAAAAGAGGGGGGAGCCGACCGCTGGCGGACGTTGTTGGGCGTCAGGCTCCCCCTCTTTTTTGGAGAGGGGGCCGGGGGGTGAGGTGCCCCG
>NZ_DASTEP010000025.1:0-8044 GCF_035709525.1 Hymenobacter sp. | reverse complement strand
CCACGGCCGCGCCTTCACCTTTCTTCCAGCGTCTAGCTTCCCAGCCCTACCTTGGCCAGCTCGCGCCAATAGCTGGGGTACGACTTGCGCACCACACTGGGCTCCTCGATGGTGAGCGGCCCGCGCAGCGCCAGCGGCGCGGAGGCCATCGCCATGCGGTGGTCTTCGTAGGTAGCAACGGTCTGGCCGTTGACCTGGAAGTTAGTTGATTGAATCTCAAACACGCCCGGCGCTACCTCCACCATATCGCCGCCAAACTTGCGCAGCTCGTTTTGCAGCGCCGCGATGCGGTCGGTTTCCTTGATGCGCAGGCTCTGGAGGCCCGTCATCCGCAGGGGCACGGCCTGGGCGGCGGCCACCACGGCCACGGTTTGGGCCAGGTCGGGGCAGTCGGTGAAATCGAGCGGCTGGGCGAGCAGTTCGGCCGCGTCGAGTGGTGTTTGGGTGAGGCGGAAGCCCTCGGCAGTTACTTCAGTAGCTACCCCCAATGACCGCATAATATGCTGAATCACGTGGTCGCCCTGCCACGACTGCGCCCGCAGGCCCGGCAGCGTCACCGACGAGCCAACGGCTCCCAGCGCCACCAGCGCGTACCAGTAGCTGGCGGCCGACCAGTCGCTTTCCACCTCGTAGTCGGCCGGGCGGTAGCCGCCCGAGCGCGCTTCTACCAGGTCGGGCGCCAGCTCATCAGCAGTGCCGCCAAAGTGCTGCATCAAGCTCAGCGTCATGTCGATGTAGGGCCGCGAGCCTACCTCGCCCGTCAGGCGCAGGCGCAGGCCGGCGGGCAGCACCGGCCCCACCATCAGGAGCGCCGAAATGTACTGGCTGCTGATGTCGCCGCGCACGCTCAGCTCGGTAGCGGCGGCCGTGATGGCGCTGCCCTCAAACCGCAGCGGCGGGTAGCCTTCCTTTTCCACGTACTCGATGCTTGCGCCCAGCGCCCGCAGCGCATCTACCAGGATGGCGATGGGGCGCTGCTTCATGCGGGCCGCGCCGGTGAGGGTGCCGCGCCAGCCGCTCACGGCCAGGTAAGCCGTCATGAAGCGCATGACGGTACCCGCGTCTTCGGCGTCGAGCAGGTCGGTGTGGGTGGCCTGGCTTAGCAGGCGCTCCATCAGCACGGTGTCGTTGGCTTCGGAGAGATTGGTGAGGGTGCCGCCGCCGGCCAGCTTTTGCAGCAGCAGGGCGCGGTTGCTTTCGCTTTTGGAGGCGGGCAGGTGGGCGGTGCCTTGCAGCGGGCCGCCGGCCCAGGTCAGGGATATACTACTCATAAACAGCTTGTAAAACGGAGTGGCACTCCGTTTCCGCGTAAACAACGATAAACGGAGTGCCACTCCGTTTTACAACTCGGTATGATAATACTGCAAGCTCGCCGCCACCTCGGCCAGCGAAATAGGCTGGTCGAACACCCCGTGGCCCAGCCCGCACAGCAGGGTGCAATTAATCACCTCGCCCCGGTTTTTCTTGTCCTGCACGGCATAGGCCGCGATGGCTTCGGTCTCGAAGGTGATAAACGTAATTTTCCCGAATGCCGCGCGCACTACCGCCTCCACCTCGGCCAGTTCGCTGGCCGAGAGCAGCTCGCGCTGCACCGACAGCCAGCTTTCGCAGATGAGGCCGACTGCTACGGCTTCGCCGTGGCGCACCTCGCGGCCGGGCTGCGTGAGCAGGTAGCTTTCGAGGGCGTGGCCCACGGTGTGGCCAAAGTTGAGCAGCTTGCGCGGGCCGCTCTCGTGCGGGTCTTGCGCCACAATCTGCTCTTTCAGGGCTACCGAATGCGCGATGATGGGCGTCCAGTCGGCCACGGCCGCCACGTCGAGGGCGCGCAGCTGCGCAAAGGCCGCCGCGTCGGCGATGAGCGCGTGCTTGATGATTTCGGCGTAGCCAGAGCGCAGCTCGGCGGGCGGCAACGTGGCTAAAAATGCTGGCTCGATGAACACGCCGGCCGGCTCCTGAAACACGCCGATGTGATTTTTGAAGCCCTGGAAATCGACGCCCGTCTTGCCCCCTACCCCGGCATCGACCTGCGCCAGCAGCGTGGTCGGCAGCACGGCGCAGGTGAGGCCGCGCTTGTAGGTGGCGGCGCAAAAGCCGCCCAAATCGGTGACGACGCCGCCGCCCAGGCACACGAGCAGCGCGTGGCGGTCGGCCTGCTGGCGCGTCAGCCACTCCCACACCTGGGTGCAGGTAGCCAGCGTTTTGTACTCCTCACCGGCCTCGATGGTCAGTAGCTCGTGGGCGGGCAGGTGCGGTTGCAAGCGCGGGTAGCAGTCGCGGGCCGTGTTGCCGTCGGCCAGCACGAAAACGCGGCTCGGCGCGTTCTCGCGGATGAAGGCCACCAGCGCGGGCAGCGCCTGCGGGCCGATAACGGGAGGATTTTTCACGAACACCTGGCTTGCTTGAAACGTAGAACTTGCCGCAAAGAAACGGCTTCCCGCCCGGCATTTTTTGCGCAGCCCTGCAACCCGGCCGCCCGCCGCCGGCTCCTTTGCCCTGATTAGCGTTCTTTTCCTTTCCTACCCGCCTCACCTGCTTATCCCATGAAAAAAGCTCTGCTCCTGCTGCTTACGTCCGCGCTGCTCTCGGCCACCGGCTGCCAGCGCGAGGGCGACGAAGTACAGCCCAGCGGCTACGACGCACTGGCGCTCGAAAACGGCCATTGGGAATGGGAAGGCACCGCTTACCGCACCGGCCGGCGCACGCCGGCCACCGAGGGTTTCACGCGCCAGCTGGTGTTTGGGGCCGACAAGCAGCTTATTTTTCAGCACGATAGAAGGCTGAATAAGAAAGTTACCTACGCGCTCTCGATGGGCACGCTACCCAGCTGCCCCACGCCGAGCGGCACCGTGCCGATTATCAGCTACGAAACAGATTCGGACCTGCCCAACAACGACCGCAAAACTTACAGCATCACCAAAACGCCCGCCGGCCAAAGCCTAACACTGACCGGCGAAGATGCCTGCATCGACGCCGGCGCGACGGAAAGCTACCGCTGGGTGAAGGAGTAGCCGCCCGGCTAAAATCCGGCACCAAAAATGCGTTAGCCCTGCTGAGCTTGTTGCGGCAGGGCTAACGCATTTTTCGCTTTCGGCGTAGTTGAGGCGGGCTGCCAGTTTTTCGCCGGCTGTCCGCTCATCGTGAGGCAAGCTCGTCGGCCGAAGAGCGAAAAGCCGGCAGCCCGCCCCAACTACCACAAATTTCAAATGAATCAGTTCCTCTCCCTTTGCAGCCTCGGGCTGCTGCTCGGCGCGGCCGCTGGCTGCCAGCGCACGCCCCAGGCCACGGCCGCCGCGCCCGGCACCGCTCTCACGGGCACCTGGCGCCTCACCAACTACCAGTGCCACTGCCCGCCCGGCCACCCCGTGCCCGACGAAGTGCTGACGCTCGACGCCAGCCGGCATTTTCGCCTGATGCGCGACAAAAAGCTGGCTGCCGAAGGTACCTACGCCACTAGCACTGGCGCTAGCTGCGGCGGTGGCAGCCCCGAGCCCATTATTACCCTCATGCCAACTGACGCCGATGCTTACGCACCCAAAGGTGCCTACACGCTAGAGGGCAGCACGTTAGTTATCGACCAGTGCAGCGCGGCCGATGGGCCAAAGTACACTTACACGCGGCAGTAGTAAGCATCTGTCATTGCGAGCGTAGCGAAGCAATCGCACCTGAGCGGAACCCGAACGGCGCGGCTCAACAGGTGCGATTGCTTCGCTACGCTCGCAATGACAGTACGCGTTACAGGCCTGGCCCTAAGTTCACCGGCCCATCTACCGGCCGGCCATTCAGTACCTCCGTTTGCTTGCGGATACTTTCGATGTGGATGAGCTTGTAGAGCTCGCCCACAAATTTCTCGTCGATGTTGAGCTTGCGGCCCCACTCGGGGCGGGTTTTGAAGATTTCCTGCCAGCGCTCCAGCTGCAAAATCTTCACGTTGTTTTCCTTTTTATACTCGGCCAGCTCCTGAATGAGGGCCATGCGGCGGGCCAGCATTTCGAGGATTTCGTGGTCGGCGGTGTCCATTTTCTGGCGCAGCTCCTCGGCCTTGTTCAGGTAGTCGGCGTTGTTGCTGGAGCGGTAGCGGTAGTTTAATTCGCTTAGAATCTGCTGCAAGCGAACGGGCGTTACCTGCTGGGCGGCGTCGGAGAGGGCGTGGTCGGGGTCGGGGTGCGTCTCGATGATGAGGCCGTCGTAGTCGAGGTCGAGCGCCTTTTGGGCGATGGGCAGCAGCAAGTCGCGCGAGCCGCCGATGTGGCTCGGGTCGTTGATGAGCACGAGGTCGGGGCGGCGGGTTTTCAGCTCAATCGGGATGGCCCAGGTGGGCGCGTTGCGGTAGCGCGAGGGCGCAAACGTGCTGAAACCCCGGTGAATAGCCGCAATATCACGGATGCCCGCCCGCTCCAGCCGCTCGATGGCCCCAATCCAGAGCGCGAGGTCGGGGTTGACGGGGTTTTTCACCATCACGGGCTTGTTGGTGCCGGCCAGCGCGTCGGCCAGCTCCTGCACCGCGAAGGGGTTCACGGTGGTGCGCGCGCCTATCCAGAGCACGTCGATGTCGTGTTTCAGGGCCTCTTCCACGTGCTTGGGCGTGGCTACCTCGATGGCCATCGGCAGGCCGGTTTCGGCCTTGGCGGCTTGCAGCCAGGGCAGCGCAGCAGTGCCCATGCCCTCGAAGCCGCCGGGCTTGGTGCGCGGCTTCCAGATACCGGCGCGGTACATATCGGCCTGGCCGGCCGCCTTGAGGGCGCGGGCCACGGTGAGCACTTGTTCTTCGGACTCGGCCGAGCAGGGGCCGGCGATGATGAGGGGTTGGCCCTTCTGGGCCAGCCGACGGGTGAAAAACGTGTCGGCGGGAGCGGTATTTTCCATTGCGTGTAGGGTAAGCTTTAGCTTGCCGGGCGCTAGTGTAGCATGACGGTGGCAAGCTAAAGCTTACCCTACATTAACCCCCGCAGGCCGAACGCGGTTTTCGCCCCCTACGTTACCTTCGTAGTTCGCTCTCCCTCCCTGGCTTTTATCCCGCATTTTCGCATGGCTACCCCGTCCACCGTTCCGGCCCCGCCCGTGGCGCCTATCTCCTTCGAAGACACCCGCATTGCCTTCGAGGCCAAGTCCGACGCCGAGCTGCGCAAGATGTACGCCCTGTTCGCGGCCATGAACAACGGCAGCCTCGTAAAAATGGGCAGCGGCCTGATGCAAACGGCCCTGAAATTTAGTTTTCCGGGCACCAAGTTTCTCATCAAGAATTCCATCTTCCAGCAGTTTTGCGGCGGCGAAACCATTCAGGAGTGCAAGCCGGTGATTGCCGAGCTGGGCAAGTACCACATCGGCACCATCCTCGACTACTCGGTAGAAGGCACCGGCAATGACCAGAGCTTTGACCGCACCCGCGACGAGATTCTGGCCACCATTGCCCTGGCCGCTACCACGCCCAACATCCCGTTCTCGGTGTTCAAGGTTACGGGCCTCATGCCCACAGTTTTGCTGGAAAAAACCCAGGCCGGCACCGCCTTGTCGGCCGACGAACAGGCCGCCTTTGAGCGCGGCCGCCAGCGCCTCGATGCGCTGTGCGCCAGCGCCCACCAGCACGGCGTGCGGCTGTTTGTGGATGCCGAGGAAAGCTGGTTTCAGCAAACCATCGACGACCTGGCCGAGGACATGATGCGCCGCTACAACGAGGAGCGCGCCATCGTCTGGAACACCTACCAGCTCTACCGCCACGACCGCCTGGAGGCGCTGCAAGCTGCCCACGACCGCGCCGTGCAGCAGGGCTACTACCTGGGCGTGAAGCTAGTACGCGGCGCGTACATGGAAAAAGAAGCCCGCGTGGCCCAGCAGCGCGGCTACCAGAGTCCCATCAACCCCAGCAAGCAGCACACCGACGACCTCTACAACGAAAGCCTACGCTACTGCGTGCAGCACGTCGACCGCATCAGCATCTGCGCCGGCACCCACAATGAAGCCAGCTCGCTGCTGCTCACGCAGTTGATGCAAGAGGCCGGCCTCGCCCCCGGCGACGAGCGCGTGTGGTTTGCCCAGCTCTACGGCATGAGCGATAACCTCAGCTACAACCTCGCCCACGCCGGCTACCACACCGCCAAGTACGTGCCCTACGGCCCCGTGGAGGCCGTGATGCCCTACCTGCTGCGCCGCGCTAATGAGAACACCGCCATCGCGGGCCAGAGCAGCCGCGAGTTTTTGCTGATTCAGAAGGAGCTGCGCCGCCGCCAGGGCCGGGCTTAATCCGGCGCGGCCCGCCCGACTGACCAAATAAAACCGGACGCCGACGCAACGCCGGCCCGATTTTTGGTATCCTCCCCTAGACTTAATTTGCGGCGGGCCACTTGGTTACAATCCGCTCCTACCCGCTGCTTCGTAGAGTGTAAGGCGCGGGGCGCTTTCTTTGCGCAAGCCGTTGAGCTTTACACCTTCTTCTTTCTCTGCATGATTAGCCGCCTTCGCCACTACCTCATTCGCTACGCCCGGCAGCAGGCGGGCACGGTCAGCTACCTCACGCTGGTGCAAGAGTCCGAGCTGGGCTTGAACCTCGACATCTCGCACGAAAAATCGCGCCTCAACGAAATGCTGGCCGAAATTTCGACCGAGGAGCACGCCGCCGGCCGCCCCTTGCTGAGCGCGCTGGTGCGGGTGCCGGGCTCGAAGGGGCAGGGCGATAATTTTTATAAGCTGTGCGAGCGCCTGGGCTACGGCGAGTGGCGCGCGCTCAAGCAGGACGAGGAATTTCTGAAAGGCCTGATAAAAGACTGCCGCGAATTCTGGCAGCAGGAGGTCAATTACGAGCAGTACGCGCTCAATGAGGCCTAAGCGCTGCATTTGTAGTAGTTAGGCATTGGCTTAGCAAGATTTGCCCCGGCTCCGGCCGGGGCTTTTTTTGTGCCCAGTGGCCCGAATGTTATACCCCAGCTTGACGCTTTAGGACGCAACCCGCCTTTCGCTTGCCCCGTTTAGAGATCACGAAGCCGGGCATTTTGCCGGGCTCACTTTCACACTAACCCACTCCCTCTTTCCGATGAGCACCAACGATGAGCGCAACCCGATGAATACCGGCACTGGTGCCGGCTCTAACTACGGCACCAGCAACACCGGCACCGGCCTCGGCAATAGCGGCAACCTCAGCACCGACCGCACCACCTACGGCGCAGGCACCGACTACAACGCCACCCAAAGCGGCGCTGCCGCTGCCGCCGACGATGTAAACACGACCCCTACTGACTCGCAGCCCGGCGATGACTACAGCGCCACCGCCAAAGGTGCCGCAGTAGCTGGCAGCGCTGGCGCAGCTGTAGGCCGCGGCATCGATGCCGTGCAAAACACCACCGACCGCGCCGCCCACGCCGTGAAAGACGCTTTCACCGGCGACAACGATAGCTACAACAACGACTACCGCGAAGGCAGCACCACGAGCGGCATCTTCCGCGACCGTAGCAGCGCCGAGCGCGCCTACCAGTCGCTGCACGAGCGCGGCTACCACAAAGACGACGTACATCTGATGATGTCGGACGAAACCCGCGATACGCACTTCGCCCACAACCACGAGCACACTGAACTGGGCGACAAGGCGATGGAAGGCGCGGGCGTGGGCTCGGCCATCGGTGGCACGGCCGGTGCTATCATTGGCGCTATCGCGGCCATTGGCACGTCGGTAGCCTTGCCGGGTTTGGGCCTGATTATCGCTGGCCCGCTGGCCGCTGCGCTGGCCGGTGCTGGTGCCGGTGGTCTCACGGGTGGCCTGGTAGGCGCGCTGGTAGGCTCGGGCATCCCCGAAGAGCACGCCGCCGAGTACGAAGAAGGCATCAAAAACGGCGGTATCGTGATGGGTGTGAAACCGCGCAACGCCGAAGATGCCAAGTACTTCGAAGAACAATTCCGCAGCAACGATGCTGACAAAGTATACCGCTACTAAGCGGCCTTGCTTTAGGTTAGAAAAAGCCTCTCCCAGCCGGGAGAGGCTTTTTGCGTTAATACTATCGTGATGTACTGGCTTACCGCAGTTTCGGCATCAGTATACAGGTGGCGGGTGTAGAGACGC
>NZ_DASTEP010000024.1:0-21196 GCF_035709525.1 Hymenobacter sp. | reverse complement strand
ATCCAGACGTAAGACGCAAAGTATTGCGTCTCTACACCGCTCAAACTATAGCTACGCCGCCGATTCCGACGACTTCGTGATTGCGTCTACAATCGCCTCCGAGATGCCGACGCTGCTGAAGCCGCCATCGTGCATGAGGTTTTGCATAGTTACGAAGCGGGTGAAATCCGAGAACAGCGACACGCAGTAGTCGGCGCAGGCTTCGGCGGGGGCGTTGCCGAGCGGAGCCATTTTTTCGGCGTACTCATAGAAGGCGTTGAAGCCGCTGATGCCGGTGCCGGCCGTGGTTTTGGTCGGCGACTGCGAAATGGTGTTCACGCGCACCTTTTTGAGGTGGCCCAAGCGCTGGCCGTAGCTGCGGGCAATGCTTTCGAGCACGGCCTTGGCCTGCGCCATGTCGGTGTAGTCGAGGAAGGCACGCTGAGCGGCGATGTAGCTGAGCGCCACCACACTACCCCACTCGTTGAAAGCATCCTGCTTTTCGGCCACCGCCAGCATCTTGTGCAAGCTCAGGGCCGACACGTCGAGCGTTTGCTGAAAGAATTTGTAGTCGAGGTCGCCGTAGCTTTTGCCCTTGCGGATGTTGGCGCTCATGCCGATGGAGTGCAGCAGGAAGTCAATTTTGCCGCCAAAGTGGCTTTGGGCTTCCGTAAACAGCGTGTTAAGCTCCTCCACTGAGGTAGCATCGGCCGGGATGATGGGCGCGTCGATTTCGGCGGCCAGGGCCTTTATTTCGCCCATCCGCATGGCCAGTGGGGCGTTGGTGAGCACGATGCGGGCACCTTGTTCGTGGGCTTTCTGGGCGACTTTCCAGGCGATGGATTGGGAATTGAGGGCGCCGGAGATAATGCCGACTTTGCCGGCGAGCAGGTTATTGGACATGAAAAAAGCGGACCGGAAAAAGTCCGGCCCGCCTCAAAGTTAGCTTATCACGTGAAAAGCGTAGTACAAGAAGACAGCAGTGATAAGAGGAAAAAGTATGGAATACCCCCAGGCTGATACTACAATCTGTTTGCGCAGGTAATAGTGACCGAGCAAGGCCAAGGCCACCAACATAAATATCATTGGTAATGGCCCTGTAATCTTACCCAGTAAGTCTCTGCGCTGCCAGGAAGATGAAGTGAGGTATACTACTAGTACGACTGCCGAAACAAGCGATTGGCAAGTGGATAGAAACAGATGACTACGAAGTGAAATCATACTAAAATCTACTTAGGACAGCCAGCTATAGCTGCTTGGTAATCCAGTTCTGCCTGTTGAATTTTAAGCCGATAATCTGCGTAAGCAAATGCGGTGCAGGTCGTAAATACGAAACACCCTACGCCAACACCCACCCCAGGGGATATGGGAGCGCCTACTATCGTTACCATTGTAGCTCCACACGCTAATTCTCCCGCTGCCCAACCACTCCCTCCACATGCTATAACAGCTAGCATACATGTATTTTCGGCTTGAGCTATTGCATTAGCCTTTTTGGCTTCCGCATTGGCTCTGCAAGAGTAGCCTGGTCCGTCCCCTTCATCATCAGTCGATTCCTCCCCATCCTGTCCGGGTCCACACTCATCACAGTTATTAAAATGGCAATCGGGACAGAAGCCGCCACCGCGCGCAAAAATTACGGGGTAAGTATGCCCAAGTTCTTTAGATGCTGTAGCAAATGATTCAATCAATACTTGACTTGGCACCTTTGCAAGGCATATACCCGATTTATTCAGCTTTACTCCCAGAGAATTAATCTTATTCAAGTCAACCAGAAACTGATTGAAATCTTTAAATCCCAAATAGTTTATAGCAAGAATCAGACTATCCTTATTTTGCCGATTATTTAGCAGCGAGTTAATACGCTGGCTATTTAACTGACGCACTTTGTCACTATGCGCGTCCCGCAGGTTGTTATAGATGACATCCTGAAAGTGGTTAGTTATTTTAACTATCTCCACAAAATCTGCATTCGACGCGAGTTGTTCAGCGGTTGAGCGCGGCGCAATTAGATTTTGCGGCCGGTCGGAGGTACACTGCCCTAGCAATACCAGCAGCATACTAAAAAGTATTGTTTTGAATAAGCTTGTCTTCATAAAAAGGTTTGAAGTGAAATGTTTTGCAAACATACTTTCACCCCCCCCCGTATTTTCTACTATATAGCTTATTAATTTTTCATTACCCCGCGACCTCCTCGCCGCGCAGCGCCAGCAATTCCCGCGCGCTCTGGTAAGCGTTCTCGCTGGGCTTGGCCCCGGCTATCATATGGGCGATTTCCTTGATGCGCTCCTCGGAGCTCAGCTGCCGGATGCGGCTCACGGTGCGGTCAGCGCGGTCTTCCTTGTACACGAAGTAGTGCGTGTCGCCGGCGGCCGCCATTTGGGGCAGGTGCGAAATGGCCACGAGCTGGTGCTTGTGCGCCATCTGCTGCATCATGCGGCCCACCTTCACCGCAATTTCACCGCTGATGCCGGTGTCGATTTCGTCGAACACTATCGTGGGCAAGGCCGTCTTATCGGCCAGCATATACTTGATGCACAGCATGAGGCGCGAAAACTCGCCGCCCGAGGCAGCCTTGCTCAACGTCTGCGGCTGCGCGCCCTTGTTGGCCGTGAACAGGATGTTCACCACGTCGGCACCGCTAGCGGCGAGCGGGCCGGTTTTGTGCTCAACCACGATGCGGGCGTGCGGCATCCCGAGGTCGGCGAGCAACGCACTCAACTCTTTCTCGAAGACTGGGAAGGCCTTGCGGCGGCTGTCAGAGAGGCGGTTGGCGAGTTTGGTGGCCTGGGCCAGGGCGGTGTCGCTGGCGTTGCGCAGGCGGTTTATTTCCTTATCGAGGTTTAGCACTGAGCCCACTTTCTGGCGCAATTCTTCGCGCACCGCGAGCAGCCCGGCCATATCGCGGCGCTGGTGCTTGCGCTGCAAGTTGTAGAGCACCGTGAGGCGGGCTTGCAGCTCTTCGGCGCGGGCGGGGTCGCCCTCGGTGCGGCGCTCGGCAGTTTCGACCTCGTCGGCGATGTCGTGCAGCTCAATCAAACACGAATCGAGACGCTGCTTCAATTCCTTAAACGCCTCGGCGTAGCCTGACACCTGGCCCAGCAGCACGGCGGCGTCCTTCATGCTGCCGGTGGCGCAGTACTCGCTGTCGCGCAGGCCGTGCAGCGCCTGGCTGAGCTTGTACTTGATTTCTTCGGCGTGTTCGAGCTGCTTCACCTCCTGCTCCATCGCCTCCTGGTCTTCGTTATCGAGGCGGGCTTCTTCCAACTCGCTCAGCAGAAAGCTATTGTAGTCCAGCTCCTTGCTAGCTTGGGCAGCCTGGTTTTCGAGCGTTTTTAGGTCGGTTTCGAGCTTGCGGTACTGGCGGTAGGCGTTGCCGTAGTGGGTGCGGGCGGGCACGAGGCCGCCGTAGAGGTCGAGCAGGTTGAGCTGAAACACGGCATCGCCCAGCAGCAGCGTATCGTGCTGCGAGTGGATGTCCATGAGGTTCGCCCCAATCTTGCGCAGCGCCTCCAACGTCACGGGCGTGTCATTCACGAAGGCCCGCGACTTGCCCGAGGGGCTGATTTCGCGCCGCAGAATGCACTGCGACTCGTAGTCTAAATCCTCGGACTCAAAAATATCCTGTAGCTGGTAATTTTTAATATCGAACTGCCCCTCAATCACGCACTTGCGCTCGGTGTTGAAGAGCATTTTCGAGTCGGCGCGGTTGCCGAGCAGCAGCCCGATGGCCCCGAGCATAATCGACTTGCCCGCCCCCGTTTCGCCGGTAATAATATTGAGCAGCGCCGAGGGCCGTAGCTCCAGCTGCTCGATGAGCGCGTAATTCTGAATACGTAAATCGAGTAACATAAATCGCTGATTTTAACTAATTAGCGTAATTACGCTGATTTCTCTCAGCAACGCAATTTGCTTATCAGTTTCTCTTATGGCCCGGCTAATCCCAAGCCGGTTATCCTAGTTTCAGCGGCATTTACCGCCTTCCATCAAACAAAAAACGAGCACCGAAACGCCGAAAAAATCAGCGTAATCACGCTAATCAGCTAAAATCATCGATTTAGTTAGCGACCAATCAGCGTCTGGTACTTGGCCAGGCCGTCGGGGTCGGCGTCGCTGAGCATGGTTACGAGCTGCTGCTTCTGCTCGGGGGTACCGGTGCGGAAGATGTTGACAATCTCATCGGCCTTGGCATTGAAAAAGGCACGCACGAACAGCGTACCCGGCCGTAGCGCGTTGGCTTTCTGAATGCCGCTGAGTGCGCTCATGATGGACGTGCGAGCGTCCTCCGGCTTTTCGATGAACACATCGAGCCCCTGCCGGTAGTAGGCGTAGAGCGCCGTACGGAAGGCTTCGAGCTGCGGGTCTTGCAGGTTGTTGAGCAGCCAGTAGCGGTTGTTGCTGTTCGAGTCGGTCCAGCCGTTATCCGTTTCGTTGGTCGTAGTCGTCTGCCCGGCCGAGTATTGCACGATGATGCGCGCCTGGTCGTAGTATGGCGAGCCGCCGAGCCTCGCAAACGAATCCTGGTCGGTGCCGATAACCAGGTAGGCATAGAAGCCTAGCAGCGAGGCCAGGTTACTAGTAAAGTTGTTCGTGCCCGGCGAGAATATCAGCGGCGTGGTAGCGGCGAAGTTGAAAATAAAATTGCGGTCGGTGAGGCTCAACACGTTGGTTTCGTAGCCGGTGCCATACACGGGGCGCGTGGCGATGAGGCGCATCGTGGCTACGTAGGTGCCGTTCTGGGGCACGTTGGTGATGCCCACAAACATTTTCAGGTTGATGCGCTCGTTGGGCCGGTAAGCCTGGCGTGTCCAGATGGTTTCATTCAGAATGCGACGGATTTCCGACTGCATCTGGGTGAGTATCTCAGGGTTGGTGATGGTGACGTTTTGCAGCGACACCTCGACCGTGGCATTGAGCTCCTGCGCCCGGCCAGGGCGCCCCACCAACAGCCCCGCGAGCAGGGTTAGTACCGTGAAAAGTTTACGCATAAGTAGTAGCAAAGCGGGCCTGCACGAGCGCCACCAGGCGGCGGGCCAGCTGGGTTTTAGCCTGTAACTCAAAGGTAAGCACTTGCCCAGCGCGGTCCAGCACCGACACTTTGTTAGTGTCGTGGCCGAAGCCCGCCCCGGTATCGCGCAAGGAATTAAGCACTACCAAATCGAAGTTTTTGCGGTGCAGCTTGTCCAGCGCATGGGCCAGCTCGTTCGTAGTCTCCAACGCAAAACCTACCGCAAATTGTTCAGCGCGCTTGGTTTCACCCAACGTGGCGGCGATGTCCACGTTTTTGATTAGCTCCAGCGTCAGGGTTTCGCCGGCTTTTTTAATCTTATCAACGGCCACGGTGGCGGGCCGGTAGTCGGCCACAGCGGCGGCGAATACCCACACGTCGGCCGCCGGAGCCACGGCGGCGGCGGCCTCATACATCTGCTGCGCCGTTTCGACGCGCACCGTTTGAATAAGCGCGCTGGCCGGCGTGGGCAGCTGCACCGGGCCGCTCACCAGCGTTACCGTGGCACCTACCTCGGCGAAGGCTTCGGCCAGCGCATAGCCCATTTTGCCCGTCGAGCGGTTGCCCAAAAAGCGCACCGGGTCGAGGGGCTCATAGGTAGGGCCAGCGGTGAGGAGAACGTGCATAGATTAGTGTAGGGTAAGCTTTAGCTTGCCTTGCGGAAATTCGTTCTAGTGGCAAGCTAAAGCTTACCCTACATACCAAAAAATCTTTCCAGCTCGGCCACAATCTCCTCGGGCTCCAGCATGCGGCCCGGCCCGGCCAGGCCGCTGGCCAGTTCGCCGCTCGGCGATTCAAACACGTGGTTGCCAAACGAGCGCAGCCGCGCGATATTCTGCGTCACGGCCGGGTGGGCGTACATGTCCAGGTCCATGGCCGGGGCCAGGAAGATGGGGCAGCGGGCCGACAAGTACACGGCGCTCAGCAGATTGGGGCACAAGCCATTGGCCAGCTGCCCGAGCGTGTTGGCGCTGGCCGGCGCTATCACGTAGGCGTCGGCCCAGAGGCCCAGCTCCACGTGGTTGTGCCATTGCCCGCTGGCCGCATCACGCAAAAAGCCCGTCAGGACGGGCTTTTTGGAGAGGGTACCCAGCGTGAGGGGCGTCACAAAGGCCGCAGCGGCCTCGGTCAAAATCACTTGCACTTCGGCCCCGGCTTTCACCAGCAGGCGCGTGAGCGGCGCCGCCTTGTAGGCGGCGATGCTACCCGTGACACCTAGCAAAAGCCGACGGCCGTGCAGGGTTCCTGGTTTTTGGTTTCCGGTTTCTATTTGGCCCATTTTCACAAAAAGACGCTAAAATTCTGAAACCAGAAACCAGCAACCTAGAACAGCTCGCGCGGAATAACCACCGGAGCAGCTTCGGGGGTTTCGTAGTGCAGTTCGCCGGCCACAAACTCCTCGATGGCCATGCTGGTGGGCTTGGGCTGGCGCTCATACTGCTTGCTGATTTCAATCTGCTCGCGGTTTTCGAACACTTCTTCGAGGTTGTCGACGGTCGTAGCAAACTCCGACAGCTTGTCGGCCAGCTCTTCTTTCAGCTTCACCGACAGCTGGTTGGCGCGCTTCGAGATAATGGAGATAGCCTCGTACACGTTACCGTTTTCCGAGGTGATGTCGGCCAGGTTGCGCGTAACGATGGAGGCGGGGGCGGTGGTTTTCATGGGTCTACTAATGAATTGCTAAATGGTCGGACTGTTGAATGGCTGACTGGCTGAACGAACTACTCTGTTCAGCTAACAAGCAGCTCACAGCCAAGCTAATTGGCCGCCGTGGGCTCGGTCGGCACGTCTTTGAGGCGCGTTATTTCGGCGCGGGCGTCGTCGTACATCACTTGCGCCGCGTGCAGGTTTTTGCTTTGCGGATAGGTGTCGATGAAGTGCTGGTAAATGGCCACAGCATCGACGTAGCGCTCGCGCTGCTTGCTTTCAATGCTTTCCTTGGCCCAGGCGTACTGCGCCACGAGGCGCAGGTAGTCGGCCTGCTCGGCAAAAACCGAGGCCGGGTACTGCTGCGTAAAATTGCCGAGCGACGTCACGGCCGCTTGGTTATAGCGCAGCGAGTAGTAGAGCTTAGCACTCTGGAAAGCCTTGTTTTCCAGCTTCTTTTGCAGCTCCTGCGACATACTTTCCGTCTCGGCGCGGTACTCGCTCGTAGCGTAGGTATTCAGGAAATCCTGGATGATTTCCAGCGCCGAAATGGTATTAGTTTGGTCGAGCTCGTAGCCGGGCGAGTCGCGAAACAGCGACTTGGCGCGCAAAAACGACGCCTGCTCGGCCAGCGGCGAATTGGGGTACGTGTCGGTAAACTGCTTGAAGTAGTACGCGCTCAGCACGTAGTTGCGCTGCATGAAATTGGTATTGGCGAAGTAAAACTGCGCCTTTTCGGCCTCGGGCCGGCCCTTCAGCAGCGGTATCAACTCCTCCAGCAGCGTGCCCGAGCGGAAGTAGTCGCCCTTCTCGTAGTACTTGATGGCCGCCTCGTACTTCTCGTTGACGTTAGAGCTTTTAAGCAGCTTCTGGTAACCGGTGCAGGCCCCCAGCGACAGGGTGCTGGCAAGCAGGGCGGCGGAAATAAGACGGGGGAATCGCATACGAACGGCAAAGGTACGAGAAAAACACCGGGTGCCCGCATGGCGTTCCCGGCTCCTGCCCAGGATGCGCGGCGGCTGGGTGAGGTTGCAGGCCCGGCCCAAAATAGGCGCGCCGCCGCCAACTCAGGCGTCGTCTTCCTCCTCGTCCTCGACCACTACCCCGCCGCGGACCGGGCGGTGCTGGCGGGCGTACTCAGAGGGGGCTACGCCGTAGATTTTCTGAAAGGTCTTGCGGAAATACTTCACGTTTTCGACGCCCACCTCGTAGGCCACCTCCGAAATGCGCAGCCCCGGCTGCGCCAGCAGCTGAGCCGCCCGCTTCATCCGCACGTCGCGGATAAACTCGACTACCGTCTGGCCCGTGATGCTTTTGAGGCGGCGGTACAGCACCGATTGGGTGAGGCACAGGGCCTCGGCTACCACGCCCACGCTCAGAGCCGGGTCGGTGAGGTGGGCCTCGACGGTGCACATGGCTTGCTCCAGAAAGAGCCGGTCGGCGTCGGGAATGACGACCTCGGTGGGCTGCAGCAGCAGCTGGCGCTGGTAGTACTCGCGCAGCTGGCGGCGGTTGCGCAGCAGGGCTACTACTTTGGCTTGCAGCACTTGCGGGTTGAAAGGCTTGCTCACATAGTCGTCGGCGCCCATGCCCAGACCTTCTACCTCGTGCAGGGCGGCGGTGCGGGCGGTCAGCAGCAGCACCGGGATGTGGCTGGTCTTGGGGTGCTGCTTGAGTTTCTGGCACAGCTCCAGGCCGTCGCTGCGGGGCATCATCACGTCGCTCACTACTACAGCTGGGTTTTGAGCCAGGGCCAGGTTCCAGCCTTCGAGGCCATCGGCGGCGGTCAGTACTTCAAAATCAGGGGCGAACAGCTGCTGCAAGTACTGGCGCACCTCGTCGTTGTCTTCCACCACCAGCAGGCGCGGCAGGCTGGCCAGCGTGGTCGGTTCATTGCTAATTTCCAGCGCATTATCGGTTTCCTCCGCCGCTTCGGCCACCGGCAGGCCGGCAGAAGGGGCGGCTTCCTCGGGCGTCAGCACATCAGCCGGGTGTAGGTGGGCGCGGCCGAAGGGCAGCCGCAGCCGGAAGGTCGAGCCCTCTCCTACCCGGCTCTCTACCAGGATGCTACCCCCGTGCCGCGCGGCAAACTGCCGCACTAGCGCCAGCCCGATGCCGGTGCCCGTCATGCGCAGGGTATCGGTGTGGGAGGCCTGATAGTAGGGGTCGAAAATGTGCATCAACTCGTCGGCTGCGATGCCCGTGCCAGTATCCTGCACGCTTATTTCCAAATAGTTACCCACCGGCTGCCCGTCAGCAAACACCGCTTCGCCACCCGGCGTGCCCACCACCGTGGCCGCCACCGCAATGCGCCCGCCCTCGGGCGTGTATTTGATGGCGTTGGCCAGCAGGTTGGTGAGGATAATTTCGAGCTTGCTGCGGTCGAAATACAGCGGCACGTCCTCGGCGGGCGCGTCGAAGGTGTAGGTGAGGCGGCGCTCGGCGGCTTTTTGCTCAAACATGCCAAATACTTCGGTCACAAAGCCCAGCACCGGGCCGTAGCTGGCGCGCAGCGGCACGTCACCGCTCTCCACCTTCCGAAAATCGAGCAATTGGTTCACCAAGTCGAACAGCTTGCGGGTTTGCTGGTGCATCAGCAGCAGCTTGTCGCGCAGGCCATTCACGGGGCCGCGCGCGCCGATTATCTCCTCCATCGGACCCAGAATGAGGGTGAGCGGGGTGCGCAGCTCGTGGCTCACGTTGGTGAAAAAGCCCAGCTTGAGGTTGGTGAGCTCCTTTTCTTTCTCGACCTGAAAATGCTCCAGCGCCAGCTTGCTGCGCAGGTTTTGCTGGGTGGTTTCCATGCGGCGGTACACTACGATGCCCGCCACTAACACACTAGCGTATAGCAGGTAGGCCCACCAGGTTTTATACCACGGGGCCAGCACGTCGAACTGCATGGTGGCCGGGGTTTTCGCCCACACGCCCTCGCCGTTGTCGGCTTTCACCTCCAGGGTGTAGCGGCCGGGCGGCAGGTTGGCGAAGCTGGCCGTGCGCTGGCCGGGCAGCGGGTACACCCAATCCTGGTTGTAGCCTAGCAGGCGGTAGGCGTAGTGGTTTTTCTGCGGATTGGTATAATTGAGGGCCACAAACTCCACCGAAAAGTCGTTTTCGGTTGCCCGAATCGTCACCGTCTGGGGCCGGCTCAGCGCCTGCGGCAACAGTACACGGCCATTGAAGGGCCGGCCCACCGGCACCGGCTGGTTAGCCACCCGCAGGCCCGTAAACTGCACCCGCGGCGGCGTAGGATTGGCCTGAATGGCCCAGGGCTGGAAGTAATTAATGCCATTAATGCCGCCGAAATAAAGCGTACCATCGGCCCCGCGCGCCGCCGCGCCTATCTTAAAGGCGTTGCTCTGGAGGCCGTCGGCCACGTCGTAGCGCAGGTACTGGCGGGTGCGCGGCGTGAAGCGGTACAACCCCGTGCCGGCCACCCAGATGTTGCCGGCCTCGTCGGCCAGCAGGCCCTCCACGTCGCTCTCGGGCAGGTAGCGGCTGTACTGGCGCACCACGTCGCGCCCCTGGGCGTCGGTGCTGATTTGGTGCAGCCCGCCGCCGATGGTACCCAGCCAGAGGTCGCCGTTTTTGGCTAGCAACAACGGCCATACATAGTTGACCCGCAGGCCACTAGTAGGCCGAGCGGCGTCGTAGTCGAACTGCCGCAGCAGGCGCAGCGAGTCGGCGGTGGGGCGCAGCTTGAGCAGGCCCGCGTTACGGGTGCTGGCCCACAGCACGTCGCGCCGGGCATCGTAAAGCAGGTAGGTGAAGCGACTGGTAGGCAGCCCGTGCGCGGCGTCGTAGTGCGCCAGCAGCTTCCCGTCGGTAGTCAGCCGAAACAAGCCCTGCGAAAATGTAGCCACCCAAAGCGTGCCCTGCGCATCCTGGGCCAGGTGCTCGATGCTGCTGGCGGCCAGGTCGTAGCCGCCCGGCAGGCGGCGGTAGGTGGTCAGCTGCTCGCGCCCACCCTGGCGGCGCAGCGCCACCAGCCCGTTGTCGCGGGTGCCAAACCAGAGCGTGCCGTCGGTGGTCTGAAACAGCGCGGCCACGTCCACGCCGCGCACCGTGTCCGACTGCTGGTTGAGGTAGCTGCGGTAGGTGTGCCGGGCCAGGTCGTAGGCCGACACGCCGTTGCGCGAGCCCAGCCACAGCGTGTTGGTGGCTTCCTCCTTATAAATAGCGTTGATGTAGTTGTTGGCATTCGACAGCTCGGGGCGGCCCGTGAGCTGGTGGCGCAAGTGCCCGAAAGCCCGCTGGCGCAGGTCTACCTTATTGAGGCCGCCGGCCGAGGCGCACAGCCACACGAGCTGGTCGCGGCCCTCAAAAATCTGGTGCACGCGCTCCGAGTTGAGGCCGTGCATCTCGCCATCGCGGGGCAAAAACAGGGTGGGCCGCGCCGCCCGCAGCGGCGGCGCGGTGCCTGTGGGCAGGCCCGCCTCCCACACGTAGAGGCCGTAGAGCGTGCCCGCCCACAGCCGCCCAAACGAGTCGAGGTGCAGGGCCTGCATGCGCGGGTAGTGGTGCGGCAGCGCCTGCGCGGCCAGCGCGTGCCCCGTGTGCCGGCTCGCCGCCGACGCCCAAAACAGCTGCCGCTCGGTGCCCACCCACAAATCGCCGCGCCGGTCGAGGGTGAGCGCCGTTACCGGCAAAGTCAGCGCCGTAGCCTCTACCGGCAAAGCCGGCTCGGCGGTCCGCACTAGCAATAGGCCCGCGCTCGCGCCCACCCAGGCCTGCCCGTCGGCATCGATGGCCAGGCCGGTGATGCCCGCCAGCGCAGGCCGCCCGGCCGCCTCCGGCGGCAGTTGGCGCAAGGCCAGCGGCTGGCCCTGGGGCGACAGGCTGAGCACGAACAGGCCCTGCCGCGCGGTGCCTATCCACAGCCGGCCCTGCGCGTCGGTGGCCAGGGTTTTCACATCGGCCTGGGCGAGGCGGCCGGCCAAGGCGCGGTAGGCGGCCGGAAACGCCGCCTCGCCCAGCGGGCCGAAGGCATCGTGGTTGGCGTCGTAGCGGCTGAGGCCCGAGTTTTCGGCCCCTACCCAGAGCTGGCCGTTGGGGGCGGCCAGCAGGGCGGCGATGCGGTTGCCCGACTGCCCGTTGCGCGGGTTGATGGGCAGGGCGTATGACTTGAGCTGGTAGCCGTCGTAGCGGTCGATACCCCGGTTGGTGCCCACCCAGATGAAGCCGTCGTGGTCCTGGGCCATGCACATGGCGTCGCTGTGCGAAAGGCCTTGGTCCACGGTGATGTGCTCGAAGCGGAACTCGCCGGGCCGGGTGTCCTGGGCGTGCGCGGCCAGCCCGGCCACCCACAGCACCAGCCCCAGCAGCCACCGCGCCCACCAATCCGCTCTACACAAAATAGTCATATTCGCTTAACCTCGGGCCCATGCCGGCCACTAAGGAAAGATAGCACCGCGGAGCTTCAACCCTGGACCTTATCGGGCAGTTCTGCCCCCGGTGGCCAGCCGCCGCGCCGGCGCGGGCCGCCCGAGTAGCCGCCCCGGCGACAGTGGCTTAGCGCCCGCCCAACGGGCCTTTTCGGCCAGAATGAGGCCCTTTTTGTCGAAAAATTTGCCCCCCATCAGGCAACCCGACGGGTAATTTTGCCTCACCATAGTGCTACTCCTTCGCCGGTTATTACCAGTGCGAGCATTTCCCACCCGGCCGCTCGGTTTCGCCGCGCCGCGCCATTTTTTCTCCGTTATGAGAAAAGCCACTTTTTCGAAGAATCTGGGTTTCTTACTGCTTACCGCCGGCCTGGCCGAGGCTGCGGTAGCCGCCCCGGCTCCGGCCGGTGCCAAACCCGCCGCCTGCCCGCCCCGCGCACGCGCCACGGCCAAGCGGCCTGCTGCCAAGCCCGCGCCGACCCACACCTTCACGCTGGGCACCAATCAATTTTTGCTTGATGGCAAGCCGTTGCAGCTGATTTCGGGCGAGCTGCACTACCCCCGCATCCCGCGCGAAGCCTGGCGCGCCCGCCTCAAGATGGCCAAGGCGATGGGGTTGAACACCATCGGCACCTACGTGTTCTGGAACGCGCACGAGCCGCAGCCGGGCAAGTTCGACTTTACGGGTAATAACGACGTGGCTGCCTTCGTGAAGATGGCCCAGGAAGAAGGCCTGTGGGTGGTGCTGCGCCCCAGCCCCTACGTGTGCGCCGAGTGGGAATTTGGCGGCTACCCCTACTGGCTCCAGAACGTGCCCGGCCTGAAAGTGCGCTCGCAGGAGCCGCAGTACATCGCCGCCTACACCCGCTATTTGCAAGCTGTGGGCAAGCAATTGGCCCCGCTGCAAGTCAACCACGGCGGCCCCGTGCTGATGGTGCAGGTCGAAAACGAGTACGGCTCGTATGGCTCCGACAAAGTGTACCTGGCCCAGAACAAGCGCCTCTTCGAGCAAGCCGGCTTCGATGGCCTGC
The DNA here is from genome assembly GCF_035709525.1 of Hymenobacter sp. Taxonomy (GTDB): domain Bacteria; phylum Bacteroidota; class Bacteroidia; order Cytophagales; family Hymenobacteraceae; genus Hymenobacter. The sequence goes on along the minus strand of NZ_DASTEP010000024.1, from coordinate 8,150 downwards.
TCTACACCTGCGACCCGGTGGCCGACGTGGCCAAGGGCCACCTACCCGGCCTGCTGCCCGCCGTGAACGGCACCGACAAGCCCGGCCAGATTCGGCAATTGGTGAACACCAACCACGACGGCAAAGGCCCCTACTACGTGGCCGAGTGGTACCCCGCGTGGTTCGACTGGTGGGGCGCGCCGCACCACACGGTGCCCGCGGCCCGCTACACGCCGGGCCTCGACTCGGTGCTGCGCGCCGGCATGAGCATCAATATGTACATGTTCCACGGGGGCACCACGAGGGCCTTCATGAACGGGGCCAACTACAAGGGCGACACCAGCCACTACGAGCCCCAAATCAGCTCCTACGACTACGACGCCCCGCTCGACGAGGCCGGCAACCCCACCGCTAAGTTCCGCGCCTTCCGCGAGGTAATCGCCAAGTATCGGCCCAAAAACCAGCCTCTGCCGCCCGTGCCCGCCGCCAAGCCCAGCGCGGCGCTGCCCGTGGTGCAGCTCACGCGCAGCGCGGGTTTGCTCCAGCAGCTGCCCGCCCCGGTGGCCAGCCAGAACCCTCTCACGTTTGAGGCGCTCAAGCAGGCGTATGGCTTCGTACTCTACCGCACTACCGTAACTGGTGGCGGCGAAAAAACCCTGAAGCTGAGCGACCTGCGCGATTACGCCGTCATCATGGTAAACGGCCAGCGCGTGGGCACCCTCGACCGCCGCGAGCGCCAGGACGAGCTGCGCGTGAAGCTGCCCGCCGGCAAGGTGCAGCTCGATATTCTGGTCGAAAACCTGGGCCGCGTCAACTTCGGCGAGTATTTGCTTCAAAATACCAAGGGCATCACCAAGAGCGTAACGCTCGACGGGCAGGAAGTAACGGGCTGGCAGCAGTTTGGCCTGCCTTTCGACCAGGCCCCCACGGTAGCCAAGTCTAGCGCCGCCGCGCCCGCCGCCACCAGCGGGCCGGTGCTGCGCGCCGGCACCTTCACGGTGAGCACGCCCACCGACACCTACCTCGACCTGCGCCAGTGGGGCAAGGGCGTGGTGTGGGTGAACGGCCACAATCTGGGCCGCTACTGGGCCATCGGCCCGCAGCAAACGCTATACGTGCCCGCCGAATGGCTCAAAAAAGGCCAGAACGACATCACGGTACTGGAGCTACTCAAGCCGCAGCAGGCCAGCCTGCCCTCGCTCGACCACCCGATTCTGAGCGAGCTAAAGCCGCTGGGGTCACTGTAACACCAAGCTCCAGCTTGGTGCCGCGCCTGGGTATGCCCGCCAAGCGCACCGCCAAGCTGGAGCTTAGCGCTACTGCTAGCGCCAATCCCCGGTCATTCTTCCAGAACATTGATTCTGGGATAATTACCACCCTACCAATTCCCGAAAAAGCACGACTAAGAGGAGTTTTGGCCCCCTTTACGCCGAAAAATGGTCCCTTCTTGGGCCCAACCCACCGGTAACTTTACAGTAACATTCGCCCCCTTCCCCAACTGCTCGGGGCTGGGCGAGGTACTCCGCTGATTTTCCACTATTTCCCCACCCAGGCGGGCGTTGGCCCGCCGCATAGCTTCTTGCTGATGCAAGCTAAATCACTACTCCTGTGCGGAGCCCTGCTGCCCCTGGCAGTAGCCGCCGCACCTGCCGCCACCCTACCCGCCGAGGGCGCTGCCCTGGGCAAGCCGCGCCGGCACGCGGCCGCCGACACGCCCGTGAATGGCACCGTACTCGATGAAAAAGGCCAAGGCCTGCCCGGCGTAACGGTAGTGCTGAAGGGCACCACCATCGGCACGACCACCGACGCCGACGGCAAGTTTTCGCTGCGGGTGCCCGAGGGCACGGCCAGCCCCACGCTCGTTATTTCTTCCATCGGCTACGTGAAGCAGGAGGTGCCGGCCAGCGGCGACGCCGTGACGGTGCGCCTGACCGTGAGCGCCCAGGCGCTCGACGAGGCCGTGGTTATCGGCTTCGGCTCGCAGGAAAAGCGCACCGTGACCAACGCCGTAACGACCGTGCAGGGCGCGGAGCTCTCGAAGCTGACGGTGGCCGACGTAGGCTCGGCGCTGCAAGGCAAGGCCGCCGGTGTAACGGTGGTGAGCGCGGGCTCGGAGCCCGGCACCACGCCCCAGATTCTCATCCGCGGCATCTCGACCATCAACGGCAACAGCCCGCTCTACGTGGTGGACGGCCTGCCGGTGAACGACATCAACTACCTCAACCCCAAGGACGTTGCTACCCTCACGGTGCTGAAAGATGCCGCTTCGGCGGCCATCTACGGCTCGCGGGCGGCCAATGGCGTGGTGCTGATTACGACCAAAGCGGGCTCGGTGAGCGCGCCGGTGATTACCGTCGATGCTACCTACGGGGTGTCGAACCCCACGCGGGTGCCCAAGATGGCCTCGGCCAGCGAGTACGCCCGCATCATGAACCTGGCGGCGGCTAACTCGGGCAACCAGCCGGTGTACGCCAACCCCGACCAGTACACCTCGACCACCAACTGGTGGGACCTGATAAAGCAGCGCGGCATCACCCAGAACTACTCGCTGGGCCTGTCGGGCGGCAGCGAAAAGGTGCAGTACTCGACTGGCCTGAGCTACTACAAGGAGCGCGGCCTAGTGCAGGGCTCCGATTTCAACCGCCTCGTGCTGCGCGTGAAAAGCCAGTACCAGGCTGCCAAGCGCCTCAAGGTGGGCCAGGATTTGAACATCTCGATGACCAACCAACACTACCTGAATAGCGGTAGCTTGTTCCGGGATGCCTTCAACGACGACCCCATCACCGCGGCCCGCCAGGACCGCAACACCGGCAACCCCTACGACAACTACGGTGCCTCGCCGACCGACATTGCCAACCCGCTGGCCGTAATTGAGCGCAACGACGACCGCCGCAACCAGTACTTCCTGGTGGGCTCGGTGTACGCTAACTACGAGATTATTCCGGGCCTGATTGCCGAGACGCGCTGGGGCACGAATACTAACTTCTACGAGCGCAACCAGTTCTCGCCCTTCTACACCATCGACGCCAACGAGCGCGCCCAGGTGAACTCGGTGACGAACGAGCACAACATCAACCTGTACTGGAACAACACCAACACGCTGACGTACAGCAAGTCGCTGGGCGACCACAACTTCACGGCGCTGGCGGCGGCTACGTTTGAGAAGTTCAGCAACCGCCCGCTGGGTGGCACGGGGCAGGCCATCCCCAGCAACGACCCCAGCCTGCGCTACCTCGATGCGGCCACGGCGGGCTTCAACCCTACCGGCCGGCTTTACGAAAACAGCATCGCCTCCCTCATCGGGCGTTTGACCTACGACTTTAAAGGGCGCTACCTGCTGTCGGCCAGCATTCGCCGCGACGGGGCGTCGGTTTTTGGCCCCGACAACCGCTACGGCAACTTCCCGTCGCTGTCGGCTGGCTGGCTGGTGTCGGACGAAGAATTCATGAAGTCGTTTGAGCCTCTGAACTTCCTGAAGCTGCGCGCCAGCTGGGGCCGCGTGGGCAACCAGAACATCACCAGCCTCACCAGCTCGGCCTACACCGCCACCTACGGCAGAACTTACTACGTGACTGGCGAGGACCGCACCACGCAGGTGGGCGTTATCCAGAGCAACGTGCCTAACCGCGACATCAAGTGGGAAACGGTGGAGGACTACGACCTGGGCGTGGATTTGGGCTTCTTCGGCAATAAGCTGACGGCTACCTTCGACGTGTTCCGCCGCAATACCATGGACATGCTCATGTTCCAGGCGCTGCCGGCCCACGCGGGCAATGGCTACATCAGCCCGGTGAGCAACATCGGCAGCATGAAAACCAACGGCCTCGACTTCACGGTGGGCTACGCCGAAACCAAGGGCGATTTCACCTACGGCCTGAGCATCAACGGCACCCGCGCCATCAGCAAAATCGGCACACTCGCCAACGGCCAGCCGCTGTATTCGGGCAATACGCCCATCTTCGGCCGGCCTTCTAAAACTGAAGAAGGCGGCTACGTGGGCGCGTTCTACGGCTACCAGAACACGGGCATTTTCCAGAATCAGGGCGAAATCGACTCGTACCGCTCGGCCGCCGGCACGCTCATTCAGCCCAATGCCAAGCCCGGCGATTTCCGCTTCGCGGACCTCAACGGCGACGGCGTGATTGATGCCAAAGACCAGCAGTACATCGGCAACCCCACGCCGGCCATGACCTTCGGCGTGAACCTGAACCTGGGCTACAAGGGCTTTGACCTGCAAGCCGCCCTGGTGGGTAGCCTCGGCAACGACATCGTGAACGCCAGCAAAGGCTGGTGGTACTCGGGCAGCTACAACTACAACAAGGTAGCCGGCCTCGAAAACACCGCCTGGCACGGCGAAGGCACGTCCAACACGGTGCCCCGCATCACGGCCAACGACAACAACCAGAACCTGACCCGCTTCAACAACTTCTACGTGGAGAACGGCTCTTACGCCCGCGTGCGGAACCTGCAACTCGGCTACACCTTTAATAAGCAGATTTCGAGCGCCCTGCACATGGCTAGCCTGCGCCTCTACGTGAGCGGCCAGAACCTGTTTACCTTCACCAAGTACACCGGTGCAGACCCCGAAATCGGCTACGGCCGCTCGTACACCGACGGCGCCTCGGCCCTGAACCGCGGCATCGACCTGGGCAACTACCCCACCAACCGCACTTATCTGGTAGGTGCTAACATTGCCTTCTAGTGCAGTGCTTAGTTGTTAGTGCTTAGTGCTCAGGTTTTCATCTCTGCTGTTCAGTGCAATCGCGCTAGCATCGAGTTGGCAAAAAGGCAACCATACCAAGCACTAGGCACTAGGCACTAGGCACTAGGCACTAACAACCAAGCACCAAAAACGAAACATCCCACCCGTCTATATCATGAAAATTTCTAACCGCATTTCTATCCTGACGCTGGGCCTGGGTTTGAGCCTGGGCGCGCAGTCGTGCTCTAAATTCCTGGACATTCAGCCCCAGGGCCAGCAAACGACCGATAACTACTTTACCAACGCCGACGAGTGCAAGGCGGCCGTGATGGGCTGCTACGCCCTCTCCGACCAAAGCGACTGGTGGCAGCTCGACCGCACCCGCATGTTTGGCGACGCGGGCTCGGACGATGCCTGGAAGGGCAACGCCATTGCCGGCGACCAGCGCGAGTTTGGCGACTTCGCCCGCTTTTTCTGGCTGCCTAATAACGAGTGGTTTGACAACCGCTACACCCACCTCTACCAAGCCATCGGCAACTGCAACGCCGCGCTGGTGGGCGTGGCCAAAGCGCCCATCGACCCCACCTTGCAGCAGCAGCTTATCGGCGAGCTCAAGTTTATCCGGGCCTACAACTACTTCGAGCTGGTGAAGGGCTACGGCGGGGTGCCGCTGGTGCTCGCGCCCGTGTCGCCGGCCGATGCCGTGACGCTGAAGCGCGCCAGCGCTGCCGACTGCTATGCCCAGATTATCAAGGATTTTCAGGAAGCTGCCGCCGCGCTGCCCGAGAAAAACGCCCGCGCCAGCGCCGATAAAGGTCGCGCCACCAAGGGCGCGGCCAACGGCTACCTGGCCAAGGCCTACCTCTTTACCAAGCAGTGGGCGCTGGCCCAAACGGCCGCCGAAACGGTTATCAGCTCGAACCAGTACAGCCTGGGCGACTTCGACAAGGTGTGGAGCGTGAGCAACCCCAACGGCGTAGAATCGCTGTTTGAGCTCAACTACAACGCCAACCAGACCTTTAACCTCGGCACTTCGCTCACGGTGGTGATGCGCAGCCGCGCCGACGGCGGCTGGGGCTTCAACACGCCCAGCAGCAACCTGGAGCAGGCCTTCGGCAACGACCCGCGCCGCCAGTGGACCATCATCAAGCAAGGCGACAACGTGGGGCCGAATACGGCGACCTTCAACTACTCGAGCTACGACACCAAGCCCAGCGAAAACGAGTCGGGCCGCATCAGCCGCAAGATGTTTTTGCCCCTGGCCGACCGCCCGGCCAACGAGCAAAATCACTCGCCGCTCAACCGCATCGAGCTGCGCTACGCCGACCTGCTGCTGATGCATGCCGAGGCGTCCAACAAGCTGGGCCAGGACACCAAAGCCCTGACTTCGCTGAATTTGGTGCGCGCCCGCGCCAACCGCCTCAGCCCCGGCACGGTGCTGCCCCGCACCTCCACCGGCACGCAGCTGCTGAATGACATCTGGCTGGAGCGCCGCCTCGAGCTGGCCATGGAAGGCCACCGCTACTACGACCTAGTGCGCCAGGAGCGCCTGGTGGATGTGATGACGGCCTTCAACACCTCGCAGCGCACCAACACCGACCAGTACGACGGCGGCAAGGTGAAAGACCAGATTTCGAGCACCAACAACCTGTTCCCGATTCCGACGAACCAGCTTCAGCTCTCGGGCGGCAACGTGACGCAGAACCCTGGTTATTAAGTTTGCCGCGCCGTAGCGCGGACTTTTAGTCCGCGCTACCACCTAGTCCGGCTGCCCACCTTACCGGAGGGGCAGCCGGACTATCTTTTTCAACCCTTACCCTAACATCTTTCATCTTGAAGCTAAGCACCCTAGCGCCGGCATTCGCCGTGCTCCTGGCCACCGCGGCCCACGCCCAGACCGTTACAACCGTTCGCATCGACGCCACCAAGCCGCACCAGACCATTGCCAATTTCGCCGCCTCCGACGCCTGGGCCGGCCAGTTTGTGGGCAACTGGCCCGCCGCCAAAAAGGAAGCCATCGCCGACCTGCTCTTCAGCCAGGACAAGGGCATCGGGCTCTCGATGTGGCGCTTCAACATCGGGGCGGGCAGCGCCGAGCAGGGCGCGGCCAGCGGCATCAAAGACGAGTGGCGGCGTGCCGAGTCCTTCCTGACCCCGGCCGGCACGTATGATTTCACGCGCCAGGCCGGGCAGGTCTGGTTTTTGGAAGCGGCCAAAAAGCGCGGCGTCACCCAGTTTCTGGGCTTCCTGAACAGCCCGCCCGTGTCGCTCACCCGCAATGGCAAGGCCTACGCCACCGCCAAGCAGCCCAACCTGGCCCCCGACAAAGCCGGCGCGCTGGCTGCCTACTGCGTGCGCGTGCTGGAAGGCATCCGCCAGAAAACGGGCATCACCTTCGCCTACCTCAGCCCCGTGAACGAGCCGCAGTGGGACTGGAGCGACGGCGGCCAGGAAGGCACCCCGTTTCAGAATACCGACATCACCGACATTAGCAAAGCGCTGGGCGCGAAGCTGGCGGCCAGCAAGCTGCCCACGCAGCTACTCATCACGGAGGCCGGCAAGCTTGACTACCTGTATAGCGCCGCCGACAAGCCCGGCCAGGGCGACCAGATTGGGGCGTTTTTTGGCGATAAAGCCGCGCCGACCTACCTCGGCGGCACGCCGCGGGTAGCGCCCATCATTGCGGGGCACAGCTACTTCACTACCTCGCCTTATGCGCAGGCGGTGGCCACGCGCCAGCAGCTGGCGGCCAAGGTGGCGAGCGTACCCAAGCTGGGGTTTTGGCAAAGCGAGTACTGCATTTTAGGCGATAATGCGGGCGAAATCAACGGCGGCCCGCGCGACCTGGGCATGAAGCCGGCGCTGTACCTAGCTCGCACCATCCACGCCGACCTGGCCGTGGCCGATGCCGCCGCCTGGCAGTGGTGGCTCGCCATCTCACCTTACGACTACAAGGACGGCCTCGTGTACATCGACAAAAACAAAACCGACGGCCAGTACTACCCCAGCAAAATGCTGTGGGCGCTGGGCAACTACAGCCGCTACCTGCGCCCAGGTACCGTGCGCCTCGACGCCCAATTGGCCGACCCGGCCAGTGCCGGCCAGCCATTAGTATCAGCCTACAAAAGCGCGAATGGCAAGCAGTTGATAACGGTAGTAGTGAACGACTACGACACGCCCGCCACCGTGCAGCTCGCGCTGAATGGCGGCCGGCTGGGTGCGGGCAAAACCTACGTCACCTCGGCCACGGCCGACTTGCAGCCGGGCGCGGCCGTGCCGGCCGGCCAGCCGTTGCGCGTGGAGCCGCGCTCGGTTACGACGCTGGTGAGCGAGCTGCGCTAGGCGAATTATTGATTGTGTTGTGCTGCCCAGACGTGGGCGCCTCACCCCCCGCCCCCCTCTCCGAAAAGGAGAGGGGGAGCCTGACGATTACTCAACGACTACTTACGTCTGCTGACGGTCGGCTCCT
>NZ_DASTEP010000023.1:0-42080 GCF_035709525.1 Hymenobacter sp. | reverse complement strand
TTCACGGTGGGGGCCGAGCTGCTGCTGGGGGCGGGCTTCCGGCTGCGGGCAGGCTACAACCACTTGCAGGCCCGCGAGCTGCGCCTGGATAATACGAGCGGGTCGGCGGGCTTTAGCTTCGGAGCGATGCTTAAAATCAGCCAGTTTCAGCTTGATTACACCCACGCTACCTTGCAGGCGGCAGGGTCGAGCAATTATTTTACCCTCAGCCGGCGCTTCGGCGCGGCCAAACCATAGTAGTTCGCGCAGTGTTTCGCAGTGTCAAAGCGCAGTGTTCCGCAGTGTCATTCAGCAAAACACTGCGGAACACTGCGTTTTAACACCCCGTAACACTGCGCGAAACCCGATACCATGAAAGATTTCCTTACCCCGGCCCAAATCGTGGCCGAGCTTGATAAATACATCATCGGCCAGCACGAGGCCAAGCGCCACGTGGCCATTGCGCTGCGCAACCGCTGGCGGCGGCTGCACGCGCCCCTCGACATGCAGCAGGAGATAGTGCCCAACAACATCCTGATGATAGGCGCCACCGGCGTGGGCAAAACCGAAATAGCCCGCCGCCTGGCCCACCTGGCCGACGCGCCCTTCGTGAAAGTAGAAGCCAGCAAATTCACGGAAGTCGGCTACGTGGGCCGCGACGTGGAGAGCATGGTGCGCGACCTGGCCGAGCAGTCGGTGAGCCGCCTGCGCCAGCGCCGCCAGGAAGAAGTGAAAGCCCAGGCCGCGCAGGCCGTGGAAGACATCATTCTGGACGCGCTCATTCCGCCCATGAAAGCGCCCGCGGGCAGCAGCGGCAGCAGCCTGGGCTTCGGCAATGGCAGCGACGCCGGCACCGCCGATGCCGCGCCTACCTCCGACCAGGAGCTGAACGAGCGCACCCGCGAGCGCTTCCGCCAGAAAATCCGCAACGGCGAGCTCGAAGACCGCCGCATCGAGATAAACGTGGCGCAGGGCGCGCCGAGCGTGGGCATCATGGGCGCGCCGGGTATGATGGACGAGGCTACCATGTCGGGCCTGCAAGACATGCTGGGCAACATGCTGCCCAAGAAATCGCGCAAGCGCAAGGTATCGGTAGCCGAGGCCCGCAAGCTGCTGCTCGAAGAAGAAGCGGCCAAGCTCGTGGACATGGACGAGGTGAAGGAGGAAGCTATCCGGCAGGCCGAAAATGCGGGCATCATCTTCATCGACGAAATCGACAAGGTAGCCACCAGCGGCAGCGGCAAAAGCGGCGGCCCTGACGTGAGTCGCCAGGGCGTGCAGCGCGACCTGCTACCCATCGTGGAAGGCTCGGCCGTGAACACCAAGTACGGCGTGGTGAACACCGACCACATCCTGTTTATCGCCGCCGGGGCGTTCCACGTCAGCAAGCCCAGCGACCTCATTCCCGAGCTGCAAGGCCGCTTCCCCATCCGGGTCGAGCTACAAAGCCTGGGTAAGGACGACTTCTACCGCATTCTGAAAGACCCCAAAAACGCCCTCACCAAGCAGTACCAGGCGCTACTAGCGGCCGAGGAGGTGCAGCTCGACTTCGACGACGCGGCGCTGCTGCGCCTGGCCGAAATCGCGTTTGAGGTGAACTCGGAGGTAGAGAACATCGGCGCGCGCCGCCTGCACACCGTAATGAGCCGGCTGCTGAACGACCTGCTTTTCGACGTGCCCGACCAGCTACCGGCCGGCACGCACCTCACCGTGACGCCGCAGCTGGTGGAAGAGCGCCTGCGCGACATGGTGAAAAACCGCGACCTGAGCCAGTATATTTTGTGAGTTAAGAGTTTTGAGTTAAGAGTTCTGAGTTGCAGCCCAAGCGCCCGAATGCGCGTAAGTCTTAACTCAGAACTCAAAACTCCTCACTCAAAACTCAACGCTGTGCATTACTACCTCATCACCGGGGCCAGCCAGGGCCTGGGCCGGGCGTTGGCCGAAGCCATCTTGGAGCGCCCCGACACGCAGGTGCTGGGCATCTCGCGGCACGCTACCATCACACATCCGCGCTACCAGCACCAGCCGCTCGACTTATCCGATATTGAGGCCGTCGGGCATAACCTGGGCAAAATCTTCCTACCCCGTCCCGACGCGCAAAGCCTCACGCTCATCAACAACGCGGGCACGCTGGGCGAAATCGGCTACGTGGGCGAACTGCCTAACGAGCATTTTCAGTTCGTCTTTGACCTGAACGTAGTGGCCCCGGCTATGCTCATGAACACATTTTTGAGCACCTACGGTGGGCAAAAGGAGATTTCGCGCACGGTGCTCAACATCAGCAGCGGCGCGGCCCAGCGCCCGGTCGATGGCTGGGCCGCCTACTGCGCCTCGAAGGCGGCACTGAACGCGCTGTCGGAAACGGCGCAGAAAGAGCAGGAGCTACGCGGCACCGGGGTGCGGGTGTGGGCGCTGGCGCCGGGCATAGTCGACACAGCGATGCAGGCGCACATCCGCACGGCGGAAGTTTCGCAGTTCAGCGAGGCGGAGAAGTTTGTGGAATATCAGCAAGATGGTGAGTTGCAAGCGCCTGCTCAAGTTGCTCAGAAGATTTGGCAGTGGCTATGTGGCAATACTGATAAGTATATACCACTAATTCATATCAATGACATACACGCTAGCACTAATACGAGGTAGCGCTTTTTTTCTAGACAGGACATAAAAAAGGAGTTTCGGCTGACAAGCCGAAACTCCTTTTTTATGCATTACCCAATTATTAATGAATGTCCCACCATACGGATGTGGTGAGGTTGCCAGGAGCAATGCCCGTAGCGGCCACATTAGGATTACGCAACAACTCTGAATCAACGTATGGCAGGCGTCTAACGAATACATTAGCACCCAATACATTGGTGAGTGGCGATTTCAGCGTCGGATTTGCCGTGCGTCGGTTTTCGGTCCACGCTTCTGCGCCGTTGGTTGCGAAGAAAGAAATATACTTTTGAGTTGAGATGAGCTTCAACTTATCAGCATTAGTAGTAGCGGCCGCGAAATTCACGCCCGTGCTCCCTATGTAAGTGGTAGCATTAGTGGCTACTCCGTAGCGGGTAAGTGAGGCCGTAATGCCCGACTCATAAAGGGTTTGTGCATTTTCGCCGGTTGCCCAACCCTGCACAGCTGCTTCAGACCGCAGAAAGAGGCTTTCCTCATATGTCAGCAGCAGGGTTGGCCGCGCTCTAGCAGCTGCATCAGTAGCTGAAATACCTGCATAGGTAGAACCCAATGCTCCTGCGTTGCTGAAAGCAGACCCAATGAACCAAGTACCAGGGTAAGATAACCGATTGACGGCATTGGTAGTACCTGGAAAAGTATAGTTGTTGGGGTAAGGGGTAGTTTGGCCAGGCTCTACGAATAAGTAATCGATGGGGCTGGTCGTTTGGCCAGCCGGCACGCGCAAGTCGGCATCCAGAAAGAAGACCGGGCGGCGCGGGTCGTTCAAGGTAGTCATCAGATTACCGAGAGTTGAACTCACCGCCAGGTTGTTTTGCAACCGGAAATTGGTCTGGTAGAAAGGATTATCGTTGTTTGTGGCAGCGAAGTTTGCATACTGATAGCTCTCCCCAGCCTGCATGAAACGGTCGGTGCTGCTAGTAGCTGCATATAGGGCTCGTATACCAGCAGCAGCTGTAGTTGGGTCTTTCGTACTGATGTGGATATAAGAGCGGAGCTTCAGTGTATTGGCTAAGCGAACCCATTTGCTCATACCCGCTTCATCAGTTGCACCGTAGTTGAGGTCAGCAGCGCCCGGGAAGCGTCCCGACTGCTTTCTGATATCCTTGATACCATCATCCAGTAGTGCCTGAATACCAGCGTACACATCCTGCTGCTTATCGTATTTCGGCGTCAGAATAGCTGGTCCTTGCAATGCTTCTGAAAACGGAATATCCCCGTACAAGTCGGTAAGCACTTGAAAAGAGTGTGCTTTCAGAATCTTCGCAATACCCACCATGCGCCACTCTTGTAGCGCGGTGCCTTGGTTAATAACGTACTGAAAGTCTTGCTGAGAACCAGCATACAACCCTTGAAACTGCCGCCCGTCGAAGGTACTGCTTGGAATATTGTACTGGTCCCAGGTACGGTACTGGTTTCCGCCCGAAGGGATACCCATTTGCTGCGATAAGATTTCACCTATCACATTGTATTGGCCACCCACTATAAAGCTCACAAAAGCCTGCCCTGAAGGCAGAACCTGGTTAATGTCAGCAGTAAGCGGGTTGTTGGGGTCAACGTTGATGTCAGAAAATTCCTTTTTGCAAGCGCCGGTGCTAAAAAGCAAGCCGAGCAGTGCCAAAGAAGCAATACGAGTAGATTTCATAATAGCTCTAGAAATGACTTATGAACTTAGGTTACAGCGTGAGGCGAATGCTAGCCCCCATTGAGCGGGTAGAGGGGTAGGAGTAGAACTCGTATCCTTGCGTGTTACCACTGCCGAATGCACTAACCTCTGGGTCGAGGTGCGGCTGCGAAGCCGGCGTCCACAAGAAAAGGTTACGGCCGGTGAGCGAAACCTGAATGCCCGTCAGTTTAAGTTTGCTAACCAAAGTAGAAGGTAGTGAGTACGACAGGCTGGCTTCACGCAGCTTCACGTAAGAAGCATCGTAGAGCGCATTCTCCCCAATGTTGTTGATGGTTGTCCAGTAAGCGTATGGGTCAGCAAGCTTCGTATTGGGCGAAAAGGTTCCGTCACTATTCCGAACCACTGAGCCGGGCACGAGGAAAGGCTGACGGTCATTGGCAGTCGTTTCTTGCAGATTGCCCGTGAAGAGGCCCGTATTAATAGTATTCGACCAGAACTTACCTCCTTGCTTAGCATCAAACAGCACATTGAGCGACAATCCTTTGTAAGTAAACGTATTGCTCAGGCCAGCCAGATAGTTTGGCTGAATGTTGCCAAGAGTAGTAGTGGCGCCGGCGGCCAGCGGCAGGCCGGTAGTAGCGCTTACTACAATGTTTCCACTGGGGTCACGTTGCATAGCGGTGCCAAAGAAGCTGCCGTAGGGCTGCCCTAGGCGGGCCTCAAGTACCGGGTTGCTCAGGCCACCAATACTGACGTTGGGAACGATATTGGTTACTTCGAGTACTTCGTTGCGGTTGCGGGTGTACGTAATGTTTACGCCCCAGGTAAAGCCACTAGCCGTGCTTATCGGGGTGCCACCTACCAGGAGTTCGATACCACGGTTGCGCATGGTACCAGCATTGGTGTAAACCGAAGTAAAGCCTGATGTGCTGGCTACTGGTACGGCCACAATGATGTTCTTGCTACGCGAATCGTAGAAAGTTGCGTCGATGTTCAGGCGGTCTTTGAAGAAACGCAGTTCAGTACCTACTTCATAAGAAGTAGTAAGCTCCGACTTCAGGTCGGGATTTGACAAGAAGTTGCCTACCCGGAAGCCAGCAACGCCATTCTGAAAGGGAGGTGCATACTGGCCATTAAAGCCATCATCTACTCCAGAACGTGCGAAAATGGGGTTGAGGATACCAAAAGGAGCTTGCTTACCTACCGAAGCAATGTTAGCGCGAACTTTACCAAAGCTCAGGATGCTATTCTGAATCTTGAAAGCATTCGTGAAAACGAAGCTCGCGTTGGCGCTTGGGTAGAAGAAGGAACGATTTTTATAAGGTAGCGTCGAGGCTATATCATTCCGGCCGGTTACGTCCAAGGAGAGATAATCACGATAGGTTAACTGTATATCTGCAAATATTCCTAGCAAGCGCACTTTAGAGTCGTTTTTCACAGTGCTAGGATTACCAGAAAAGTTGCTTACATCGAAGAAGTTGGGAATAACCAACCCTCCAGGACCATCAACTGTCAGACGGCTTATTTTTTGCTCCTGATAGTTAGACCCAAGTATACCTTTCAGAACCAGATTGTCATTAAGCTTCTTAGTAACGTTTACCAGGAAGTCAGTAGTGAGGTTACGACCATTGATGTTATCCTCCGTGTAGCGGCCGGTTAGGTTAGCAATCGTTCCGGTGGCAATTTTTTGCTGGCGTAGGTCCGAGTAAGTATCAACGCTTTGGCGAAACGTGATATTTAACCAGTCGGTGGGGTCGTAGCTCAGGTTAGCATTGCCAAGAAAACGGTCGACTGTGTTGGTCAACAAGTTGTTATCTAGCAAGAAATACGGATTGTTGCGAAAGCCCGCCAGGTAGTAGCCCGTCAGGTTATAACGGGGGTCGTTGTAATCCTTCTGGTCCGTGATTTCAATGTCGCGGGGCGTGTTTACAATCGTTTGGATGATATTACCGCGCGACTGCCCTTGCGTACCCAGATTACCACCCGAGTTGATGTAGTTCATGTTCCCACCAACCGTCAGTTTATTAAATAGCCGGGTTGAAGCATTCACAGCAACCGTAGTACGCTGGTAATCGGTATTGGGAATAAATGACTTGATGCGCACATCGGCTACCGAGGCGTAGAAGTTAGAGGTCGCATTAGACGCCGAGAAATTAACCGCGTTATTATACGTCACCCCGGTTTGGAAAAAATTCCGCACGTTATCAGGATGAGGCACTAAGGCAACTGAATCTACCGAGGCAGCGCCGGAAGGCGCTATTGTATAAGTGCGCCAGTCTGCCACGTTCTGACCGAGCATTTTTGGTCCCCAACTTTGATTGTTCTCGGGGCTATATACACCATTGTTACCCGAGCCGTAGGTATTCTGAAAATTGGGCAACCGATTTACTCGGTCTAAGGTAGTCGAGCTGATAACGTTAATTTGTGAACGTCCATTGAGCCCACCACCTTTTTTAGTAGTGATGATAATAGCCCCCGAAGCTGCCTGCGCACCGTAAAGTGCGGCAGCAGCCGGCCCTTTCAGCACAGTGATAGATGCTATGTTGTTGGGGTCGATATCAGCGGCCCGGTTGGGCAGGTCCACTCCATTGTTCAGGTCACCGCCCGTGCCAGATGCTGTAGTCAGCGCCGTATTGCTGATTACGTTGCCATCGACTACATAGATTGGCTGGTTGTTACCCGTGAAAGACTGCGGGCCCCGAATTTGAACCCGTGTGGCACCGCCAGCAGACCCGGAGGCACTGGTTATCTGCACGCCAGCTACTCGTCCTTGTAGCGAGCGAATAAGATTGGGCTCGCTTGCGCGAGTTATCTCTTTGTTCTCTAATGTTTGGACTGCATAGCCCAGCGACTTGCGGTCACGCTCAATACCTAAGGCGGTAACAATTACTTCACCCGTTTGAACAGTATTTTGAGTCAGCGCCACATTGATAGTCGACAGACTTCCAATGCTTTTTTCCTGCGCAACCATCCCAATCGAGCTAAATACTAATGTTCCGCCTGCTTGTGGAACAGTTAATGTATAGTTACCTTCATTGCTAGTAGATGTACCAACGGAAGTACCTTTTAATAGTACTGTTACGCCCGGTAGGCCTTCGCTGGTTTTCTGGTCTGTTACGCGCCCTGTTATCGAGCGCGACTGCGCCCATGCCATCTGGCACAAAGTGGTAATGAGCAAGATGCTCATCAGTAAGGTTTTTCTCATTTAAAAAAAGAGTAAGTGTAGGTAAGAAGGATTGGGTAAGTGTAGCGACAGAATGCTGACAGCACCGGGCATTTCTGTAAAAAAGATGAGCAATATAGGCTACACAACTTTATCATCCAACGCACAGATAACATGTAATTAACACCATATCGTAAGTTACCCCCCGGTTTTTTCACGCAATGGACATTCGGCTCGGCACATAAAAACCCTCTTAAACTGGAGGCGAATCGTTAATGAAAGCCGAGCGCGGCCCGGCTATTCGACCAGCTTACTAAAGCTCTGGCGAAGCTTGGTCTCAGCATCTGCAATCAGAGGATGGCTAGCTTGGCACCTACTTGCTCACGACTCCGCCAAGCCATCAGCCAAAGGCAGCTGTATACGATGCCAGGGACTCGCACCAATCGCCGGCCGCTTCTTAGCCGCCAGCCAGTATTAACTAATCAGTACTTGTAGTTTTTGGATTGCCCGACGGTCGCAGCCAACTGCTACCTCCAACAGCGCTTAGGGGCCGGTAGCAACACTCCGAAGGAGTGCTGACTTACTGAGTAGCACTTACATACTAAGCAGGTAGGTGAGCCGCCGATAAGCGCCTCTCTTCTCAAAGTGCATTAGCGTTCAGGTAGTCATTATATTACATTCAGTTTTTGCAGCCTTTTTACTAAACTACACTGCTAGCAGTTTAATTTTTTGTGAATAACTTGCTCGCTCAATCTGGTCGATTGAAGGGTGTATTTCTACTATTATCACTTTTTCCCCTCCACATGAGACAATTTACCCCTTTAGCTATTTTACTCACGGCAGGCCTCTCCCAAGTGGCTATGGCCCAGACCCGGAGTATATCCGGCCGGGTTACGGACCGTGCTAATGGCCAGGGCCTACCTGGCGTAACTGTACTGGTTAAAGGCACCACGCTCGGCACAGCCACCAGCAACGATGGTACGTTTACGCTTAGCGTACCGTCTACGGCTAATACGCTTGTGTTCAGCTTTATTGGCTTCAAACCCAGTGAGCAGCCTATTGGCAACGGCCCGGTGAACGTAGCGCTTGAGAGTGACATTCAGCAGATTGGCGAAGTAGTCGTAACCGGTGCTCTCGGCATTCAGCGCCAAGAACGGGAAGTGGGCTACGCTACTGCTACGCTTGATACCAAAGAACTAACGCAAGCCCGCCCTACCAACGTAGTAAACGGCTTGGCAGGCAAAGTGTCGGGTTTGCAAGTTCAGACTATCAGCGCTGGTATCAACCCGCAAGTGCGCATCACACTACGTGGTACCCGTTCTATCACGGGTAATAACGAAGCCCTAATCGTTATTGATGGCATCATTTCGCCAAATGAGGCTTTGGCAGCTCTTAACCCCGATGATATAGCCTCCATCTCTATCCTGAAGGGTGCAAATGCCGCCGCACTCTACGGCTCGCAGGCTGCAAACGGTGCGTTCATTGTAACGACTAAAAAGGGTAATAGCACTCCACAAGTTACCTTCTCGCACACCTCGCAGTTTGAGTCAATCGCCTTCCTGCCAAAATTCCAAAGCGACTTTGGCCCGGGCGCTCAGACCTATACCAAAGATTTCCCGGTATTCACGGCGGATAACTCTCCAGACTCAAATTACGATACCCAGTATCAAGGTTTTGAAAATCAGCAATACGGCCCACGCTTTGATGGCTCTGTTCGCCCTTTCGGCGAAACTACTATCAATGGCAACACCCAATACCTTACCTACGAAGCTCGGCCCGGCGAACGTCGCAAATTCTTTAATAATGGCTATCAGGTACAGAATGGGGTAACCTTCGCAGGTGGCAACGAGCGCAGCAAGTTCTTTGCTTCATACCAGAACGTGCATAACAATGGTATCGTCCCCAAAGACCAGTACAACCGGAATACTTTCCGCTTCAATGCCTCGCAAGAGTTTGGCCGTTTAACGACTGGCTTTAACTTATCATACTCCTTGGCTCAAACTGATGCTACTACCAATAACGACGCCAATCAATCGGTATATTGGAACGTGCTCAATACGACGGTGATGGCTCCGTTGACGTCGTATAAAGACTGGCAAAATAATGAGTTTGCCACTCCCAACGGCTATTACAACGCCTTCTATAATAACCCCTACTGGGTTATTGATAACAACCGCACCAAAGACCGTCGCAATACCTTGCTCGGCAATATCGACCTGTCATATCGTATCTACGATTGGCTGCGTGTGCAATACCGCATTGGTCTAACAGCCATCGATGAGGCCGCTATCTCGACGCAAAACCGCTTCGATTATTCAGCTTACACCATTGCTAATACCAATAAGCCCGGCACCTCAATCCCTGGCTATGTGCAAGATGTGGCTAGCAACCTGCGCCGTATTAACTCGGATGCGTTTATCAGCATGGACAAAACGTTCGGTGACATCAACGTTAAAGCCGTACTGGGCAACAACGTACAGGTGGCCGACAGCCGTTATAACTATGTAGCTTCGACCAGCCTCTCGACGCCCGGTCTGTACAACCTGCAAAACCGCAGCGGCGAGCTTGTGGGTAGCAACGCGCGCTCGGAAGCACGCCAGTACTCATTCTACGCCGACCTGACCTTAGGATACAAAGACTTTTTCTTTGTGCATGGTTCGGGTCGTAACGACAACATCTCTATTCTTGCTGCCAACAACCGGAGCTATTTCTATCCTGGGGTAGATGCATCGCTTATCGTGAGCAATGCCATCCCGGCCTTGAAAGATGTATCGTGGCTGGATTATGCTAAACTGCGCGGTGGTATCACCAAAGTAAGCCAGCCTAACCTCGGTGATGGCACTGGCCCCAATAGCGCTTTCAACGTGTACCGTGGTCTGCAGGCTTACCGCCTTGCTACCCCTTTCTCACTAGGTGCTGGTTTCCCCTTTGGCTCACTGACTTCGTTCACCTTCGGCGACCAACTTGTTTCGCCCAATCTGACGCCGGAAAACACTCGCTCGATTGAAGCTGGTATCGAATTGAGCTTTGCCAAGCGCCGCATCAGCACTGCCTTCACCTATTACAACCAGAAGAGCACTGGCCTCACCCTCTCCGCTGCCGTTGCACCTTCCACCGGCTTCTCCAGCTATCTCCTGAACGCTGGCCAAACCCGCAATACGGGGGTTGAAGTAGACTTGAACCTCACGCCGATTCGTCTGGACAATGGCTTCAGCGTAACGGTCGGTGGTAACTTCAACTATAACAATAGCATCGTTGACCAAATCCTGCCCGATACCCGCGAACTAGCTCTAAGTTCTGGCGACCCTGTAATCGTGGCCATTGAAGGCCAATCGCTGCCAGTATTGCGCGGCTCTTACTACGCCCGCGACCCCCAAGGCCGCGTCATCCTGAATCGCACTGACACTGGTCACGGTATCTATTATTTCCCGGGCAAAGCGGCTGACCAAAAAATCTTTGGCAACACGGTTCCTAAATACCGCTATGGCTTCAATGCCAATGTTACTTATAAAGGCTTAGTGCTATCGGCCCAAGGCGAATACCGTACGGGTTACGTAATTTACCACGGTATTGGTAGCGACCTCGACTTCACGGGTTCGGGCGCACGCAGCGTAACCTACGACCGCCAAGACTTTGTATTCCCCAACTCGGTAGTTGCTAGCACCGATGCTAGCGGTAACGTAACTTACACGCCCACTACTTCGCAGCAGTTGACGGCCGGCGGCTCGGAATTCTGGGCTAACGACGCATACAACCGCACGGTAGCTGAGAACTATATCACCAAAGGTGATTTCTTCAAGATTCGTGAGCTTTCGCTGAGCTACACCCTACCAGCTGCGTTGGTATCCAAGCTGGGCCTAGTAAAAGGTCTGTCGGTGAACGTTTTTGGTCGTAACGTGTTTACGTGGGTACCCAAAGAAAACATTTACACCGACCCCGAATTCAACTTCTCTACGCTCAGCAGCAGCAACGCCATCGGTATAAATAACAACTTCCAGACGCCGCCGACCAAGTTCTATGGCGCTACCCTTTCGGCCACTTTCTAACCTATCATCTTATATGAAGCAATTTGCCAAATTGATTGCCTCGGGGGTATTATTGGCCTCCGTCAGCAGTTGCTCGTCTTTTCTAGACGTTAATAACAACCCGAATAGCCCTCTTAGCGCTACGCCTAATACTATTTTAGCACAGGCGCTTTCGGTTACGGCCTCCAACTATACTGGTGGTGGTACCAATTATAACAGCTACGGCAGCTGGACTGCAGGGTATTGGGCAAAGTCGGGTACCGTTAATGGGTACGGCACTGAGCGCACGTACACCTACACGAGTAACTTTTACCAAGGCTTGTGGGGCAATACCTACAACAACCTAGAGGACTATCAAATTATTCAGAACGGGGCTGCTGGCTATGGCCGCCACGCTGCAATCGCTCGCATAATGAAAGTATATAACTTTCTACTGCTGGTTGATGAATATGGTGATATTCCGTACTTCAACGCCCTGAAAGGACTGGACGCTAGCCTTACGCCTAAATACGATTCGGCTCCGGCTATCTACCGTGATTTTCTTACTCAACTCGATGGCGCTATTGCTGACATTAATAAAGCAGTAGCTGACCCGGCGCAGATTGCGGTTAGCTCGGAAGATATCGTTTTTCAAGGCAACATGACGAACTGGAAGCGGTTCGCTAACACCTTGAAACTTCGCATTCTGATGCGGGCTTCGCAATCGAACAACCCCACGGAACTACCTTTGTCTCTTGTACAATCGGAGTTGGCAAAGCTGGGTAGCGCTACCACTACTCCTGATGGCTTTATCACGGCCGATGTAGTAGCCCAACCGGGCTACCTGCAGACCTCTGGCAAGCAAAACCCCTTCTTCGACCGCTATGGCGTAGTACCGGCTGGCAACTCATTCACAGCCGAGTATAGCTACCAACTGCCCACCAGCTTCATCCTGGAACAGTATGTAAACAACCGCGACCCTCGCGTAGCTCAGCTATATGCGAATGCCCCCACTTTGCAGTCTGACGGGGTAACACCTCGCCCTGCTTCTGACTGGGATTATAGCTATAACTACTTTGGCACTACTATCACTGGTAACCTGCGTCCTTATATCGGGGCAGACCTTGGATACTCAAACCCGTGGGCAGGTAACCGTGCCTCACGCTTCCGAAATGGAGGTGGCCTATTGAAAGGATTCAATATGCCTACGCCACTAATGCTGATGTCGGAGTATTACTTTTTGCGGGCTGAAGCCGAAACTCGTGGGTTGCTCACGGGTGGCGATGCTGCTGCAAAAACTGACTTCTTGAGCGGTATTCAAGCTTCATTCACGTATTTCTACCGTCCGGCTACCGCAGCAGCCACTTCGGTAACATCTGGCGTAACGGAATATAACACCTATATTTCCAACAACTCGACCAACCCGCTAGTAAACTATGACTTGGCTACTTCCAACGGTACGCTGGGCAAGCAAGCGGTCATCATGTATCAGAAATATCTGGCCATGAATACGGTAGGTAGTATTGAGGCTTGGGATGATTATCGTCGCACTGGGCTACCCAAGTTCCGCGTATCGACCGAAACCTCTCTCACTAGCCGCCCTGATAAACTTCCAACTCGCCTGCTCTACCCGCAAAGTGAGGTATCAACGAACGCTGCTAATATCCCAGCTGTAACAAATACGTCTAAAATCTTCTGGGATGTAGTCGATAGCACTAATCCGTAAATCCGTAATTCAAGAACGAGCAATAAAAAAGGCTGCCTAATTAGGCAGCCTTTTTTATTGCTCGGCACTGCTTAACTCTGCATCAAATACCCCTTGATGTACTCGTCCAGGTCGCCATCCAGCACGTTTTGCACATCGGTGCGCTCGATGCCGGTGCGCAGGTCTTTGATGAGCTTGTAGGGATGCAGCACGTAGTTGCGAATCTGCGAGCCGAAGTCGATGCGTTTTTTGCCAGCTTCTACCTTATCGCGCTCGGCGTTGCGCTTGTCGAGCTCCTGCTGGTAGAGGCGCGACTTGAGCATCCGCAGCGCGTGCTCTTTGTTCATGAGCTGCGAGCGCTCTATCTGCACCGCGATGACGATGCCGCTGGGCGCGTGCGTGAGGCGCACGGCGGTTTCGACCTTGTTCACGTTCTGGCCGCCCGCGCCCCCGGCCCGGAAGGTGTCCCAGCTGATGTCGGCGGGGTTGATTTCGATGTTAATCGTATCATCCACCACCGGGTAGGCAAACACCGAGGCAAACGACGTGTGCCGCCGCCCGCTGCTGTCGAAGGGCGAAATACGCACCAGCCGATGCACGCCGATTTCGCTTTTGAGGTAGCCGTAGGCAAACGGCCCGTCTATCTCTAGCGAGGCCGACTTGATGCCCGCGCCCTCGCCGGGCTGGTAGCTCACCTGCCGCACCGTGAAGCCCTTGCTTTCGCCCCACATGATGTACATGCGCATCAGCATCTCGGCCCAATCCTGGCTTTCGGTGCCCCCGGCGCCGGGGTTGATGTCGAGGATGGCGGGTAGCTGGTCTTCCTCATCGGAAAGCATCCGCTTGAATTCCAGCGCTTCTACCTTCTGCTGGGTAGCCTCGTACTCAGCCTGAATTTCGTCTTCGCTGGCTTCGCCCTCGCGGTAAAAGTCGAACAGCACCTCCGTGTCCGCTATGGCGCGCTGCACGGCTTCGTAGTCGTCGGTCCAGGTCCTGATGCTGTTGAGCTCCTTGAGCTTGGCCTCCGCCACCTTCGAGTCGTCCCAGAAGTCGGGGGCCAGGGTTATAGCCTCCGCAATAGTTACTTGCTCTTTGCGGGCATCGTAGTCAAAGATACCTCCTCAGGGCCTCGGCGCGGCCCCTCAAGTCCTTTATCTGGTCTTGGGTCATGTGATAAAATAGTGAGTAGTGAACGGGTGAATAAGCTTGTTCACCCGGCAAAGGTCGAACAAAAAAGGCTGGCCGGGTCTTCCGGCCAGCCTTTTTGCTGATTAGGTTGTGGCGGGCGGGTAGCGCAAGGCGCTCAAGCTCTCCCCTACTTCCTATCTCGCAGCTCCCTACTTCACCGCCACCATCCAGCCGTGGGGGTCGGGGGCCTGGCCGGTGCGGATGGCGTCGAGCGCCGCCCCTACCCGGCGCGAGAAAGCATCCTCGGCCACGGCGGGCAGCGCGTAGTCGTGGCCCTCGTAGCCGATGGTAGCGATGGGTGCCACGGTAGCCGCCGTGCCCACGCCAAAGGCTTCGGCGAGCGTGCCGGCTTCCAGGGCAGCCATTATCTCGCGGCTCGACACGCGGCGCTCCTCCACGGGCACGCCCCAGTCGCGGGCCAGCTGTAGCACCGAGCGGCGCGTGATGCCGTCGAGGATGGACGTGGACAGCGCCGGCGTGGTCAGCACCCCGTCGATAACGAACATCACGTTCATTGCGCCCGACTCCTCGATGTACTGGTGCTCCGAGGCATCGGTCCACAGCAGCTGGTGGTAGCCATCTTGCTGGGCCAGCTTGGTGGGCAGCATGGCCGCGCCGTAGTTGCCGGCGTTTTTGGCGTAGCCGGCCCCGCCGGGGGCCGCCCGCACGTAGTGCTGCTCGAAGCGCACCCGTAGCGGCTGGTTGAAGAACGCGGCCACCGGGCACGTAATGATGCCGAAGTGGTAGCCGGCCGAAGGCCGCACGCCCAAAAAGCCATCGGTAGCGAACATAAACGGCCGCAAATAGAGCGAGCTGCCGGGCACGCCAGGCACCCAGGCGGCATCCAGCTTCAGCAGTTCCTGCAGGCCCTGCATGTACAGCTCTTCCGGGATTTCGGGCATGGCCATGCGGGCGGCCGAGGCGTTGAGACGCTGCCAGTTGGCATCGGGGCGAAACAGCGCCACGCCGCCATCGGCCTGGCGGTAGGCTTTGCCGCCCTCGAAAATGGCCTGCCCGTAGTGCAGCGCCGACGTAGCCGGGCTGATTTGCAGCGGCCCGTAGGGCACGATGCGCGCCGCCTGCCAGGTGCCGTCGGCGTACTCGGCCACGAACATGTGGTCGGCAAAAAGCTGCCCGAATACCATGTTGTTAGGGTCGAGCTCGGCCAGGCGCGAAGCCGTGGTGGGTTGAATATCGAGGGCGAACGTCTCGCTCATAAGCTTGGGAATAAAGAGGATGGGTAGAAAGTGGAGATGAGGCGAAATGTGGTAAATGTGCTGAAGGCTGAAAGGTGAGGTAGCGATGCTGTCGCCTACGCCCCACCAATTTCCATCTGCACATTTAGCACATTCTACCTCATTTTCACATCATTTACAGCCGGGGCTTCCAGGTTACTTCGGCCACGCCCAGGTCGTGGGCCATGGCCCGGCTAAGAACAAACAGGTAATCCGACAAACGGTTGAGGTACATTATCACCAAATCCTCAACCAGCGACTCTTCGCGCAGGTGCACGGCCAGGCGCTCGGCGCGGCGGCACACGCAGCGCGCCACGTGCCCAAACGACACCGACGGGTGCCCGCCGGGCAGCACAAATTCGCGCAGCGGGGCCAGGGTTTCGTTGAGCTCGTCCATCGCGGTTTCGAGCAGGGCCACGTCGGCGGCGTGCAGGTCGGGCAGGCGCTTGTGGGTTTCGTGGTCGGGGTCGGTGGCCAGGTGCGAGCCAATGGTAAACAGCCGGTCCTGGATTTCCTTCAGCAAATCGCGGCGCGCGGCGTTCACTTCCTGGTCGCGCAGCAAACCCACGTAGCTGTTTAGCTCGTCCACGGTGCCGTAGCAGTCGATGCGCAAACTCGACTTGGGCACCCGCGTGCCGCCAATGAGCGAGGTGAGGCCTTTGTCGCCGGTTTTTGTATAGATTCTCATGGCAAGAACAGACCGCAGATTCAAACGGATTTTTAGGATTTAACGGATACGCCCGCTGCGCGGGCTGGCTATCTGGGCGCGGGGCTTGGTCGCTTTCGCTGGATTGGCGCTTCGCTTTCAGAACAGGCTTCTGGCTGCGCTACTAGCTTTTAGCCGGCCAGCGAGTTGATGGCGGGCTGCGTCACGTTGTGGTTGGTCTCGTCGGTTTCGATGAGGCCGTCGCGCAGGCGCACGATGCGGTGGGCGTAGTGCGCGATGTCTTCCTCGTGCGTCACCATGATGATGGTGTTGCCTTTGGCGTAGAGCGCCTCAAATAGGCCCATGATTTCGTAGCTCGTCTTGGAGTCGAGGGCACCGGTGGGCTCATCGGCCAGCAGCACGCTGGGCGTATTCACGAGCGCGCGGGCGATGGCCACGCGCTGGCGCTGCCCGCCCGATAGCTCATTGGGGCGGTGGCCGGCGCGGTCGGCCAGGCCCACTGAGCGCAGCGATTCAAGGGCCAGTTCGGTGCGCTCGCGCTTGCTGAGGCCGGCGTAGATGAGCGGCAAAGCCACGTTTTCGAGGGCCGTGGAGCGCGGCAGCAGGTTGAAGGTTTGGAAGACGAAGCCGATTTCCTTGTTGCGCACCTCGGCCAATTGGTTGTCGCTCATGCGGCTCACGTCCTGGCCGTTGAGGATGTACTGGCCGCTACTGGGTGTGTCGAGGCAACCCACGATGTTCATCAGCGTGCTTTTGCCCGAGCCCGACGGCCCCATAAACGCCACGTACTCGCCGCGTTTAATGTCGATGCTCACCGAGCGCAATGCGTGAATGTGCTCGGTACCCATCACGTATTCCTTAGCGATGTTGGTGGTCTGGATGACGTAGGGCGAGGTAGAAACGGGAGGCATGACGTAGGAAAAGGCAGAAAAAGGTTAGCGGCTGGGCAAGGTCGGCGCGGCATCGGCCGAGAAGGCCGCGCGGGCTGCCGCGTAGGCCGCCCGCCGGGCCGCAAATTGCGCCAGCAAGTTAGCGTAGGCGGCCGGGTCGAGGCGTGGGCGCAGCTGCGCGAGGGCCGGCTCGGCCAACTCGGCCAGGCCCGCATCGGCGGCGGCCAGCGCAAAAGCCTGCTGCAAAGGCAGCGACGCCGGGTTTTCGGCCGTGCCCAGGCGCAGGGCTTCGTAGGCATCGCTGGGCCGGCGTTGCGCGGTGTAGAAGCGCGCCGCCGCCAGCACGGCCGCTTCATTGAAGGGCGCGGCGGCTAGTAGCTGTTGATATAACTTGCTGGCCTGCGCAGGGTTGGCTTCGGCCTGCCGGGCTTTGGCTAGTAGCGCATCGCCCACGCGCTTTGGCTTAGGCGTGGTGGTAGCCGGCGCGGCCAGCGCCGCCAGCAGCCGCTGGCCCGTGGGCCGTGCCGCCGAGTCGGGGCCGGTAGCCAGGCGTTGCGCCACGGCCCGCGCCGAGTCGGGCTGCCCATCTAATTGCAACGCCCAGGCCCGCGCTGGCTGCGCCAGCGGCAGGCCGTGCTCAGCGGCGAGCGCCAGTTGCGCGGCGGCGGTGGCATATTGCCCTTGCTGCAATTGCCAGATACCTAATACGTATTGGTAGTAGCCGGCCGTGCGGCCGTTGCCCACTGCCAGCGGGGCCAGCGCCTGCCGGGCCAGCACTTCGCGGCCGCCCGCGTGCAGCAGCAGCGCCTGCAAAAAGAGGAGCTGCTCGTAATATGGCGCGTTTTCGGGGCGGGCGGCGGCTTGCTGCACCTGCGCCAGCCAGGGCTTGAGCAGGTTGGTTTTGCCTTTGCTTATTTGCTGGGTGGCTTGCAGCGCGCCGTGGTAGAGCTCAGCAAATGACGCCGCATCGAGCACCAGCGCCGTAGGCGGGGCCGGCGCGACTGGGCGGCGGGCGCTCAGCAGCGCCAGCAAGTATTGGTTGCTGCGCAGGGCGGGCTCGTCGGGTTGGGCGGCAAGCTGCGCGGTTAGTTTGTCGGCGGCAGGTAGCAGGTGTTGTTGGGTCAGGAAGGCCAGCTGATTGGTTTTACCAGCATAAGAGCCAGGGGCCAGCTTTTCGGCCTGACCCAGGTAAAAGACAACCGAGTCCGTCAGCGCCGAGCGCGTGAACAGCTGCGCCAGGTCCGACGCCAGCGCCGCATTGCGCGGAAAATCACGCCTTCCTTCGCGCAGTACCTCTAATGCCTCAAAGAAGTCGGCCGGCCCGTCGTAGAGCGCGGCCAGCCGCAAGCTCAGCTTGGCGTCGGGCTGGCGGCGGTTGGCGCGGCGCAGGGCGTTCAGCTCGTTTTGGCGCTGGTCGCGGAAGCGGTAGAGGGCCGCCCGCCCCAGCTGGCCGGGGCGGTTGAAGCGGTCGAGCACGTCGCTGCTTTCGGCGTAGTAGCGCTCGGCCAGGCCGGCCAGGCCCAGGTCGTCGGGGCGGGTTTCGCTTTGCTGGCGGGTGAGGTCGCCGAGCTGGTTGTATTGCCCCGCTTTCACCAGGCTCAGCAGCGACCAGTTGTTGCGCAGCTGCACCAGGATGAGCACGCTCAGCCCCAGCACGTACACCGTGTAAAACGGCAGCCGGCGCGGCTCAAACACCACCTTATACACTTGCAGGCGCTGTTGCAGCAGCGCCCCAAAGTTGATGAGCACGTACAGCAGAAAGGCCCCGCCCAGCCCCAGCAAGGCCAGCACCGTGAAGGCGCGGGCGGCATCGAGCAATGGCGCATTGGCCGTGGCCAGCATGTAGCTGAGCGCGCTGGCGGCCAGCGCTACCAGCAGCCAATACAGCGGGCGGGCCGCCACGTAGGGCACCCACTCGCCGTAGCTGGGCTGGCGGCGGGCCAGCCCCAGGCCGCCCGCCAGCACGGCCGGCAGCAGCAGCACCAGCGGGTCGAGGCGCAGGCCGAAGAGCAGCCGTACCTCGCCGTTATTCCACCAGTAAAAGCCCAGCGCGCCCAGGTAGAGCCCGCTGGCCAGCAGCAGCGGCAGTAGCCCAAACCGGCCGTCGGGCTGCGCGGCCTGGGTATTGAACCACACCAGGGCCCGCACGTTTTCGATGGCTACCCACAGCACCAACGCCGCTACCAGCACCGCGCCGGCCGGCGTGCCGAAGGCCGCCAGGTGCAGCAGCGTTTCGTCGGCAGATAGGTCTGAGCGGCTGAAAATGAGCGCTGCCAACCCCGCCACCAAGGCACCAAACAGCAGCACCCGCTTCCGAATGCCCACCTCTTCGCCGTAGGCGTGCAGGCCGAAGGCCGTGCCGCAGAGCACTACCAGGCTCAGCACCAGAAAACCCTGCTCGCCGTAGGGCACCACGCCCAGCCCGTCCACGCTCAGCGACATCAGCAAAAAGATGACCGGCACCGTGCCCACGATAAAGGCCGGCCGCGCCAGCATACTCACCACCGCCAGCCAGCCCGCGAGGCCCGCCGCCAGCAGCCCGAGCCACAGCCCCGCCGCCAGCGGCTGCGTGTACGGCCCCCCAAAGTCGTGGGTGAGCGTGGTGAGGTAGCCATTGGCCGGCACGGGCAGGTGGGTGGCGCCCACGGCCACCGAGTCGAGCACCAGGGGCGTGGGTGCCAGATGCGGCACCAGCACCAGCGGCAGCGTGGCCGCCTCACCGGCAAAGTAGTAATACACCGCCAGCCCTACGGCCAGCACCGCCAGCAACATCGGCAGCGCCGCCGAGCGCCGCCAAAACGAGAAGTCAGCCAAGGAAAATCGGGAAAGATGATTGATGTGAGGAATGTGGAAGATATGAAAATGTGAAATTCACAAAGTGTGAGGCGCAGCCGCCAAGCTACGCTGAGCCAGCCACCGCGCACGGCATTTCCACATCTTGCACATCAACGCTCATCTTCACCTTTTTAGTCCAGCACCTTGGGCACGCGGAAGTAGTCGGTGTCCTTGCGGGGGGCGTTTTTGAGGCCCTCCTGGTGGGTGATGGTGTTGCGGGCTACGTCGTCGCGCAGCACGTTCAGCTCGTGCGAGAGGTGCACCAGCGGGGCCACGCCCTCGGTATCTACCTTTTCGAGTTGGGCCACCCAGTCCAGGATGCCGTTGAGGTCTTTGAGCATCTGCTCTTCGCGGGCGGGGTCAAATTCGAGGCGGGCCAGGTGCGCGAGGCCACGCAGGGTTTCGGTGTTCATATGATGGAGGAGTGGATGTTGGGAGGAGTGGATGAGTGGGTGGCGGATGGGTGGGTTTCGAAGTGAGTAGGTTTTTGGATGAGCGGATGAACGGATGAGGAGTACTGTCATGCTGAGCGAAGCCGAAGCATCTCTGCCGCTTCTTCCAAACCGCTCAGCGAAGCGATAGAGATGCTTCGCTACGCTCAGCATGACGGGTGCCCACTCATCCACTCATCCAACAAACCACTCATCACCAAACTTACTCATCGCCAGCGGCTGGGCTCCGGGATGCCCCCGCCCTCGGGCACGAAGTCGTCGGTTATCTGGGCGGCTACCTGGGCTTTGAGGGCGGGGATGTCGGCCGGGGTCAGGCCTTTGGTTTCGATGGGGGCGTGGAAGACGATGCGCAATTTGGCGTAGCGCACGCGCAGGCCCTTCACCGAAGGCATAAACTTATGGTTCAAGGGCATACTTACTGGCACGATGGGCGTGCCCGTGCTGATGGCCAATTGAAACGCGCCATCGAGCAGCGGCCCCAGCGCCTCGCCGGGCGTGTCGCCGATGGTGCCTTCCGGAAACACGGCCAGCGAGCGGCCCTCCAGCAGTTCCTTGCGCGCCTGGGCAAAGGAGCGGCCCCGCGCCACGGCGCTGCCCCGGTTCACTACCACGTAGGTGCCCGCGAAAAGCGGCCCCCACAGCGGCGTGCGCGCCAGCGAGTCTTTGCCCATCATGTTCAGGAAACCAGGGATGGTCTTGAACATGAGCATGATGTCGACATACGAGCCGTGGTTGGATAGGTAGAGGCAGGGCTGCGGCGCGGGGGCCGGGCTTTCGCGCACTACCTCTACCGGCACGCCCCACATGAAGATGGAAAACCGGGCCCAGCCCCGATTCAGGGTGTGTAGCTGGCGGCGGTAGCCCAGCCGGTTGAGCAGCCACTGCACGGGGTAGGTCACCACGAAGGGTACTACAAACCAGAACGTGGCCCAGGTGGTGTACAGGCGATGACCGATGTAGCGGAGAAACGCAGGCATGGGGCAAAGGTAAGTTTGGGGGGCTGTTTTGCGCCCGCATCTGTTGAGCAGCGGGCAGCGCCCGTCATGCTGAGCGGAGCGCAGCGGAGTCGAAGCATCTCTATCAGTGAACTAACTCCTGACGCCCGCAACGAAACGGTAGAGATGCTTCGGCTGCGCTACGCTTCGCTCAGCATGACGGGCGCGGCTCGCCGCACAACGGGCGTGGCCAGCCCTCCCCTACCCCCGCGCCGCCAAAAACTTCTCGGCCTTCAGCAGCCCGGCCGCGCTGATGGCGTCCGTGATTTCGTCGTTCATCACCATCGCCACGGCCTGGGCCAGGGGCAATTTCCATACCCGCAGGTCTTCGCTTTCTTCGGGCTCCCATTCGCCCTGGGTCAGGTCTTCGGCCAAAAACACGAAGCCCTCTTCATCGGTAACCGAGTTGGAAGTGTGCAAGCGGGCGATGCGCGTCCAGCGGGCGGCGGTGAGGCCGGTTTCTTCGCGCAGCTCGCGCTGGGCCGACTCCAGTGGGGTGTGCTCGAGCAGGCCGCCGCCCATGGGTATTTCCCAGCAGTATTCGTTGAGGGTGTAGCGGTACTGGCCCACCAGCCAGGTGTTGCCCTCGGTGTCGAGGGGCACGATGCCGATGGCCTTGTTTTTCATCGACACCACGCCGTACACGCCCGCCCCGCCCTTGGGGTTGGTTATCTCGTCCTGGCGCACTTTTATCCAGGGGTTTTCATACACCACGGCCGTGCCGTGCGTTTGCCAGGGGTTGTGCAGGGGGTCAAAATCGGTGGGCGGCGTAGTCGGCGTCATGGGTAGCAACGAAGGAATGGCGTAAAACAACCCAAAACTACGACGGCCCGCCTTGCCCACGGCCCCCCAACCCCGGCGCGGCCGGCGCGTAGTATAGCCTACCCGGTGGCTGCCCACATCCCGGCCGGCCGGCGCTTCCTCATGGCTCAAGACCAAAAAAACACTACCCCCGACGCTACCGGCGACGACTCGCTGCTCAACCTCAAGTTTGCCCAGGCCGAAGCCGACCTGGCCCAGAAAAACGGCGGCCTCGGCCCCACTTCCAACGAATACGTGACCTCCGACGAGGACGATGAAATCACGGCCGCCGAAGGCCCCGTTGATAGCCAGGGCCAGCGCCGCGGCGTAACGGACCCCACCGACGAGGGCTCCACGGCCGGGGCGCACAGCTAGCCTTGCCTCTTTTATGTTAAAGCCAGCGGCAGCAACAAACGAAATCGGGCACGCGCTTTGCCCCGTTGCGTTTGTTGCTGCCGCTCTTTCATAGCCTTTTCTTATGCGCTTCTCCTCCCTTACCCACCGCGCCCCCGCCGCCCGCCTGGCGCTGGCGGCGCTGCTAGTGGCCCTCACTTTGCTGGGGGCTTGCCGAGCCAGCGGGCCGGCCACGCCCGCCCGCACCGTGGCGGCGTTCTTCAACAAATACGAAAACCGCTCGGGCTTCCGCACCACCGAGTGGTCGGCCAGCATCTTGCAGCGCCTGGCCTTGGTGCAGGCAGCCAAGCTGTTTGGCGGCTCCGAGCTCACCAATGCCATCACCGGCGTGCGCTCGGCGCGGGCGCTCACGTTTGCGCCTACCAGCACGCGGGCGCTCGACTTGTCGCAGCAGGGCTTGCTGGGCGAGGTCAACGGCCTGCTGGCCGCCGAAAAGTACACCCCGCTCACCTCGGGCACATCGTCGGCTGGCAATTATAATTCCGTCATCCGCATGTCGGGCGACAAGGTGAGCGAAATCGTGGCTACGGGCGCGCTGCCCAATGCCGCCGATTCCTTCGTGCTGGTGCAGGTGCAGGGCAATTTTACCCGCGCCCAGGCCGAGGCATTGGCCAAGGTGCTGCCGCAGGCCGTGCAGTCGGCCGGGCAGTAGCGCCTCGCTCACGCTCCTGCTCCCACGCGGCAAAACGCCCGCCTTGCTTTACCTAAAAGCAGGGCGGGCGTTTTTTTGGGATTGGGCGTCGCATCTTCGTAAAGTCACGCTCCTTTTTCGATAGCTACTTTCCTGATGTCTAAAAAACTACTGCTGCTGCTGGCGCTGGCAGGCCTGGCTACGGCCTGCCACAAAGACAACCAAGAGCCAACCATTGACTTTGGCCCCAACGGTGGCTTCACCGCGCGCGATGGTGCCAACCTGCGCACCGGCCAAATCGACCCCACCGACTGGACCAGCGACCCCAGCTGGAACGCCACCGAACGGTCTCTGTTTGCCAAGCTCAACCTGCCCCTGGACGCCCCGCAACTAGCCGCCGGCACCTGGGAAACGACGGTGTACCCCAACCCCAGCAACCGCGACGTTGGCTGCACGTTCTCGATAACGCCCAACCCCAGCTCGACTACCTTGCCCACGGGCAACACGCGGGTGAGTATGGTCATCGTCAATGCCACTTACAAGGTAGAGTTGGCTTTTGACCACGAGCTCCAGGCCAACAGCCTGATGCTCATGCCCCGGCTCGACCCCGTGAAGTACTCACCGCCTACCTTCTACCGGCTGTACTACGTCATTTATGAGCCTGGTAAGCACGTTTATTACCGGGGCCACGGCGACCTCAAGTTTGAAAAATAAGGCCCAGGCCCCTCTACGGCTAGCTTATGCGCGGTAGTAGAGGGGCCTTCCAGCCTAAATGTCAAACTTTATCCCTTGCGCCAGCGGCAGCTCGGTGCCGTAGTTGAGGGTATTGGTTTGGCGGCGCATGTATACTTTCCAGGCGTCGGAGCCCGACTCGCGGCCGCCGCCGGTTTCCTTTTCGCCGCCGAAGGCCCCGCCGATTTCAGCCCCGCTGGTGCCGATGTTCACGTTGGCGATGCCGCAGTCGGAGCCGGCGGCCGACAGGAAAGCCTCCGCCTCGCGCAGGCTGTCAGTAAACACGGCCGACGACAAGCCCTGCCGCACGTCGTTTTGCAGCGCGATGGCATCCTGCACGCCGCCGCTGTACTTGATGAGGTACAAAATGGGCGCGAAGGTTTCGGCCTGCACCGTGGGGTAGTGGTTTTCGGCCGCCACCAGGGCGGGCAGCACGTAGTGGCCACCGTGCAGCTCGGCGCTGCTCACCACCTGCCCGCCGGCCAGCAGGGTGCCGCCTTCCTGCTGCACCTGCGCGATGGCATTGGTGAAGAGCGTCACGGCGTCGGCATCGATGAGTGGGCCTACCAGCGTACCGGCCTGCAAGGGGTGGCCGATGGGCAAATTGGCGTAGGCGGCCACCAAACGGGTTTTTACTTCCTCAAAAATGCTGTCGTGAATAATGAGCCGCCGCGTGGTAGTGCAGCGCTGCCCGGCCGTGCCCACCGCCCCAAACACGATGGCGCGCATGGCCATTTCGAGGTCGGCCTGCGGGGTAAGGATGATGGCGTTGTTGCCACCCAGCTCCAGCAACGCCCGGCCCAGGCGCTGGCCCACGGCCGCACCCACAGCCCGGCCCATGCGGGTGCTGCCCGTGGCCGACACCAGGGGCACGCGCTCGTCCTTGGCCATGGCCTCGCCCACCTCGGGGCCGCCCAGCACCAGGTTAAAAATGCCCTCGGGCAGGTCATTCTCGGCTAGTACCTTGTGCAGGATGTGCTGAATGGCCACCGCCACCAGCGGCGTCTTTTCGGAAGGCTTCCACACGCACACATCGCCGCACACGGCGGCCAGCATGGCGTTCCAGCTCCACACGGCCACCGGGAAGTTGAAGGCCGAAATGATGCCCACCACGCCCAGCGGGTGGTACTGCTCGTACATGCGGTGGGCCGGCCGCTCGGAGTGCATGGTGAAGCCGTGCAGCTGTCGCGAGAGGCCCACGGCAAAGTCGCAGATGTCAATCATCTCCTGCACTTCGCCCAGGCCCTCCTGCAATATCTTGCCCATCTCGTAGCTCACGAGCTTGCCCAGGGCTTCTTTGTGGTGGCGCAGCTCGTTGCCAATCTGGCGCACTATTTCGCCACGCTTGGGAGCCGGCACCAGCCGCCAGTGCCGGAAAGCCACGTCGGCGGCCCGCACCACGGTTTCGTAGTCGGCCAGGGTGGCCAGGGCTACGGTGGCTATTTCGCGGCCATCGGCCGGCGATACGATGGCTTTGGTTTCGCCCGTGCCGCCCCACACGCGACCGGTGCTGTAGGCGGGGTTGTGGGGCTCGATGCCGAGCTGGCGCAGCACATCCTGGATGCCGTGGGGGTCGGCGTGGGGGTGGGCCACGGTTACGTCGGGGGTGGTCGCTTCTTCGAGGGCCTGCTTCATGGGGGTGGCTGAGGGGAAAGGAAGGATACCGGGCAAAGCTACGCGCTTGCGTGGAGTTGGGGCTACCTACGCAACGCCCCTAGCAATTAGCTCCCCCTACCTCTTCCCGCTTAACTCAAAATCACCGCCAGGCTTACGGCTGCTCGGCCAGCCACGCCATAGCCGCGCCCTCTTGGTCGAAGTAGTGGTAGCGCGCCCCCTGCTGCTCGCCCTGCCGGATGTTTTCGCGCAGCACGGGGTCGGTGGTGGCCGTTTCCTGCCCCACCCGCGCAAAGTAGGCGATGACCACCGGCTTGCCCAGCACGCCCGGCAGCGTAGGGCCAAACTCCTCCCCAAACCAGCGCTTGGCCTCGGGGTCGTTGATGGCGCGGCGGCGCACGTCGAGCAGCCAGTGGCGGCAGTTGTCGTGGGCCAGGGCGGCGTGCAGGGTTTCCTGGTAGTGGGCTTGCAGCTCGGCCAGCGTCACGGGCCGCAGCCAGCGGCCTATCAGCAGGCGCTCGTCGGGCAGGTAGGCGAGGGTAAAGCTATCGGGGTAGCGGGCTACGGGCAGGTTCATGGGCGGCAGCAAAAGCGGGGTGGCAGGTCGTAAAGGTATTGCGCCGGCCGCTCAGGTGGGCGCGGCGGCGGCTACGGGTGGCAGCCAGCCCCTACACAACGGGAGCGCGCTGCTGCCGGCCCTGCAAGCGGCCGTGGCCACCCTAGATGCCGGCGTGGCCGTGGGCGGGGGCCGCAAGCTGGGCCTATTCGCTTCGGGCACCCGCGTCTTTGTAGAAGCCGCCGCGCTGGCGGGCTCTACCACCCGCAGTACTCGGGCGTGAAAAGCTGGATAGGGCCGTAGGCGGCCGTGGAGTTTTGAGTGTTGAGTTGGCCAGCGCTGCAAGCCCAAGCCTCAACACTCAGCACTTAAAGTTTCAATAAAAAAGCCCCCGCCAGCTACTGGCGAGGGCTTCTGCATTTGCTAACGGCTACCTATTCGCGGCCGATGGGGTAGTAGGCCTTGCGGCCGTCGGGGTACACGCCCTCCACGAGCGCGCCCGAGTTGTCTTTGGCTTGCTCCAGGAAGTTCTTCACATCAGCGGGCTTGCGCACCGGGTTTTTGTCGATGCGCGTGATAATGAAGCCTTCGGCCATGCCGGTTTCGCGGAAGTTGGAGCCTCGCACGCCGCTAATCTGCGCACCGCCATCGATGCCCAGCTCGTTTTGCAGGCGGGCCGATACGGGGCCAAATTTGGCACCCTCGTAGCTTACGGCCGCCGTGGCGGGCATGTCTTTCACCACGGCCGTGGTGTTGGAAGCGTTGAACAGAGTAGCGGTAGCCACCTCCTTGTTGTCGTTGCGCAGGTAGCCTACCTTAATCTTGTCACCGGGGCGGAAGCGCGACACCTGCTCCTGCAACTGCGCCGAGGTATTGACGCTGATGCCGTTGATGTCGGTGATGATGTCACCCGTCTTGAGGCCGGCCGCGGCGGCCGAGCTGCCGGGCGTGAGGCCCTGCACGTACACGCCGTTCAGGGTGTTGAGTTTTTTCTCCGAAGCCAAGCGGGCATCCACTTCCTGAATGCGAACGCCGAGCAGCGCGCGCTGCACTACCTTGTATTTCAGCAGGTCATCTACCACCTTGCTCACGATGGAGCTGGGCACGGCGAAGGCGTAGCCCTCAAACGAGCCGGTGTGCGAGGAGATGGCCGAGTTGATGCCCACCAGGTCGCCGTTGGTATTCACGAGCGCGCCGCCCGAGTTGCCGGGGTTCACCACGGCATCGGTCTGGATAAACGACTCGATGCCCATTTCCTGGTCGCGGGCCAGAATGCCGATGCTGCGGCCCTTAGCCGACACGATACCGGCCGTCACGGTCGAGTTCAGGTTGAAGGGGTTGCCCACGGCGAGCACCCACTGGCCTACCTTCACCTCGTCCGAGTTGCCGTACTTGATGAAGGGCAGGTTGTCGGCCTTCACTTTCAGTACGGCCAGGTCGGTGCTGGGGTCGGTGCCCACCAGCTCGGCGTCGAACTTGCGTTTGTCGTCGAGCACCACCGTTATTTTGGAGGCCTTATCGATGACGTGGTTGTTGGTGACGATGTAGCCGTTGGCGGCAATGATAACGCCCGAGCCCGAGCCTTCGCCGCCGCCCTGGGGCTGGCGCTGCCCGCGCAACTGGTCCTCAAACTGGTCGCCGAAGAACTGGCGGAACAAGGGGTCCATCTGCATGCGCGACTGGCGCTGGGGCTCGGCCTTGTACTCTGTCATGACGTGCACCACGGCCGGGGTGGTAGCGGCGGCGGCGGCCACGAAGTTGAGGCCTTCGGGGGCGGCGTAGGCGCTGCTGCGCATGGCCGACGTGTAGCGCACCTGGGGGTCGGAAGCCACCGTCGTCTGAGCCACGCCCGGCTCGGTTTCCAGCAGCTTATACCCCCCTACGGCCACGCCGCCGCCTAGTACGGCAGAAGTCAGCAGGCCGAGCATCATGTTTTTAGCTTGCATTGGGGTTGTTTTTAAAGAGGGGAAAGAAAGGATTGCGAAGTAACAAAAAGCGCCGGAACCAGGCAAGGGCTACGGGTCGCTTTCGGGGCCGGCCCGCTGCGGTACGGTCTTACGAAGCTCAACGCCAAAGAGAGGATTTTTCGTGCCCGAGGGTTGCGTCGCCGAAAGCAATTATACAATTCCCGGACCAAAAAAGGCACCCGCAGAGGGTGCCTTTTTCAGTGTCGAAGCCGGGGCCTAGCGCACTTCGATGCGCTGCTTGGTTTTCTTCTCGGTGTCGAAAGGCAGGTTTACGCGCAGCAGGCCGTCGGTGAGCTCGGCCGTGATGGCTTTCACGTTCACCGTCTCGGGCAGGCGGAAGGTGCGGCTGAACTCGCCGAAGCGCGTCTCCACGCGGCGCAGCTTGGGGGCGTCGTCGCCCTCAGTGGTCGGGGCCGGGCGGTGGCCGGTCACTACCAGCTGGCCTTCCTGGAAGTCGATGCTGACGGCCTCCTTGGCCACGCCGGGCAGGGCGAGGTGCAGCTCGTAGCCGGCGCTGGTTTCGAAGATGTCGGTGGCGGGCACAAACGAAGTCGAGGGCTGGGGCGCGGCGGGCTGGGTGTCGCGCAGCACTTCGTTGAGCAGCGAGTTGAAGGCGCGGGCGGGGGCCAGGGCGGGGCGGTTATACAGCAAAGTTGCCATGATAAGTAGATAGGTTTTGGTTGAGTTGGGGTTGAAAAGCCGCGTTACTGCGCGGCGACACTCCTCTTACCTATAAACTTTATGCCATTACCAAGATACGCCAAAAAGTCCGGATTTTACATTTATACAAAATGCTTGTTTGACAACACACCACAAAAAAGCGCCTCTCCGTTCTGGAGAGGCGCTTTACAATATTCTCAAAACCGGTCATTTTGACAGCCGCCGTTTCTTAGTGCTGGGTCGGCAATTGCGAATGGTCAGTCTTGGCTCCACTACCTCCAGCCGAAGGGATAGTAAAACGTACATCGAGCCCCAGCGTGGGGAACACGTAATTAGTCTTACCGCCTGACACTGGATTACCATTGGCATCGGTGAACACGAGCGACTGCTTATAGCTCGTCTGGTAGGCAAACCAAGGCGTAAAGTCGATAACCGACGACAGCCGCACGCCCACCTCGGCCCGCAGGCTAGTCCACTGGATGGTACGCTCGGCGGGCGCGTTATCGTCTTTTTGGAGGCGCAGATGCGTGCTGGCCATATAGCTCAGGCGGGGGCGTAGGGCTAGGCCATCGGCCTTGGCACC
Organism: Hymenobacter sp.; assembly: GCF_035709525.1. GTDB lineage: Bacteria > Bacteroidota > Bacteroidia > Cytophagales > Hymenobacteraceae > Hymenobacter. The sequence continues at coordinate 12,712 of NZ_DASTEP010000023.1, read as the reverse complement.
CAGCGGAAACAACCGCTCTACATCCACGCGCAGGCGCGTCCAGAACTGACCATCGGGTGCGGAGAAGCCCAACGGCTGCCGGCTTACAAGAAATTGGCGCTCCACCCCCAGGCGCTGCCCAAAGGTGAGGCCGCCGAAGATGGTGGAACGGTGGCGTACCACTACCTCGGGCACTACTAGATTGCTGTAGTAGCTATTGGTTTCGAAATTACCATCTGCTTCGTAGCGCAGGGTTCCACCCCAGCTCCAGTTTAGGTTCCAGAAGTGCTCGTAGGCAACTAATGCGCGGCGAGTATCAAAGCCCAGCGGTGGGTTGCGAACGGCATACTGACCAGTGCCACGCTCGCCGTGTAGCACCAAGAGTAAATAGTCGCTGTTCTTCAGCGCCAGCTCGGCTTGCAGCTCGGGCCACAGTTCCAGCGGCCGCACCACGCGCTGGGCCACGTTGGGGTCGTATTGGGCCGAAGCCGTATGGCTGCCAGCTACCAGACCGCCCAGCAAGGTTAAAGAGAATAAGCTATTACGCATAAGCACACTAGTAAATCAGGCGGTTAATCCAGCCAACTCCTGCAAGGTAAGCCACGCCATGAGCCCCGCCCCAATGCTGAGCGCCTGCTCATCGACATCGAAGGTAGGCGTGTGCACCGAGGCCGCGAAGCGGCCATCCACAGCCCGCGTGCCCAGGCGGTAAAAGCACGCCGGCGCGGCCTGCGAGAAGTAGGCAAAGTCCTCAGCTGCGAGCCACTGGTCGAGCTCAATCACGTTTTCGGCCCCCAAGTAAGCTTCAGCGGCGGCGCGCACGCGGGCCGTCACGGCGGGGTTGTTGTCGAGGCAGGGGTAGCCGCGGCGGATTTCTAATTCGCACACCGCGCCCATGCTGGCGGCCAGCCCTTCGCAGAGTTGCCGCAGGTGCTGGTGGGCCTCGTCGCGCCACGCCTCATCGAGCGTGCGGAAGGTGCCTTCGATGTACACCTCGTCGGGGATGACGTTGGTGGCACCGTTGGCGATGACTTTGCCGAAACTCAGCACCGAGGGCATTTTGGGGTTGGCGCGGCGGCTCACTATCTGCTGGGCGGCCACGATGAGGTGGGCGGCCACCAGCACCGGGTCGAGGTTGAGCTCGGGCATGGCACCGTGCCCGCCCTTGCCCTTGATGCGCAGGTATAGCTCGTCGGTGCTGGCCATGTAGCGGCCCGGCCGCAGCCCTATTTGTCCCACCGGCAGCCGCGGAAATACGTGCTGCCCGAGTATCTCGGCCGGGGCGGGGTTTTCGAGCACGCCGTCTTTTATCATCAGCGAAGCGCCGCCCGGCAGCAGCTCCTCGCCGGGCTGAAACACGAGCTTCACGGTGCCCTTGAATTCGCCCTTTAGCTCCGTCAGCAGCCGGGCCGCGCCCAGCAGGCAGGTCGTGTGTACGTCGTGCCCGCAGGCGTGCATCACGCCGGGCCGGGTCGATTTGTAGGGCACGTCGCTCAGTTCCTGAATGGGCAGCGCGTCCATGTCGGCGCGCAGGGCCACTACCGGCCCGCCCGCCTGCCCCTCAATGAGGGCCACCACGCCGGTGCCGGCCACGGCGTAGGGTTGCAGGCCCATTTCGGTCAGCTTCTGGGTTACAAAGGCCGCCGTTTCGGTTTCCTTAAACGACAGCTCGGGGTGCGCGTGTAGGTGGTGGCGTAGGGCTGAAAGCTCGGGGGCGAGAGCGGCCGCGCGGGTTTTGAGAGTAGCTAGCATGGCAGGTAAAACGGAGTGGCACTCCGTTTCCGCGTCTGGGCAAGACCTAACGTGAACGGAGTGCCACTCCGTTTTACAGCTTGGCTAGGGCGTTTTATTCAATAATACCTGCATGGCTTCCAGCTCGGCCTTGGGCGCAAAGGGGCGCACGCGGGCCAGGCCGCGCGCCGCCTCCAGCCGGGTGGTATAATCACCGATGTAGAGCCGATACACGGGCTGCTTGAAGGTGAGGTAGTCAGTCTCTTCGGGGTAGCGGCCGATTATCTGGCGGCGGATGGTCATGGCCTGCTCCCGCTCCAGCCCCAGGTACACCCGGATGCGGTAGCCGCTGGTATACTTCACGTTCTGGTTGGTGAAGGCCTGGTCGCGCAGGCGCTGCTCTACCTGGGCCGTCACGGCGCTGGTGGGCACGGGGGCGGCTTTGGGCGCGGGCGGGGTGGCCAGGCGCGGCGCGGCGGTAGTAGCGCCGGGCCCGGCCACCCCGCCAGCCAGCGCAAAGGTGGGCCGGTACTTAGTGAGGTCTTCGGCCGGCATGAGGGCCGTGGTTTTGCGCACCGTGTCGGTGGGCGCAGCCTTGGTGGCCACGGGCGCGGTGGGGGCCGTGGTGGCGCAAGCCACCAGCAGCGGCAGGCTCAAAAGCAGCATAGCCTTAGGAGTGCGTAGGCGCATCGTCTTCAATAATAACCAGACTGTTAGAAGTACCCAGGCGGTCGGCCCCGGCGGCCAGCAAAGCCAGCGCCTGCGCGCGGGTGCGAATGCCGCCGCTGGCCTTTATCCGCACCTCGGGGGGTAGCACGCGGCGCAGCAGTTCCACATCGGCCACCGACGCACCCCGGCTGGCAAAGCCCGTGCTGGTTTTCACGAAGTTGGCCCCAGCCTCGGCGCAGAGGCGGGCGGCCGTTTCCATCTCCTCTTCGGTGAGCAGGGCGGTTTCGATAATAACCTTGAGTAGGGCATCGTTTACGTCGCAGAGGTCGGCGATGTCCTCGACCTCGGCCCGCACGGCGTCCCAGTTGCCCGATTTCAGGGCCGAGATATTGAGCACCAAATCCAATTCGGTGGCGCCTTCGCCCAGGGCGATTTCCGCTTCGCGAAACTTTACCCGTGCGCTGCTATAGCCCAGCGGAAAGCCAATGACCGTGCACACGGCCACGCCTGAGCCGCTGAGCAGGCGGGCGGCCACCGGCACGTAGCACGGCGGCACGCAGGCGCTGGCAAAGCCGTGCTGCCGGGCCTCCTGGCACAGCAGGCTTATCTGGGCTTCGGTGCAGTCGGGCCGCAGCAGGGTATGGTCGAGGCGGGCGGCGAGGTGAGGGGCGGGCATGGGGCAAAGGTACGGCGAGGGTAACGGGTAGTTGGGGCAGGCAGGTGCTGGTTACGTAACGCCTACGTGGGCCATATATGGGCAAAGCCGGGAGCTATACGTATGCTACGCAGAAAATTATTTCACTTAAGGCAAAGTCATCATCCCGCCCCCCCTTAGCCACCCATAAAAAGAGGCCCGCTTGTGCGGGCCTCTTCCATAGCACGTTTCGGCAGTTATGCTATTCTACCAGCAGTTGGCGCACGGCCAGGAGGTCGCCAGCCTGCACACGCACCAGATACGCACCAGCGCGGAGGCCCGCCAGATTGAGCTGGCACTCGGTGCCAGGGGTAGCCGGCTGCGTGCGTACTACCCGGCCCAGGGCGTCGAGTAGCGTAAGGGTAGCGGTGCCTTTTGCGACTGGCACGCGCACCATAGCAGCGCCGTGGGCGGCCGGGTTGGGATACAGAGCATCTTCGGCCAGCGCTGAAACAGCGCGAGTAGCCAGCGCTGCGCCCCCTATCTCGGCCAGAAAGCCGGCGCCGCTATTCACATTGCCAAGGACTGTCAGGCTGCCAAAGCTGGCGTTGGTGCCCTCCAGCGAGCCAACTACGTAGAGGCTGCTGCCACTAGCAGCCAGGCTGGTGGCCCGGGCCCCACCAGCGCCGCCGGCCGGCAGTGCCCTGGCAAAGCTGGCCCCGGTGGCCGTTTCGACGATGCGTGCCGCAAAAGCACTGTATCCGTTAAAGAAGTTGGTGCTGGTGCTAGCGTTGGCAACCGTAGTGGCACCGAAGCTGGCGGTGGGGCTGCTAAAGCTGCCTGCTACGTAGAGGCCGCTGCTGCTGGCTACGATGGCCGTGGTACTGTCATTTCGGGTGCCCCCGGCTTGCAGCGCCCAGCCATCGGTAGCGGCGGTGCCGGCATCGGTGAGCTTTGCCACAAACACGTCGCCGCTGAAAGTAGGCGAGCCGGTGGTTTGCGCCAGGGTGGTAGCACCAAAAGTGGCCGTAGCCCCCGTAAACCGCCCCGTTACGTAAATATCGGACCCGCGCGCCGCCAGGCTGGCCGGGTATACCTGCGCCCCCCCAACGGGCTTCGACCAAGCAAAGCTGCCCGCATCGCTAAACTTGGCCACAAAGGCCGGGAAACCGGTGACGTAGACGCTGGAGCCACTTACGGCCAGGCCCCGCGGGTAGCCTTGCTTGCCCGTTTGCCCGGCGGCTACCTGCTGCGCCCAAGCCACCGAAGCGCTGGTGCTCGCATCGGTAAGCTTGGCTACGTACAACTCGCCCGCGGTCGTATAGCCGGGCGTAGCATTGGTGAGCGTGTACGAGCCGAAGCTGGCCGTGCCGGAGTTGAACGCGCCCGTGGCATAGACGCTGCTGCCCGCTACCGCCAGCGCCTGCACGCCCGCAAAACTTTCGCCGCCCAACTGCTGCACCCACGCAAAGCTGCCGCTGCTGCCGTTGTCGGTGAGCTTAGCCACGAAGGCATTGTTGCCGGTATTGCTAGCGGTGTAAGGGCCAAAGCTGGCAGAGCCCGCCCATACTACGCCACCAATATAGACATTGGGGCCGCTCACGGTCAGCGTATTCGCTACTCCTCCGCACGCCTGCGCCCACACGTAGGCACTAGTGGCGATGTTCCACTTCGCCACAAATGTGTTTAGCCCCGCAGTATGACTGAGCGACAGCGCCCCCAGCACAATGGTGCCGGAATAGCTGCCGACTACGTACAGGTTGCCGTTGCCATCGGCAGCCACTGCCCGCACCCGCGAGTAAACCGCATTTGTATTGTTGATGGCCGTAACGGCCCGCCAGGTTGGGGACTGCGCCAGGGCGGTAGCGCTGGCAGCCAGAAGCAGCACCAGCGACCATATGCTGCGTAAGGTGATTTTCATGCGTTGAAGAGGTAAGCGTGACGAAGAAAAGTGAGTGGGTACAGGCCGATGACCGAACACGCTCTTCAATGGTTGCGCGGCAACTCTGAAATAGCACACCCTTTTCTTCACTAGCTATATCTCCTTGTCAACCACAAAAAAAGGCCCGCTTGCGCGGGCCTTTTTTCTATTTAAATTGAAGCAGCCTTACGCCTCCTCCACCAGCACGCAGCGCTCGGCGGCGAGGTCTTCCTCCACGGCCTTGTACTTCACGTCGCGCTTGATGGTGCCGTCCATGTACTGCACCGTCACCTTGTCGTTGCGATTGGCTACCTTCTGGCTGCGGGCGGGCTCCTGCTTGATGGCGGGGGCTACGCCGATACCCAGCTCGGCGGCCTGGTCGAGGTCTTCCTGGCCCGCGCCGAGGCTCACGTCCGACACGGCTTTTTCGGCTTTCAGCTTAGGCAGGGGCTCCACGATATCATCTTCGTAGAAGAAGTCGGGCTCGGCAAAGCCGGGCTCGGCGGCCACCGGCACGTCGGCCTTGAAGAGGAAGCCGCTGGTGCTGTGGTTCACCTTGCTCAGCATGCGCTTGAACAGCTCGAACGCTTCGAACTTGTACACCAAGAGCGGGTCTTTCTGCTCGTACACTGCGTTTTGCACCACCTGCTTGAGGTCGTCCATCTGGCGCAGGTGCTGGGTCCAGGCATCGTCGATAGTCGAAAGCACCGCGCCTTTTTCCATCTGGCGGATAATATCCAGGCCATTGCTGGCCTGCGCCTTGCGCAGATTGGCAATTACCTGCGTGTGCTTGTGGCCATCGGTGAAGGGAATGGCGATGTTTTCGTAGGGCGTGTTCTGGCTCAGCAGGTCGTTTATCATCGGCATGGCGTTCTGGCCGATGTGCTCATTCTTGCTTTCGTAGTAGCCAGTGGCCTCGTCGTAGAGCTTCTGCGTCAGGCGCTCGGCCGTGAGGGCCGAAAACTCGGCCTGCGTGATGTGCGTGTCGTAGCCGAAGTCCTTGATGATGCTCAGCTTGAAGTCCTCGAAGTCGTTGCTGACCTTGTGGCCGGCCGCGATGTCCTCGCTCACGTCGTAGATAAGATTGAGAATATCCAACTCCAGACGCTCACCAAAGAGGGCGTTGCGGCGGCGGCGATATACTACCTCGCGCTGGGCATTCATGACATCGTCGTACTCCAGCAGGCGCTTGCGGGTGCCGAAGTTATTTTCCTCTACCTTCTTCTGCGCCCGCTCAATCGAGGACGTAATCATCGAGTGCTGAATCACTTCGCCCTCTTCCATACCCATGCGGTCCATGAGCTTGGCAATGCGCTCCGAGCCAAACAGACGCATCAGGTTGTCTTCGAGCGACACGAAGAACTGCGAGGAGCCCGGGTCGCCCTGGCGGCCGGCGCGGCCCCGCAGCTGGCGGTCCACGCGGCGGCTTTCGTGGCGCTCGGTGCCGATGATGGCCAGGCCACCCGCCTCGCGCGAGGTTTCGCGCAGCTTGATGTCGGTACCACGGCCGGCCATGTTGGTGGCGATGGTCACGGTGCCGGGGTAGCCGGCGGCAGCCACGATTTCGGCTTCGCGCTGGTTTTGCTTGGCGTTCAGCACCTGGTGCTTGATGCCGCGCAGCTTCAGCATGCGGCTTACTAGCTCGCTGATTTCTACCGAAGTAGTACCCACCAGCACCGGCCGGCCGGCCTGCACCAGCGTCTGGATTTCCTCGGCTACGGCGTTGTACTTCTCGCGCACCGTGCGGTACACCTTGTCGTGGTCGTCCTTCCGCAAAATGCCGCGGTTGGTCGGAATCACTACCACGTCGAGCTTGTAGATTTCCCACAATTCGCCAGCTTCGGTTTCAGCCGTACCCGTCATGCCGCCTAGCTTGTGGTACATGCGGAAGAAGTTCTGCAACGTCACCGTTGCGTAGGTCTGCGTCGCGTCTTCGATGCGCACGCCTTCCTTAGCCTCGATGGCCTGGTGCAGGCCGTCGGAGTAGCGGCGGCCTTCCATCACGCGGCCGGTTTGCTCGTCCACAATCATCACCTTGCCTTCCTGGCTCAGGATGTATTGGTCGTCTTTCTCGAAGAGCGTGTAGGCTTTCAGGAGTTGGTTCACGGTGTGCACGCGCTCCGATTTCTCCTGGTAGTCGCTCATCAGCTGCTCTTTCTGCTGAAGCTTCTCTTCCGCAGTCAGGGCATCAGCCTTTTCGATGTTGGCGATTTCGACGCCGATGTCGGGCATGATGAACAGGTGCGGGTCTTCGCCCTGCGCCGTAATCAGGTCAATGCCTTTTTCGGTCAGCTCAATCTGGTTGTTTTTCTCGTCAATCGTGAAATACAGCGGCTTATCAGCTTCCGGCATCTGGCGCGAGTTGTCGGCCAGGTAGTGGTTTTCGGTTTGCTGCAAAATCACCCGCATCCCCGATTCGCTCAGGAACTTGATGAGCGGCTTGCTCTTGGGCAGGCCGCGGTAGGCGCGGAACAAAGCCAAGCCGCCGTCGCCGTCTTTGCCGCCTTCCACCGCGCCGGTTTTGCCTTCGGCAATGGCTTTGCGGGCCTGCACGAGGTAGCTCTGAACCAGCTTTTTCTGCTCTTCCACGAGGCGCTGAATGCGCGGCTTGAGCGCCAGAAACTCGTGCACGTCGCCCTTAGGCACGGGGCCGGAGATGATAAGCGGCGTGCGCGCATCGTCAATCAGCACCGAGTCCACTTCGTCGACCATCGCGTAGTGGTGCTTGCGCTGCACCAGCTCGGCGGGGTCGCGGGCCATGTTATCGCGCAGGTAGTCAAAGCCAAACTCGTTGTTGGTGCCGTAGGTAATGTCGGCCAGGTAGGCGTTGCGGCGCGCATCAGTGTTAGGCTGGTGCTTGTCGATGCAGTCCACCGTGAGGCCGTGGAACTCGAACAGCGGCGCATTCCACTCCGAGTCACGCTTGGCGAGGTAGTCGTTGACGGTCACCAAGTGCACGCCACGGCCGCCGAGCGCGTTGAGGAAGGCCGGCAGGGTTGAAACCAGCGTTTTACCTTCACCCGTGGCCATCTCCGCGATTTTGCCCTGGTGCAGCACCACGCCGCCGATGAGCTGCACGTCGTAGTGCACCATGTCCCAAGTGATTTCCGCGCCGGCCGCGAGCCACTTGTTGCTCCAAGTAGCCTTGTCGCCCTGGATGGTCACGTTGCCCTTGGTGCGGGCGATTTCGCGGTCGGCGTCGGTGGCCGTTACCACGAGCTGGCCGTTTTGGGCGTAGCGGCGGGCGGTTTCTTTTACGATGGCAAAGGCCTGGGGCAGCGCGTCGGTGAGGGCTACTTCGAGGTCTTTGTTGCGCTGCTTTTCGAGGGCGTCGATTTGCTCAAAAATCGCCTCCTTGCGGCTCACGTCGAGGTTGGGCTGCGAGTCAATCTGCCCCTGCAAACCGGCAATCTGGCCGTCGATGCCGGCGAGCTTGCCGTCGATTTGCTGGCGCACCTCCTGGGTGCGCTGGCGCAGCTGGTCGTCGCTCAGGTCGGCCAGTTTGGCATATTCCGCATTGATGAGGGCCACGTAGGGCACCACGCCCTTGAGGTCCTTTTCTGCTTTGGAGCCAAACAGCTTGGCGACGGTTTTGCCGAAGAAATCTAACATTGGGTAAAGAATTGACTAAAAAAGACAGCGCGTTCTGGACAAATTTAAGGCCTGCCCGCCGAACCGGGCCACCCGCCGTAAACTATAAAACCCCGCACACTCAAAAAGAGTGCAGGGTTTTACGAGCCGGCAATATTGGCAGTAACGTCAGGGCCGGATAATAATGCCCGGGCCGGGCGGCCCGTAGTAGCGCGGCCGGGGCCGGTAGTAGTAGCGGCGGCCATAGTAGCGATAGGGCGGCGCATGGTAGTAGCGCGGCGCATAATAACGCGGCGGACCATAATAGCGGGGACGCGGCGCGTAGTAGCGCGGTCCCGGCCGACCATAGTGGCCCCGCCCCCGGTAGTAGCCCCGGCCGCGCTGGGCCTGGGCGGGGCCGGCATCGGCCAGTAGCAGCCCGGCCGCCAGCAGCAACATTACAAGTACACGCACCATATTCTTAATCGTTAAAGTAAGAAAGCGCCGCCAACTACTTTAAACGTGATTTTGGTTGCGGTGGCTGAAGCCGGGGAGCAGCCCGGCGGCGATAATACGTGTGCGGCTGGTAGGGCTGCCGATTGTGATAGGCCCGGCGCGATGGCCCGTACTGATAGCGCTGGCCACCCGGCCGGAAATAATCGCGGTAGGCCGCCGAGCGCTGGTAGCGCGCCCCCGAGGGCCGCGTCCGCATTGCCGGTCCTGGCCGGCGCTGCGCCAAAACCGGGCTGCAATAAGCGCACCCGATAAAAAAGAGCAACCAACAGATAAGCAGCCGTTTCATACCTGAATTTAGGCAGAAAACGATAATTATTATGACTTAAAGCATGAAGCACTTTTCAGCTAGGCATCTAGGATAATAAAAAATGCCCCGCCTTGCGGCTGGGCATTTCTCAGACAATCGGTATAACACCTGCTACTCCTTGGCGGGCTCGCGGTTGATGAGCTTCTCCACCAAGGCTGTCGAGCCGGCTACGATGGTCGGGCGCACGGGCTTAGCGGCTTCTTCCTTCTCCGTCAGCTTCTTGTAAAGCGTCAGGGCCTGGGCTACCACCTGGTCCATGTTATAGTACTTGTAGGTAGCGAGGCGGCCTACGAAGTGCACGCCCGGCGTTTCGTCGGCGGCCTTCTTGTACTTGGCATACAGTTCGGCATTCTCCGGCATCGGAATCGGGTAGTAGGGGTCGCCCTCGGCCTGCGGGTACTCGTACACAATGGCCGTTTTGGGGTGGCTCTGGCCGGTGAGGGCCTTAAACTCCGTGATGCGGGTATATGCGTGCTCGTTGGGGTAGTTTACGACCGGGGCGGCGAGGTGCTGCTCTTTATTCAGCGTGTCGTGCTTGAACTCGAGCGAGCGGTAGGGCAGCTTGCCGAATTTGAAGTCGAAATACTCGTCTACCGGGCCAGTGAAAATCATCTCCTTGAAAGGAATGAACTTCACTACCTCGTGGTAGTCGGTGTTCAGCATTACCTTAATATTCGGATGGTTGAGCATGTTCTCAAACATCCGGGTATAGCCGTGTAGGGGCATGGCCTGGTAGGTATCGGTAAAGTAGCGGTCGTCGCGGTTGGTGCGGGTGGGCACGCGGCTCGTCACCGACTTATCCAGCTGCGAGGGGTCGAGGCCCCACTGCTTGTTGGTGTAGTTCTTGAAGAATTTGTTGTACAGCTCGCGGCCTACTTTGCTCACCACCACGTCTTCCGACGTTTTGATTTCCGCTACGTCTTCGGCTACCGACTGGAAGAACTCCTCCACCTGGAAGCTGGTCAGGTTCAGGCCGTACAGCTTGTTGATGGTGTCGAGGTTAATCGGCATCGGCACCAATTGGCCATCTACCGAGGCAAGCACGCGGTGCTCGTAAGGACGCCACTCGGTGAAGTTACCAAGGTAGTCGAACACGTCTTTCGAGTTGGTGTGAAAGATGTGCGGGCCGTATTTATGAATCAGAATCCCATCGTCGTTGTAGCAGTCGTAGGCATTACCCGCAATGTGGCTCCGCTTGTCGATGATGAGCACTTTTTTGTTGCTGCGGGTAGCCAGGCGCTCGGCCAGGACGCTGCCAGCGAAGCCGGCCCCGACGATGAGATAATCGAACATAAATGGGGAGTTAGAAAATGGGGGAGTGTATTTTTTGTTGTTTCTGGTTTCTCGTTGCTGGTTTCTGGTTGAAAATTTTAACCAGAAACCAGCAACGAGAAACCAGAAACCTATTTCTTAGCGAGGCGGTCCTGCATGAGGTTCACCATGTTCTGCCAGGTCAAATCCCAGCTGATGGTGGCCAGGTAGTCGTCGGTGCGGGTGCGCCAGTTGGCGTCTTTGCCCTGCTCGAGTGCAGTAGCGATGGCTTGGCCAAACTCCTTGGGGTCGTCGGCAATCTGCACAAGGTTCATGTCGCCGTAGGGACGCACCACATCGCGGATGCTGGTGCTGACAACGGGCCGGCCGGCGGCCAGGTACTCGGGCGTTTTGGTGGGCGAGATAAACTCGGTGCTCTCGTTGCGAGCGAATAGAAGCGTAGCCACGTCCCAGCCGCGCAGGTAGGCGGGCAGTTCCTGGTAGTTTTTGCCGCCGAGGTAGTGGATGTTGGCGTTGTGCGGCAGCGTGGCGGGGTCGATTTTAACCACCGGCCCGATTATTACGAATTGCCATTCGGGATGGTTGGTTGCCAACTGGCCCAGCAGGTCAATGTCCAATCGCTCATCGACCACGCCGAAGAAGCCGACGCGCGGGTGCGGAATGCTGGCCTGGTCGGCCGGCTCGGCCAGCTCGGGGTTGCGGGCCTGGCCAAAGTGTTGCTTATCAATGCTGCTCGGAAAAGCGTGAGCATCATCGTGCTGCTCGCGCTTGGCTTCGTAGAGGCGCTGACCACCCGTGAACACGAGGTCGGCCTTCTCAAATAATTCCTGTTCGCGCTGGCGCAACTCGGGCGGCGCAAACTTGAATTGGGCCAGCTCATCCATGCAATCGTACACGGTGAGCACCGGCTGAAAATCACGCGCCCGGCTCATGGCCATCGGCGTGTAAATCCAGAAAACGTAAGTATCAACTTCGTTTTCGGCGAAATACTGCTTGAGAACTTCCACCTGGGCCGCGTCGGCGGCGGCTTCGTCGCCGCGCAGGCGCTGGGGCAGGTGTACTACCAGTACTTTCACGCCATTCTGGCGCTCCTTCACTTCCAGGTGCGGCTCGATGAGGTCATCGGCGTGGTAGAAGGCATCTTCGACGTAGAAAACGCGGCCGTGCTGCGCGAAGCGCGACAGCAGGTGCTGGGGGCGCTGCCACACAAAATCCCAGTGCAAATGCGCGAAGCAAACCAGGTCGGGCAGAGAGTAAGTAAAGGGGGTTGAGTCGGCTTGGCCCGCAGCCGGAGCGGTAGCATCGGCACGCGCAGGTGCTTCTGCCGGAGTAGAAAGCGGCATGAAAAAAAGGACAGGAAATGGCTTTGGGAGCTGCGGGGCCGGGTAAATCGTCCGGCTATCGGGCAACGCTTGTGTAATTCTACGATACTATTGTCCAAAAGGATACACTTGGACGTAAAATAGTAGTTTTTGCGTAGCCTTCCTCCTACTCGCTCAGTAGTAATTGCATTTCCACTGTATTTATCCACCTGCCGGGGGTTGCAGCACGAAGCCAGTCGCGGCGCACGCCTACTTTCTGAAACCCAATTTTAGCGAACAGGCTGATACTAGCCAGATTGTCTTCAGAAATGGTGCAGTAAAGCTGGTGTAGCCGCAGGGCCTCACGGGCATACGGCAGCAGTTGCAGCAGGGCTTTTTGGGCATAGCCGCGCCGCCGCTCGTTTTTGAGCACTGTGATGCCTACGCCCGCCCGCTGGTGCAGGGCCGAGTAGTCATAGAGGTCGAGCGTACCCACGGGCTTATCTTCCTCACTACTGATAATCAAGCGCATCTGTCCAGCTTCGGCGAGGCTGGCGGCGCTGTGGCGCAGGTATTCGCGCAGCGCGTGCCGCGAAATAGGGGCCGGTAGCACGTCGGAAACGGCCCAGAGGTCGGGGTCGTTTTCGAGGGCAAATAAAAATTCTAAATCGTCGGGTTCGAGGGCTCTTAAAGTCATGGTACTCGGCTTTTAGTTGTCATGCTGAGCGGAGCGCAGCGGAGTCGAAGCATCTCTATCGCTGAACTAACCTTTACGTTTAGCAACGAAGCGGTAGAGATGCTTCGACTCCGCT
>NZ_DASTEP010000022.1:0-11654 GCF_035709525.1 Hymenobacter sp. | reverse complement strand
GCTTCGACTGCGCTGCGCTCCGCTCAGCATGACGACCGCACTCCCCACTCATCCACTCATCCACTCATCCAAAACCCCGCTCACCGATACACCTCTTGGTCGCCTTTGCTGCCGTAAAATTTGTCGCGGGTGTAGTTGTCGAGGCCGCGCACGCGCAGGCCGTCCTGCGTGAAGAGGCGCTCCTTGCCGCGCACCACCTTTAGCAGCGGGCCCAGCAGCACGTTGGCGCGCAGGTAAAATACCGGGCCGCTGAGCTCGCGCCGGATGATGGGAGCCACCAGCACCGGCTGCCGCCAGCCCGCGCCCGCGCCCAGCGCGGCCCAGCGGAAAAGCCGCATCTGGGCGGCCACCGAAGGCTCCACCAGCATCACGAAGTCGCGGGGTGTGCGGTCGTAGCGGCCGGTCGAGTCGTTGAGGTAGCGCACGTACACCGTGCCCAGGCCCAGCTGCATGTTGGCGCTGAGGCTCCAGCGCGAGTTTTGCAGCACCACGCCCTCGGCGTAGACGGCCAGGTAGCGAAAGCGCAGGTCGGCGTCGGCATCGTCGGCGGCATTGTCGGGCAGCGGCAGGCGCGTCGGGATGCCCGTGCTCAGGAAGTACACCGCCGCGCCCGTGCGCACGCGGCCGCGCCACTCCATGCCCAGCTTCAGGCCGTTGATGGTGCAGAGGCGGCCGTTCACAAACGAGTAGCGCGAGTCGTACTGCACTACCAGGCGGCGGTGCGAGAAGGGCGGCGCGGGGCGCTCCCAGGTGGTATCGCGGCGGGCTTTGCCGGTCGGTTTTTTAGGCAAGGTCGCCCGCACCGTGGCCGATTCTTCCTGCGCCCGCAGGCCGCGCGGCAGCCCCAAGGCCAGCAGCACCAGCAACCCGATAACGCGACAACAACTTGACACTGACACTAGAACTTAAAGGCACTCCGCCGCCCGATACGTGGTAGCCGCTACCACGTTGCCGGCTCAGCTTGTCTTAACAACGCTGGCCGGCGCTTTGTTAGTCTTCAGCTTTTGGCTGCTAGCTACTGGCTGTTGGCCCTCAGTAGACGGGAAGCCAATAGCTAACGGCCAACTAAAGCCTGCTCTATGGCCGCCGCCGCCCGCGTGCCCTCCGAAGGCCGCGGGGCCTGCATATCCACGATGCGCCCGGCCTTATCAAGGAGCCAGTAGGTCGGGAAGGTGTTGATTTGGTAATCGAAGGCGGTTTGCCCGTCCTTGGGCTGGCGCAGATGGATGGCATTGGCGCTCAGCAGGTTTCTGGCGACTAGCACCTTCTGCCATTTCTCCTCGGCATCGCCCACCGAGATGTAGACAAACACCACGTCGCGGCCCTCAAACTGCTTTTTCAGGGCGTGGCTGTACTCGTTCAGCTCCTTCATGCACGGCGGGCACCAGCTACCCCAGAAGTCGAGGTACACCACCTTGCCGCGCAGGTCGGCCAGGGTCACGGTGCGGCCGGTATGGTCTTGCAGCGCGAAGGCCGGGGCCGGCTGCCCCACGCCCAGGCGCGCGCGCTTGCCCACGATGGCGTGCAGGTTGCGCGCGTAGCTCGAATCCTGGTTGAGGCGCTTGAAGGTGGGGTAGGCCGCCAGCACGCCGGGCAGGTTTTCGTCCAGCTGCCCGCTCAGTAGCAAGAATAGCACCCTGTCGCGTAGCGCCGGGCTGCCCAGCTCGGTGCCCGCCAGCGCGTAGAGGCGCGCGGCGGTGGCCGGGTCGGCGTCGAGCTGGCCGGTGGGCAGCAGGCGCTGCTGGTAGCTCAGCAGCAGCTGGCCCACGTAGCCGCTGTTGGCCTGGCCGCGGCCGTCGTAGCCAGGGATTTCGGCTAGCGGCAGCGCCGCCAGAAAGTCGAAATACCCGGCCGGCAGCGGCCCCGCGCCCGGCGCGTGCGCGCGCCGGTAGCCCACGTAGTCGAGCAGCTGCGCGCCCCACGCCAGCGCGATGCCCACCGCCTGCTCGTGCCGAAACGCGGCCGGCAGCGGCGTGGCCTTATTGTATTCTTCCAGAAAAGCCAGCTGCCGCGCCCGAAACTCGTCGGCCAGCCGGCGCATTTCGGCCGGGGTGGTGGCGGGCGTGAGGCGGGCTTCGGGGCGCAGCGTGTCGGCGGCCGGGCCGTAGCGAAAGCGCCAGCTGGCGCGGGCCAGGTAGTTGTTGGGGCCGGCCCCGCGCCCGCTATATTTCAACGTTTGGTCGAAATCGGCGAAGTCCACCGTCAGGCGCACGTCGTCGCCGGGTTCCAGGTAGAGCGGGGCGTGCTGGCGGGCGTAGCGAAAATCGGCCGGCGCGGGCGCCGCCAGGTTCTTGATGGTCAACTTAAAGTCGCCGGTGGCGCTCAGCGCGGCGGCGTAGCGGCGGCCGGCGGCCAGCACGCGCACGCTGTCGCCGGCCGGGGCGTGGGCCAGGTGGCCGCTGAGCACGGTGGCGGGCGGCGCGGCAGCCGCCAGGCCGCCGAGAAGTAGAAACAACGAAAGCAACATACGCAACGGGTAACGGAAGAACTACGACAAAGTACGCCCCGCCGGGCCTGGTTGCCCTTGCTGCTTCACCCCTGCCAGGTGGCCGCTTCACCCGGCGCGGTGGGCGATTGGCCGGGTGGGCGCTGGCCACCGCAGGTAGCGCGGGCGTAGGTTTGAAGTAGCTATTCTTTTGCCCAACGCCATGACGCTCACTCCCGATTCTCTCTTTTCGTTGGCCAATGTGCTGGTGCTGCCGGCCTGGGCGCTGCTGGCTTTTGCGCCCGGCTGGCGCGGCACACGCGCGCTGGTGCTCAGCGGGCTGTGGCCTGGCCTGCTGGCGGTGGCGTATGCGGCGCTTATCGCCACGCACTACCTGGGGCCGCACGGGGCCGAGGGCAGCTTTAGCTCGCTGGCCGGGGTGGCGGCTTTTTTTCGCAATCCCTGGGGCTTGCTGGCGGGCTGGGTGCACTACCTGGCTTTTGACCTCTTTGTGGGGGCCTGGCAGGTGCGCGATGCCGCGCGCCGGCAGGTGCCGCACCTGGCGCTGGTGCCCGCGCTGGCGCTCACCTTGCTGTTTGGCCCGGTGGGGCTGCTGGTGTATTTCGGCGGGCGGGCGGCTTTCGGCCGGCCGGCGGCGGCTACTTCCTTTTCTTCCTAGCCAATGAAATTGCTTTTGCTTTCGCCCGCGCCCGCTTTGGCCGCGCCGGCCGCGCCGTTGGCTTTGGCCTCTACCCTTTCGCTGGGGCAGCGGGCGGGCAGGCTCTTGCAGCAGCTGCACCAGGGCAGCCCGGCGCTGGCCTGGGCGGGGTGGCTGCACGTGGGGCTGGCGCTGCTGGCGGCCGCGCTGCTTTTCTTCGACCCCCGCCTCCTCACTGGTGCGCCGGTGTGGGCCAAGCCCCTCAAGTTTGCCCTGGCCGACGGGCTATTCTGCTGGACGATGGCCGTGCTGCTGCTGGGTTTGCCGGCGGCGGCCCGGCCGGCAGTGGCCGCCATCGGTTGGGGCGTGGCCCTGAGCATGATGGTCGAAACGGTCATCATTTTCGTGCAGGCCGGGCGTGGGCAACCCTCGCACTACAACGTGTCGTCGGCGCTCAATGCCGCGCTGTTTGCCACGATGGGCATTTTTATCCTCGTCAACACCCTGTGCAGCCTGTGGGCGGTGTATGTGGTGTGGCGCTACCCGCTGCCCGGCCCGGCGGCCTACGGCTGGGGCGTGCGCCTGGGCTTGCCGCTGTCGGTGCTCGGCGCGCTGGTGGGCGGCCTCATGATTCGGCAGCTCGCCCACACCGTGGGCGCGCCCGATGGCGGCCCCGGCCTGCCGGGCCTGGGCTGGAGCACCCGCGCCGGCGATGTGCGCGCCGCGCACTTCCTGGGGCTGCACGCCGTGCAGGCCCTGCCCCTGCTGGGCTGGGCGCTGGGGCGCGGGGTGCCAGCCTCGGCCACGGTCCTCACGTGGCTGGGCGCGGGGCTGTACCTGGCCGCCGCTGCCGCCCTGCTGGCGCAGGCGCTGGCCGGGCAGCCGCTGTGGCGGGGCCGCTAGGTGGTAGTGCCTTGCTTGCCCCCGGCGGCCCGGCGGCCGACCTTTGCCGGCATGGGCAAACACAAGCCGCTGGTGGCGGGCATTCTGATACTAGCGGCGCTGGAGCTGCTGCCGCGCGGCATCCTGGCGCAGCCGCCGGGCGCGGCCTGGGTGGGCGGCTACGCGGTGTCGCTGCTCTTTACGGCGGTGCTGTGGCTGGGCAATGTGTGGCTGTGGCGGCGCGGCGTGGCCCGCTGGCCGCTGGCCCCGGCCACCGCCCGCCGGCTGTGGTGGCAGGCCGCCGCCAGCCTGGCTTATACCCTGCTGGCCACGGTAGTGCTGGGCGCGGGGCTGGCGTGGGCGCTGCGCTGGCCCTACGCGCCGGGCCGGGTGCTGCCCGAAACCGGCCTCAACCTGGTTTCGACGCTCGTGGTGCTGCTCATCTACGAGGCGCGCCACACCTTCGGGCAGTGGCAGGTGAACCTGCGCCGCGCCGACCAGCTCACTCAGGCGCAGACCCAGGCCCAGCTCGACGCCCTCACGCAGCAGCTCGACCCGCACTTTCTGTTTAATTCGCTCAACACGCTGGCCGCCCTCATCGAGCCCACCAACGCCGCCGCCCAGCAGTACCTAGAGGGCCTCGCCGACCTCTACCGCTACGTGCTCCTGAGCCGCGAGCGCCCCACCGTACCCCTGGCCGACGAACTGGTATTGGTAAAAACCTACGTGGCCTTGCAGCAGGTGCGCTTCGGGGCCAAGGTGCACGTCACCTACGACCTGGCCCCCGCCGCCCTCGCCCGGCGCGTGGCCCCCCTCAGCGTGCAAACGCTGCTCGAGAATGCCCTCAAGCACAATGAGGCCTCTCAGGCGCGCCCCCTGCACGTGCAGGTGCGCGCCACCCCCGACGCCCTCACCGTGGCCAATACCTACCAGCCGCGCCTCGCCGGGCTGGCTCCTGGCCTGGGCACCGGCCTGGCCAGCGTGCGCCGCCGCTACGCGCTGCTGGGCGCGCCCGGCCCGGTAGTGGTGGCGCAGGCGGCCGGCGAGTTCACGGTCACGCTGCCGCTGCTGCCGGGCGAGGAGGAGTTTTGAGTTCTGAATTTTGAGTTCTGATTTGGTGAGGTGTGCGCCTCAACTGCAAAGCTCATCGGCTGGCGCGCAGCTATTTCGGGGAGTGCATATTTAGGCGAGCGCCTCACCTGCAAAACCCACCGGGCGGCTCCCATTGCCCACTCCACCCAACTCAAAACTCAACACTCAGAACTCAAAACTCTCCCATGACCATTCTGCTGCTCGAAGACGAAGACCCGGCCGCCGCCCGCCTGCGGCAGCTGCTGGCCCAGGCCGCCCCCGAGGCCCGCGTGCTGGCCGTGCTCGATACCGTGGCCGGCGCGCTGGCCTGGCTGGCCGCCCACCCCGCCCCCGACCTCATCCTGAGCGATATTCAGCTGGCCGACGGCCTCAGCTTCGACGTCTTTACTAGGGCCGTGGTGCGCAGCCCCGTCATTTTCACCACCGCCTACGACCAGTACGCCATCCGGGCCTTCGAGGCCAACAGCATCGCCTACCTGCTCAAGCCCGTGAAGCTGCCCGAGCTGGCCAAGGCGCTGGCCAAGTGGCGGCAGTGGCCGGCCGGCCCGGCGGGCAGTGAAGAGGTAGGAGTGAAGAGTGAAGAGTTAACGGTTTTGCGCACCGCGCCGGAAGCAGTAGGCGAAGCCGCGCAAGCGGAGAGCGAAAAGCTACGGCTTTTGAGCACCGAGCTGCTCGCTATGCTAACTCAAAACTTAGAACTCAAAACTCAGAACTCAACTTACAAGGCGCGCTTTCTGGTGCGGCAGGGCGAGGCGCTGCTGCCGCTGCCCGCCGCCGAGGCGGCGTGGTTTCAGAGCCGGCACGAGACGACCACGCTGGCCACCTTCGACGGCCGCCGCTTCGTGGTCGACTATACCCTGGAGCAGCTGGAGGCGCTGCTCGACCCGGCGCAGTTTTTCCGGCTCACCCGGCAGGTGCTGGCGCAGCTGCCGGCCGTGCGCCGGCTGGTGCCGCACCTGGGCGGCAAGCTGCTGGCCGAGCTTAGCCCCGCCCTGCCCACCGGCACCGAGGCCCTGGTGAGCAAGGAAAAAGCCGCGCCCCTGCGGCGCTGGCTCGAGGGCCTGGCTTAGCCGGCCGGGTCCTGGGCTTGCTGCTGCGCCAGCCAGGCGAGGGCGGCGGCCTCGCTGTTGAAAAACGCGGGCTGCACATCGTGGCCGGCCAGGTTGTGCCGCACGTTCTGAATGCCCGCTTGGGCGATATGCTCGTTTTGCTCGTCCGCTATCAAGTAGGCGATAGACAGGGGCTTAATTAGAGCCGCCTGGGCCAGGGGCGCAAACTCGGTGTTCATCCAGTGCCGGAAGCTGGGGGTGGGCCAGCTGCGCGCCCGAATGTCGAGCAGCCACCAGCGGCAGTAGCCGTGGGCTTCGGCCGTGGCCATTAGCTCGGCGTAGTGCGCGTAGAGGTCGGCGTCGGGCACGGTGCCGTGCCAGCGGGCAAGTAAGCAGTGCGTGGCATTCTCATAGGAAAAGGTGAAAGTGTAGATTGGGGTGTGATAAGTAGGCATTCAGAGCGAGGAAGGTAAAGTAATGGTCCGCTACGCTATTCCGGTCCGGTTTAGTTCCGAATAACCTCGGCAGCGCGCAGCCCGCGCGCCGGATAAGCCGGAGGTTATCGAAAAAAAGTAGCGCAGGCACGATAGCTGAAACGGGTAGTTTTCCCCAAAATTATCCTGCCGCGCTGCTATCATAATACTAAACTTGCTCTATACGTCTATTTTTCAAGTCCACCAGCCTGGTTAGGTGCTGGCACTGAGGCAATACAGCCCAGGCATTAGCCTTTTTTCCAACCATCCGTTTTCCAGGCCCTCGCTCACCCAAACTATAAGCTGCAACGTGTCGTCGCTCAACGACAGCGAGCTGCTCAAGTACGCCCTCACCCTGCTGGCCGGCGTGCCCGGCGTGGCCGATGCTACCCTGCTGGTGCAGCGCTAGGCACGGCCGTGGCCAACTCGGCCAAGGGCGACATGGCCGAGCGCCTGCTACGCAACGACCTGTGCCCCAAGGCAGACAAGCTACTGCGCGCCTGGAGCGACTACGCCACCACCGCCCCCCCCACCCGACAGTTCCCCGCTGTGAGCAGCAGTCCATTTCAACCGCGCCAAGGCTGAGCGCTCGGCCCGCACGCCCTTGGTGGCCCCACCAAGCTCATCGCCATCGATGTTGGTAGCTGCAATGAACAGCAACTATTAAGCGCCGCAAAGCGGCACCCTGGCGGGGGGGGGCACCGCTTTGCGGCGCTTTTCTTTCTATGCTACTGGCTTTGGCTACCAACATGCCGCCGCTTCGCGGCTACATTTAGGGCCGGGGATGGCCCGGCCTTTTTTATGCGTATTTCTTTTCTCTGTTTGCTGTGCGCGGCGCTGGCCGCCGCCCCTGCCGCCCCGGCGCTGGCCCAGGTGGCCCCGCCGCCCGCCGCGCCAGCGGCGGCCGGGGAGCTGCCGGCCCTGCCGCTGCCGCCCGATACTTCTTTCACGGTGCATAGCGCGCTGGCGAAGGTCAAAAAGCAGTTTCCCGGTAGCACTATCGCGCGGCCGGCGGTGCCGGCCGGCGTGCGCGTGGCCCTGAGCCAGCCCTACTGCACCCGGGGCGCGCACACCTTGCTGGCCGATGTGTGCCGGCCCGCCAAGAAGCGGCGCGGCGGCTACCCGGCCGTGGTGTTTGTGCATGGCGGCGGCTGGGGCTCGGGCCACCGGCAGCAGCATTTGCCCATGGCGCAGCAGCTCGCGGGCCGGGGCTACGTGTGCGTGCTGCCCGAGTATCGCCTCGCCACCGAGGCGCGCTACCCCGCCGCCGTGCTCGACGTGAAAGCGGCCATCCGCTGGGCGCGCGCCCACGCCA
This sequence comes from Hymenobacter sp., assembly GCF_035709525.1. GTDB lineage: Bacteria > Bacteroidota > Bacteroidia > Cytophagales > Hymenobacteraceae > Hymenobacter. The sequence goes on along the minus strand of NZ_DASTEP010000022.1, from coordinate 3,760 downwards.
AAACCTACAACATCGATACCAGCCGCGTGGCGGTGTGGGGCTTTTCGGCCGGGGGGCAGCTGGCGGCGCTGGTGGCCACCACGCCCGGCCTGCCAGCCCTCACGGAAGCCGCCGCGCCCGGCGCGCCCACCACGCGGGTGCAGGCCCTGGTAGATGTCGATGGCACGCTGGCCTTCACGCACCCCGAGTCGGGCGAGGGCGACGACAGCAAGCGCCTCTCGGCGGCTACGCTGTGGCTGGGTGCGCCCCGCACCGCGCAGCCGGCGCTGTGGCAGCAGGCCGGCGCGCTCAGCCACGTGGGGGCGGGCGCGCCGCCCACGCTGTTCCTCAACAGCAGCGTGGCGCGCATGCACGCCGGGCGCGACGACTTTATGCGCCAGCTCACGGCCTTCGGCATCTACCACGAGGTGCACACCTTTGCCGACGCGCCGCACGTGTTTCCGCTGCTCACGCCCTGGTTTCAGCCCACGCTGGACTACACGGCGGCGTTTCTGGCGCGTGTTTTCCATTGATTCTTATCTAACCTACCATGGCCCCCGGTGGCAGCCAGCCCCGTAGGGGCGACCCGTCGGTAGGAATACACTCGTTTATAGTGCCAGAGCCCCGTAGGGGCGACCCAATCAACTGGTTGGGTCGCCCCTACGGGGCTTCGTTTACTTTATTATTGCCAATTACTACCGACGGGTCGCCCCTACGGGGCTGGCTGCCACCGGGGGCCACAATGAGCTAACTCAAAACTCAGCACTCAAAACTCTTTCACCTATCCAGCCAGCTCTTGAATACGCTCACTTTTTCGCGGCTCACCAGCACGGGGCCTTCGCTTTCGGGCGGGGCGGGCTTGAGCACGGTTTGCAGGCGCGAGTTGGCGTAGTGAATGATGTCGGCAATGGCGGCCTGCCGGGCCAGGTAGGCGCGGTTGAGGCGGAAGAACTGTTGCGGGTCGAGCAGATTCTCCAATTGCTCCATCGAGTAGTCGACTACGTACTTGCGGCCGTCGGTGCTTTGCAAGAGGGTAGCTTTTTCGAGGCTGAAAAAGTACGCCACCTGCTCTACGGGTACTACTTTGAGGTGCTCGCCTACGCGCACCACAAACTGCGCCTTGTAGCTAGCCTGGGGCGCGGGCTGGCGCAGCTGCTGCACCAGCGCGACCAGCGTAGCGGCATCCAAGGCGGGCGCAGGTTCGGGAACTTTTGTACTAGAAACGGCACCTTTTGTACCAATCTCGGGCGTGGGCGCGGCGGCCCCCAGCCGCGCCCGCAGCTTGGTGAGGGCGGCGCGCAATTCCTCCTCATCAATGGGCTTGAGCAAGTAGTCAACGCTGTTGACCTTGAAGGCGCGCAGCGCGTACTGGTCGTAGGCGGTGGTAAAAATGACCGGGCAGCGGATTTCTACCTGCTCAAACAGCTCGAAGCTAAGCCCATCGGCCAGGTGAATGTCCAGAAACAGCACGTCGGGCGCGGGGCCGGCTTGCAGCAAGGCCACGGCTTGCGCCACCGACTCGGCCACGCCCAGAATGGTGAGAGGGTCGGCCTGCTTTTGCAGCAGGCCCGTGAGGCGGCGGGCGGCGAGGGGCTCGTCTTCGACGAGAATAGCGGTGAGCATGGGCAAAAAGTAGGGTAAGCTTTAGCTTGCCAGCGCCAGCCACCCGCGAGAATAGTAGTGCAAACGTAAGGCAAGCTAAAGCTTACCCTACAACTCCAGCAGCGGCAGCACTACCACAAACTCGGCCCCTACCGGGCCGGCCGCCAGGGGCAGGCTGGTGAGAAAACCGTAGCGGGCGCGCAGGTTATCGAGGCCCCGGCCCGAGGTTTCCTCCGGGGCGAGGCGGCGGGGGCGCAGAGTATTGCGCACGGTGAGGGTGCGGGCGGCGGCATCCACGGCCACGCGCAGGCGCAGGGGGTCGGCCTGGTAGGCGGTGTTGTGCTTGAGGGCGTTTTCGAGCAGCAGCTGCAAGGCCAGCGGCGGCAGGTAGAGGCCGGCGAGCGCGGCGGGCGGCGGCAGGTTTAGTTCTACGTGCAGGGCCTCGTCGAGCCGGGTTTTTTGGAGGAAGATGTACGACTCGGCAAACTGAAGCTCGTCGGCCAGCGGCACGAGCTCCTGGCTTTGACTGTCGAGCACGTAGCGGTACACCTGCGAGAGCTGCCGGATGAAGCGCACCGCCCGGGCGGGGTCGTGCTCTTCGACCAAGCTAGTGAGGGCGTTGAGCGAATTGAACAAAAAGTGCGGGTCTACCTGCCGGCGCAGCGAGTCGAGGCGGGCCACGGCGGTTTCCTTTTCCAGGCGCTCGGCACGCACGGTGGCTTCGCGCCAGGCCATGAGGAAAGAGCGCGAATGCAGGAACAAGGAGATGACGACCGTGAACAGCAGCGGAAACGCCGCCTGCGCCACGAAGTTGTGCCGGAGCGTAGAGCCCAGCGGGCGGTGCCACAGCAGCACCGCAAAGCCCTCGCTCACGCCCACTATCACCAGCAGCGAGGCCAGCATCGAGATGCCCACCGTCAGCAACAGCCGGCGCAGCGGGTGCTTGTCCCACCCCACCCGGAAATTGAGCAGGCTGGCCGTGTAGCCATTGGCCAGCCACAGCCCGATGAAGTAGCAGTAGGAATAAGCCAGCGAAATGGCGTAGCCCTTGGGGTCTTGCCAGGGCGGCGGCGAGTAAAACAGCGCTATCAGCGGGCACACGAAAACCAGCCCTATTATCTGCCGCCGCAGCGCCTGCTTTTGCTGACTATGCGCCTCGGCCGGAGCATTTTTTTCGCAGAATTCGGAAGCGGCCGTGGGCATGGGCGTAGCAGAAGATACCAGAGTAGACACGGCAAGCTAGTAGCGAAGGGTAAAAGTGGGTAGCACCGAGCGTAAAATGGTGGATTTCTATCCGAAAGTGAGAGTTCTCGGCAAAAAGACTATAGTTTCAGCCGGGGGGGTGTAGTGTTTTTGCGCGAAACTCTACACTTTTTATGGGGCTTGGCCGCCGGCTACTTGGTGGCCGCCGCCACGTCGTACTGCTTGAGGCGGCCCAGCAGCTGGCGCTCGCCCCAGTTGGGAGCCAGCGCGGAGGCTGGCCGGAAGGCTGCGAATTTAGCTTTGGCCTCTTCGTACAAGGGCTTGGCGGCCTCGGCCCCGCCGCCAAACATGCTGGGCGTGTAGTACACATTGTTGGCCCCCACGAGGTAGGGCCGGGGGTTGGCGGGGTTGGCCTTTTTGGCCTGGGCAATGGTTTCGGTCACCAGGCGCGAGTACTTCATGCTGCGCATCATGGGCGAGATGCCGAGGCGCGCCTGGTAGATATACGCCTGCAAGGTCAGCAACTCCGACTCGTCGCCGTGCAGCTGGCGGGCTTTGGCCAGGGCGGCTTCGGCCTGGTCGAGGGCGGCGTCTTTCTGGTCGTCGCTTTCCTTGCTTTGGAACACGTGAATGAGCAGCGCGTAGCCCTGGTAGTAGCGGGGCAGCCAGTCGGCGGGGGCTACGGTGGCGGCGCGCTCCAGCTTGGCGGCGAGCGCCTTGAGGGTGGCCGCGTCGCCGGTGCTCATCACCTCTTTGATGGTAGCGCCGAGCAGGTCGGCGTAGCCGGTGGGCGCTGCGGCGGCAGCCGGGGCCGGGGCGGCGGGCGTGGTCTGGGCGGCGGCGGCAAGGCTGAGAGCGGCGAGGGCGAGGGTGAAGAAGGACTTTTTCATGGTACGTTTTTGGAGGGATGAAGTGAAGAAGTGAGGAAGCTGGCTGGTTTGTTGACTCAAAATTGGCGGGGCAGGCAGGGGGTAGA
>NZ_DASTEP010000021.1:0-54331 GCF_035709525.1 Hymenobacter sp. | reverse complement strand
GCTCAGCATGACGGACGGGGGCGCTGCTTGACTATGCGAGCACCTGACGAAAACAACGCCGAGCCGCAAGTATGCGTCTCTACCTCCCATGTCCCCTACCCCACTCACCGGCCTCTACCGCCCCTCGCTCGCCCTGCTCACCGACCTCTACCAGCTCACGATGGCCTACGGCTACTGGCGGGCCGGCCTACACGAGCGCGAAGCTGTGTTTCACCTCTATTTCCGCAAAGCGCCTTTCGAGGGCGGCTACGCGGTGGCGGCCGGGCTGGCACTGGCCGTTGATTATCTGCAAAACCTACGTTTTGAAGACGAGGATATCGCCTACCTGGCCAGCCTGAAAGGCAGCCAGGACGCCCACCTGTTCTCTGACGATTTTCTGGCTTATCTACGGGATTTAAAATTCACCTGCGACGTAGACGCCGTGGCCGAGGGCACGGTAGTATTTGGCAATGAGCCACTAGTACGCGTGCAAGGCCCGCTGCTGCAAGCCCAGCTGGTCGAAACGGCCCTGCTCACCGTTATCAATTTTCAAACCCTCGTCGCCACCAAAGCCGCCCGCGTGCGCGACGCCGCCGGCCCCGAGGCCACGGTGCTGGAGTTTGGCCTGCGCCGTGCCCAGGGCCCCGATGGCGGCCTGGGTGCCGCCCGCGCCGCCTACCTCGGCGGGGCCGATGGCACCAGCAACGTGCTGGCCGGCCGGCTCTACGGCATCCCGGTGCGCGGCACGCATGCCCACAGCTGGGTACAGGCCTTCGGCGATGAAAAGCAGGCCTTCGCCACCTACGCCGCCGCCTTCCCCGACGACTCGGTGTTCCTGGTCGATACCTACGACACCCTCGACGGTGTGCGCCACGCCATCGAAGTAGCCCTCAACATGCGCCAGCAAGGCCACGAGCTAGGCGGCATCCGCCTCGACTCGGGCGACCTGGCTTATCTCTCCAAAGAAGCCCGCAATCTGCTCGACGCCGCTGGCCTGGAGAACGTTCGCATCGTGGCCAGCAATGATTTAGAAGAAAACCTCATCACCAGCCTGCGGCAGCAGGGCGCGCGCATCGACGTGTGGGCCGTAGGCACGCAGCTCGTCACGGCCTACAACCAGCCCGCCCTGGGGGGCGTGTACAAGCTCGCCGCCCTACGCACCGAAGATGGCCAGGGCTGGGATTTCACCCTCAAGCTCTCCGAGCAACAGGCCAAAACCAGCATCCCCGGCATCTTGCAGGTGCGCCGCTACCTAGGCGACCACGACCAGCCCCGCGCCGATATGATTTACAACGTGGCCGCGACTGACGCCCTACCCGCCGCGCCCGTCCTCATCGACCCCGCCGACCTTACCCGCCGCCGCCCCGTGCACCCCGGCGCGCCCTTCCGTGACCTACTGGCCCCGGTGCTGCGCCAGGGCCAGTTAGTGCAGCCGCTACCGACGCTAGCGGAGAGCCGGGAACTGGCTCGCCAAGAAGTCAATAGCCTCGACCCTAGCATCCGGCGCTTCCTCAACCCGCACGTGTATCCGGTGGGCCTAGAGCAGGGGCTGCACGAGTTCCGCACGCAGCTGATGCTGGAGAAGCGGCCGGTGCGGCCGGCTTGATTTCTCACAAATAATTGCATATCAACAATTTAAATTATAACCAGAATATGTTTTTAATCAAAATTTCATAGGAATTTCGGCCATTGATGGGACGATTTCGTTTACATATAGCGTAATCACCTTTAACCCCATCATACTGATGAACAAGATTCTACTTTATTGCTCAGCTTTAGTATTGGGCAGCCTGGCAATGCCTGGCGCGCTGCGTGCGCAACAGTACATCAATGGCACTTTCTCGACGGGTGCGCAGTCGCTGAGTGGCGTGGCAGCACCCGCCGGCGCTACCTGGAGCGAAGCCTCGAACGACACCGGCGTTACGACTTATGCCAATACGAACGCCGGTTTTGGCGCTACTCTTGGCAGCTTTTCGTTGGCCGACGACTACGTAGTACCCGCCGGCCAGACCCGGACGGTCAACAACATTTCCTTCTTCAGCTACCAGAGCGGCTACACGGGCACTACATCGCCTTTCACGGCCCTTTATGTGCGCATCTGGCAAGGCTCGCCGGCTGTGGCGGGCTCAACGGTTGTTTTTGGCGACCTTACCACCAACCGGCTAGCTGCCGCTACCAGCACGGCTACCTACCGCATTTTCAACTCGCTCTACCCCTCCCCCAGCACGCCGGGTACTACCCGCCTCATCTGGAAAGTGCGGGCCAACATCTCGCCCGCCCTTACCCTGGCCCCTGGCACGTACTGGATTGAGTGGGCATCTACGGTATCGGGTACCCTGGGGCACTTCTACGTGCCGGTAACGGTGGCTGGCACTCGCCAGGTCGCCGGGGCCAACGCCTTGTCTTACAGCAATGCTAACTCCTCATGGGGAGCCGTAATTGATGACGGCAACCCCACCACGGCTCCCGACGTCACGCTTGATTTTCCCTATATCGTCAACGATGCGACCGTGACGGCTACGGCCAGTGCCAACAACGGCCCCGCCCTGCGCGTAGGCCCCGTACCGACTGCCGACAACCTGCGCGTAGATTTTGCGGAAACCCGGGGTGCCAGTGAGCTCGCCCTTCTCGACGCAATGGGTCGCCAGGTGTGGGCTGGCAAGGCTGCCGCCCGCAGCACCAGCATCTCGGTGCCGATGAATGCGCTAGCAGCTGGGGTATATATGCTCTCCGTCACCTCCGCCGAGGGCAATAACCACGTGCGCGTGGTAAAAGAGTAGCCTCAACTACTTATAAGAAAAGCCTCCTCGGCAGTTGATGCAACTGCCGAGGAGGCTTTTCTTATAAGTAGCCGAAGCAGCATTCGGCGCTACCTCAACCCGCACGTGTATCCGGTGGGCCTGGAGCAGGGGCTGCACGAGTTTCGCACGCAACTGATGCTAGCGAAGCGGCCGGTGCGGCCGGCATAATGGTAGCCTTTGGCGGCGCACCGCGTACATAGCACGTAACTTGACTTGCTTTACCTTTTGACTGGTTTGCGCATGGCTTCCTTTTATGCTGAGCTACACCTGGAAGGCGGTTCCTACCGGGTGGTGCATTGCGCCTACAACTGCCACCAGGCTACCGACGCCCGCGGCCGGGTGCAGGCCAAGGTGCGGCACAGCCCGCTGGAGCTGGTGCTCGACGTGCCCGACGATGACCAACTGGCAGCCTGGGCAGCCGCCGCTCACAAACCGCTGGCGGGCCAGGTCGTGTTCTACGACGTAGTGGCCCAGGTGGCGCACGAAACCATCGCCTTCACCGATGGCCAGTGCGTGCAGTATGCCGAGCAGTTTGCCAGCAGTGCCACCGGCGACGGGGCCTACGTGTGCCGCCTCACCATCACGGCCAGCAGCTTTGAGCTGCGCGCGGGCGGCCCGGCCACGGGGATAGCAACTGCTAGCGCCACGCGAATACTTCAGCAAGCGACTAGCTTCGCCAGCACCCCTGAGGCAACGCCAGCCGCTATCGTGCTGCGCGAAGCCACCCCAGCGGCCGAACAAGGCGCAGCACACCTGATAGCGCGCACCGACGCCGCGCCAACGCTAAGCCCGGCCCTTGCAGCTATCCTCAGCACTACTATCCAGGTAGCGGCCCACGCTGGCCCCGACGGCCCGGCCAATTTTGCCAACGCCGTGCACGCCGACTTACAGGCCATTTACGACACGCCAACTGGCCGGCAGCTCCTCGATTCACTCCACGCTTCGGGCAAAAAAATATACATTCACTACGCGCCCAAAAACTCGATTGAACTGAATAGCCAGACCTGGACCCGCGCATTTTATGACCTTGATGGCGTGACGCCCGGCGCGGGGCTGGGGGTAGGGGTCAACTACAACCCCACCCTGGCCAAAGCCGGTGAGCTGCCCTGGAACGCGAGGCCGCCGGGCATTGGGCTGGCCCACGAGCTCATCCACGCCGAGCAGGCGGCCTATGGCCGGATGCGGCGCTTCGACACCGCCAACCCCGGCGGCCCCGACGCCCGCAACCCCAATAAGCCGCTGCAAGTGCCCCATTATGAGCTGGAAACCATCGGCGTGCACCCCGAGCATGACTATGCTTTCACCGAAAATAAGATTCGGGCCGAGTGGAACCCGCCTCAGGGCCGGCGCGACTATTACTAAGCGGCTTAGGCCTTCTCTTCTTCCCGACGCTTTCCAATGAATGAAACCTTAACTACTCGCAACGCCGACTGCCAGCTCACGGTCACGGCTACCTATCAGGAAGGCGGGGCGCTCGGCCTGCACTACGAAGTACAAAACCTTGGCCCGCTGACCCTCTACGTCTGCCATCAGCTGAGCGAGCCAGCGGCTGCCGACGCTGCCGGCCCGCCACCACCTATCAATCACAACCTGGTGCACGTCCAGGTAGAGCCAGCCGGCGTGCACCTCGATAAAGCTTTGATGGACTTATCCTTCCGCGACGGCATTCGGGTACTGGATATTCCTTTCCTCACGCAGGTATTGCCGGGCCAGTCGCATGCGCAGGCCCTTAGCCTGGCCGTGCCGCTCCTACCCTACCGGGCGCTCGGCGGCCGGCCGGAGCAGGCGCCGCCCGTGCGCTTGCCCGTGCTGTTCTCGCTAGGCTATTTCAAGGGCGGTGACGGCATAACTGCTTCTGAAGTAGCCGCAAACATTTATCAGATTGCGACCTCACACAGCCAAGAGCAGCAAGTGCTAACAGTCGGCCCTTTTCAGGAGCTGGTGCCCGTAGCCAATGCTACTCCTAGCCGCGCGCCAGCCCCCGCCTCCAGCCCCGCGCAGTGGACGCCCTGGGGCTAACCTTGCCGCGACTCCCAATCCGCACATGTATCCGGTGGGCCTGGAGCAGAGGCTACACAAGTTCCGCACGCGGCTGATGCTGGAAAGACGGCCGGTGCGGCCGGCGTAGCTACAATACAGCTAAAAGCAAGCGATTACTTCAGATACTAATCCCTGCGCAGACCATTCTTGCTGTAGCTTTTGCAGCCGCTCTTTAGCGCCTTGTGCGACTATAGTAGCTGGCTCTCTGACTAAGTGCAATAAGTCTTGGTTTGAAATAGGCAGTAGTCTTTTCACAAGCAGCTTAGTACTCATTTCTGTCAAATCAGCCGTTATTCGGAGGCCATATAGTTTTTGCTCCTCCTCATACATCTCTAATGCTGATTCATACCCGTAGGCAGATGAGTATTGAGTTACACTACCCGTCTGCTTAGAGATGATAAACGGCCCTGCACCGGCCATAGCATAGCGTAACTCCCCGGTTTCATACCAACGCTTGGAAGTCCAAAAAACGACCCAGGCATAAGGTGTTTCTATCGTTTTTCTTTCAACTATAATAAGACTATCGCCTTCTCTATCAAATCCCCATGTTGCTAATCTCGCTTGCGCTATCGCTAAAGCTTCTGCCCGGGTTACCATAACTGCTTATCAAGAAATCGCCCACTTATACTGCTAGTTACCAACCAGCAGTATAAGTGGGCGAACAAGTACACCTTAATGAATTGCGAACTGACCTTTTACTCGTACTTCAGCTCCCCCGCCGCTACGCGCAGCGTCACGCCTGCCTCGGCGGTGAGGTAGCCGGCCACCTGGGCCTGGTAGCCGCTTTGGGCGAGCTGCTGCACGGTGGCTTCGGCGGCTTCAGGGGCTACTACGAGCAGCATGCCGTTGCCCATGTTCCAGTAGAGGTAGGCGGTTTCGGGGCTGATGCCGCCGATTTCGCAGAGGCGCTGCATGGCGGGCAGGGGCACGAAAAGGTTGTCGAGCACCGCGCCTAGGTTGTTTTTGAGCACGCGCTTGAAGTTGTCGGCCACGCCGCCGCCCGTGATGTGGGCCGCGCCGCGCAGGGGCAGGCCGGCGTCGAGCACCGCCGTGAGGGCGGGCGCATAGATGAGCGAGGGCGCGAGCAGGGCCTCGCCCCAGGTAGCGTACTGGTCGGCGTCGGTGCCGTCGTAGGGCTGGGTGTGCCAGTTGTCACCAAACAGGCGCTGCAAGGTCTTGCGGGCCAGCGAGTAGCCGTTGGAGCGGAACGAGGGCGAGCGCAGGGCCACCACGGCATCGCCGGCCTGGGCGGTGGTGCCGCTCAGAGGCTTTTCGAGGCTGGGGTGCAGCACGCCGATGGCCGTGGAGCACCAGTTGAAGTTCATGCGGGCGCCGGGGAAGCCGCCGATGCGGTTGCCCAGTTCGGCAATCTCGCCGCCGGTGATGGCGATTTTCGCAAACTGGCAGGCGTCGTGCAGGCCGCGCATCATCTCATCTACCACATCGTAGTCGAGGGTATTCACGTCGATGATGTTCGAGATGTTGGTTGGCACGAAGCCGGCCGCGATAAGGTCGTCGGCGGTCATGGCCACCAAGTCGTAGCCTAGGGTGTCGTATTTGTCGAGGCGCTCGCCCAACTCGATTTTGGTGCCGATGCCGTCCGAGCTGATACCCAGGCGCTCCTGGCCGAAGCGAATTTCGTTGCTAAAGCCCCCGTCGAGGTCGCGGGCGGGCTCGCCGGGCAGGCCGGCGCGGGTGGCAAACGTCTTTTTCGACCAATTATAGGCGTTTTTCGAGGCGGCGTTGCCAAGGTCGATAGAGTAGCCGGCGTCGGGGGTTTGGGCGTTGTTCATTACGGGTAGCAGTCTAAAATCGTCTGTCATCCTGAGCTTGCGAAGGACCTTATCACGTCCGCGCCGCTGTAGGTAGTAATAGTGTTGACGAAAGCAGCGGTGAGCAACCCTGATAAGATGCTTCCTTCGTCAGCATGACAAAGTGAAAGGCTAATGCTCCGTCGGCAGTGGCGCTTTCGCGCTCACCGAAGGCACCTTGTCCACGATGCGGTGGCTCTGGCGCTCCTCCTGGATGTGGCGCAGATAGCGCGTTACATCGCCCGTGGGGTACTTGCCGGTGAAGCACGCGAAGCACGAGCCGCCGTGGCCGCGCTCCTCGGCAAAGAGGTCTTGCAAGTCACTCAAATCTTGGTAGATAACTTTATCAGCCTCGATGTAGCGGCAGATTTCCTCTTCCGTATAGTTGGCCGCAATCAGCTCGGTGCTCATGGCCATGTCGATGCCGTAGATGCAGGGCGACACCAGCGGCGGCGCGCTCGAAATGAAGTACACCTCACTAGCCCCCGCCTCGCGCAGCAGTCGCACGATGCGGCGCGACGTAGTGCCGCGCACGATGCTGTCGTCCACTACGGCCACTTTTTTGCCTTCGACGAAGGCGCGAATGGGGTTTAACTTCTTCTTCACCACGTCTTCGCGGCCGGCCTGGGTCGGCACGATAAACGAGCGGCCCATGTGGTTGTTTTTTACCATGGCGCGGCGGTAGGGCACGCCGATGGCTTCGGCCAGGCCCGAGGCCGAGAAGTAGCCCGACGATGGCACATCTATCACCATGTCGGGCTTAAGGCCGGCATCGACCACTTTGCGGGCGATAATCTTACCTAGGCGCACACGCTCGCGGGCCACCAGGCGGCCGTGAATGGTAGAGTCTTCGCGGGCAAAGTAAATCTGCTCAAACACGCAAAAGGCCTTGGGCAGCTCCTGCTGGTTTTTGTAGTGAACCTGGAAGTTGTTGTCAATAAAAATTGCCTGGCCCGGCCCCACGTTCTCGATAAACTCAAAGTCGAGGTAATCAAAGCAGGTGCTTTCCGAAGCGAAGGCGTACACGGGACCTTCGGGCGTGTCGCGGCGGCCCATCACGAGCGGGCGGATACCTAGGGGGTCGGTGAAGGCCAGCAGCCCCTGCCCGGCAATGATGGTAACGGTGGCATACGCGCCCTTCACCAACTCCTGAGTCGTCTCCACGGCATCGAAAATATCGACCACCGAAATCCGGTCCAGGTCCTTCACCCGCAGTTCCGAGGCGAAGGTGTACATGATGAGTTCCAAGTCGTTGGTCGTCTTGGGCAGCACGTGGTACTTGTCGTGCAGCAGCTTCGACACGTCGCGGAAGTTGATGACGTTGCCATTGTGCACCATGGCCAGCCCGAAGGGGTAGCTCGTGGTGAAGGGCTGCGCCAAATCGGAGTCATTCGCGCCCTGCGTGGTGTAGCGCACGTGCCCGATGCCGGTGTTGCCAGTCAGCTTCTTAGTATGCTTGGGTTTAAAAACGTCGTTGACCAGCCCCTGCCCCTTGTGCAGGTGAAAGGCGTCGCCATCAAACGTCGCAATGCCGGCGGCATCCTGCCCCCGATGTTGAAGGGCGGTGAGGCCGATAATCATATCGCCTACCACACGCTCGGGGCCGTGAAAACCTACAATGCCACACATAATCAGTTAAGAGTTATGAGTTAAAAGTTATGAGTTAGTAATTTGGGAAGGAAGGGTAACGCGAGGTAGCTGGTATCTTCTATCGTTTGTCATGCTGAGCGGAGCGCAGCCAAGTCGAAGCATCTCTACTGATGAACTACCTTTTGACAGCAGCAACGAAGCGGTAGCGATGCTTCGACTACGCTGCGCTCCGCATGACGATTAGGATTCTTTAATCAGTTTCCGAAGTGTTTCCGCGTACAAGACGTGTTCGACAGCTAAACCACGGCGTTGCACTTCGGCCAGGGTATCAGCCCCTACCAAATTTACAACCCGCTGCGCCAAAACTGGCCCTGTGTCCAGACCTTCGTCAACCAAATGCACGGTTATTTTGGTTTCCGTCAAGCGGTTATCGAAGGCCCACTCGTAGGCGTGCAGGCCCTGGTGCTGATGCGTATCGGCGGGATGAATGTTAATGATGCGGCCCGCGAAGGCGCGCACAAATGTGGGCGAGAGCACCCGCATGTAGCCCGCCAGCACCACATAATCGGGCCGGTATTCTTGCAGGATGGCCACTACCTCGCGGTCAAACTCTTCGCGCTTGCGGCCTTTTGAACTCAAGCTGTCGGTGGGCAGACCTAGGGCGGCGGCCGAGTCGATACCCGGCGCAGCAAGGTCGTTGCTGAACACCACAACTATTTCTGCCAGGCCTTGCAGCACGCCCGTTTGCACGGCTTCGGTTAGCGCCAGCATGTTGGAGCCGCGGCCAGAAAGCAGGATGGCCAAGCGGGCCGGACGTTGGTCAGTCATTTAGTAAGCGCTGGTTTCCAGCAGCGGCGCGGGGCGCTGGCCGATGTCGGGGCGCACGTATTTATCTTGAAAATAAACCAGTTCGGCTTCGGCGTAGGCCACTTGCACGGCGGTGGGCAGGTCGGGGCCGTGGGCCACCACTACCGCCACGCGGCCGCCGTTGGTGAGCAGCTCGCCGGGCTGCGCGCCCGCCTTCACGCCGCCCACAAACACTTGGGTATCCTGGCCTTGATTGCCGATACCATGAATGGGGAAGCCCGTCGGAAATTGCGCCGCCGGGTAGCCGCCCGAGGCTAGCACCACGCCCACGAAGGCGCCGGGGCGCTGCCGCGTCACGGTTTGGGCCAGGGTGCCGTCGAGCGTGGCTTCAATCAGCTCCAGCAGGCTGCTTTCCAAGGCGGGCAGGATAACCTCGGCCTCGGGGTCGCCGAGGCGCACGTTGTATTCGAGCAGCTTGGGGCCGCTGGGCGTCAGCATCACGCCGAAGTAGAGGAAGCCCACGAAATCGAACGGCTCGGCTTGCAGGCCGCGCAGCGTGGGGTCGATGATGTCTTTGCGAATAGCAGCCAACCAGTTATCATCCAGGAAGGGCACCGGGCAATAGGCGCCCATGCCGCCCGTGTTGGGGCCTTCGTCGTTGGCTAGCAGCTGCTTATGGTCTTGGGCCGGAGCCAGCAGGCGAACCTCCACACCATCGGTGAGGCCGATGAGGCTCACCTCGGGGCCGGTCAATTTCTCTTCGAGCAGGAAGCTAAACCAGCCTTCGTGCAGGCTGCGCAGTTCGGTGAGGGCGGCCGTGGCCTCTGCTACCGAGCTGCACACGTACACGCCCTTGCCGGCGGCCAGGCCGTCGTACTTAATTACCACGTGGCCAGCCAGTTCCTCCGCCTGGGTTTGCGCCTCGGCAAACTGGTCGCTGCGGTAGCTCCAGGCGCGGGCCGTGGCGATGCCGTGGCGGCGCATGAAGTCCTTACTCCACACCTTCGAGCTTTCGAGCGTGGCTGCCTGCCGCCGCGGGCCGAATACGCGGATGTCGGTATCGAGGAAATAATCGGCCACGCCGGCCGCCAGCGGCGCTTCCGGCCCCACCACGATGAGCTTGACGTTCTGCTCGTTGCAGAAAGCCTGAATAGCCGGAAAATCGGTGGCACTGATGCTAGCCACGCTGCCAGGGATGCCGGCGTTACCGGGCAGCACGTGCACGGTCGCGCCATCCTGACGAAGCTTGATAGCTAGGGCGTGCTCGCGGGCACCGGAGCCGAGGAGGACGAGATTTTTATTGGTAGCCACGAATAAACTTTATAAGAACTATTGAGGTGACAGATTTTAGTCTAATGAGAATCCCTCTTCCTCATCTCCTACTTCCTCAATTTGCCAATTGCGAAAGCGTATTCCTAGGCCATGCTCTATCTCAAACTCACATTCGAAGCCTAGGCCAAAATAGCCTGCCTCAAATTCATTAGGTAAGTAGATGGTGGTAAGCTTATAAAATTGCTTGAGTGACTCCGCATCAGTTGCGACTGGCAGTTGCACTTCATCCCCATAGCTTTTGCGAAACGCTTCTACGAGAAATAGGTAATACTTAAAAGATGCTGTCGCTACGGTTTCCTGCAAAGAAGGCAGCCGACTTAGTATCTGATTTACAAAGCCTTCAACCTGTCTCGCTTCTTCTACTGTAGTCGTATCAACATTGAAGAGTATTCTTACTAAGCCCTCATGGTGCAGGAATAGAAGGGGCACTTCTGCCAGTACTCCTTCATACTCACTAACTCGCAAGGTATCCTGCCATTCGCTCATAGTATTGCTACTTTAGTAAGCCAGCTTTCACTAGGTTGCGGGTCAGGCGCTCGGTTACGTCCTCGTTATCACCGGCGGTGGCCAGGGGCTGGCCTACGACGCGCTGGTAGATATCTAGGTAGCGGTTGACGGCCTCCTGCGTTACCTCGGGGGTGAGGGCGCGGGGGTAGGCGCCATCCTTCTTATTGGCAATCAGCCACTGGCGGATGTACTCCTTGTCCATCTGCTCGGCACCCTCGGGGTTTTGGGCGTAGTCGGCGGCGCTCCAGAAGCGCGACGAATCGGGCGTGTGGATTTCGTCAATCAGAATCAGCTCGCCGTCCAGCAGACCGAATTCGTACTTGGTATCGACCAGAATGATGCCCTGCGCCGCCAGCAAATCGGAGCCGACTTTGAACAGCTCCAACGCCTTTTCGGCCATCTTATCGTAGAGCTCCTGGCTCACCCAGCCCTCGCGCACGAGATTTTCGGGAGTGATTTCGCGGTCCGACTCCTCCTTGGTGGTCGGCGTCACAATGGGCGTGGGGAACTGCTGATGCTTGGTCAGCCCATCGGGCACGGTCACGCCCGAAAACGTGCGCTGGCCGCTCTGGTAACCGCGCAGCATCGAGCCGGTGAGGTAGTTGCGCACCACCATCTCCACCTTAATGGGCTGCGCCTCCTTCACCAACATGGCGTTGGCATCCACCATGTCCTTCACGTGGTTGGGGATGATGTGGGCCGTTTTCTCAAACCAGAAGTTGGCTAGCCCGTTCAGCACCGCGCCTTTGTTGGGGATGGCCGTTTCGAGCACCGAGTCGAAGGCCGAGAGGCGGTCCGACACCACGATGAGGCGGGTGCTGTCGTCGATGCGGAAGCTGTCGCGGACTTTGCCGCGGTGCAACAACTGGAGCTGGGGGGTAGCGAATTGCGGGAGCGTGTTCATACCGAATAACTTACGCGTGGGTGGCAGGCGCACTGGCTTCCTGGGTCCGGCGGGTGAGATGCGTGACAATGTTCTTGAAAATCGCCAGGCCCTCCCCTTCTTCCTTTAGCTCGCCGCGGCGCTTTTTCAGGCCCCAGTCGGGGTGATTGCAGCCGGCCAGGTAGGCCTCGGGGTGCGGCATGAGGCCGAAAATGTGGCCCGTGGGGTCGGTGAGGCCGGCGCAGTTGAGGTCGGCGCCGTTGGGGTTGAGGGGGTAGGTGCCGGTTTCCTGGTCGTCGCCATCGGCGTAGGTCAGGCAGTTGAGACCTAGCGAGCTGATGCGCTCGCGGGTGGCCGCGTCGGGCACTACCAGGCGGCCTTCGCCGTGGCGCACGGGCACTTCAAACGTCGTGAGGGCGCTCAGGAAGGGCGTGGGCGTTTTGGTCTGGGCATTCACCTTGAGGCGCACCCAGCGGTTTTCGTAGCGGCCGCTGGCGTTGTGGGTCAGCGTTACTTCGGGCTGGAAATCGCCGCCTAGGTTGGGCAGCAGCCCAAGCTTCACCAGCACCTGGAAGCCGTTGCAGATGCCGAGCACAAACTTGCCAGCGGCCACAAACTCGCGGATGTCGGAGAGCAACGTGCGGCCGTCGGCCCCGGTTTGGCGGTAGCGCAGCTTGTTGGCCAGCACCACGCCCGAGCCTAGGTCGTCGCCGAACGAAAACCCGCCCGGAAAATTCAGAATATCAAAATCGTGGATGCTCACCCGGCCGTGCAGCACCTCGTTGAGGTGCACGATGGTGGCTTCGCCGCCCGCCAGGCGGTAGGCGGCGGCCATTTCCTCTTCGCAATTGATGCCGAAGCCGGTCAGGATGAGGGCTTTGGGGGCCTGAGCTAGGTCTGCCATGTTAGTAGTTGTCACGTGGTCCTTGCGCACTGCGAATTAGTGATGAAGCGCCTCGGCGGGCTCCAGGCCGATGGTTTGGTTGACTGGGCCGTTGGTCCAGGCGGTGCGCAGGGCGAGGGTGCTGGCGCGCAGCAGCTCGCGGCCGCCGTGCTGCACGTGCAGCTGGCCGTCGTTGGTTACGACGCCCAGGCGGGTGGCGCGGTCGTTCAGGATGCTTTCGAAGGCCACCACGTCTTCCGGGGCCACCGTGACCACGAAGCGCGAGTGCGACTCCGAAAACAGCTGCGCCACCGGCGACAAGCCCGTTTCGGGCAGCGTGAGGCTAGCCCCTAGGCCGTCGCGGCCGAAGGTGCACTCGGCCAGCGCCACGGCCAGGCCGCCGTCGCTGAGGTCGTGGCTGCTCTGGATGAGGCCTTGCGCGTTGGCCTCGCCCACCAGCGTATACAGCGCCTTGGCTTTGGCAAAATCAACCTTTGGTACGTTGGCACCCAGCTCGTTGTAGAGCTGGTAGAACTCCGAGCCGCCTAGCTCGTCGTGGGTTTCGCCGAGCAGGTAAATCACGTCGTCGGCCTGCTTGAAGTCGGAAGTCACGACCTGGCGCACGTCCTCGACCTTGGCGGTCATGGAGTAGAGCACCGTGGGCGGCACCGAGATTTTCACCCCGTCGGCCTTGAAGTCGTTCTTCATCGAGTCCTTGCCCGAGGTCAGCGGGATGCAGTAGGCCGCGCAGGCATCGCGCAGGGCCTGGCACATCTGCACCAGCTTGGCGAGCTTTTGCTTGCCGTCGGGGTTGATGGTGGGGTCGTAGACCGAGTCGGGCACGCAGAAATTGTCGTTTACCGACCAGAAATTTCCATCGCCCGGCGTGAGGTTGGGCAGCTTGCCGCCTACCGAGATAATCTGCCGCACGGCCTCGTCAAACGAGCCGGCCGACATGTGGTAGGCGTCTAGGTCACCCATGCGGGGCAAAATGCCGTTGCTCACGGCCACGCCTTCCCAGCTCTCGAAGCTGAAGCGCACCACGGCGGCATCCTGCGGCGTCTGGCCGGTGGCCCCCATCAGGGGCTTCACCACCGTGCGGCCCTTCACCTCGTGGTCGTACTGCCGAATTACCGACTCACGCGAGCAGATATTGAGCGAGCCCATCAGCTTGAGCAGCACGTCGTTGTAATCGAGGCTAGCGGGCAGCGCGGGTTCCTGGACCTCGGGCTTCACGTACTCGGCCAGCAGGGTTTTGCGCGGCACACCGTCGTGCAAGAACTCCAGCGAGAGGCCGGCAATCGGCTTATTATCGTACAGGACATCGAGCGAACCTTCGGCGTTGAAGAAGCCGATATCGGTCAGTTCGACCTCCATTTCGCGACCTAGGGCCAGCAGTTCGTCCAACTTACTAGGCTCTACGGCCAGTGTAAAGCGCTCCTGCGACTCGCTCAGGAAAATCTCCCAAGGACGCAGGCCAGGGTACTTCAAGGGTACTTTTTCGAGCTCTACCACGGCACCGCCAGAGATGGTGGCTAGCTCGCCGATGCTCGACGAGAGGCCGCCTGCCCCGTTGTCGGTGCTGCACCGGACGAGGCCGCGGCGCGTGGCGAGGATGAGGAAGTCCATCGCCAGCTTCTGGGTGATGGGCGAGCCGATTTGCACGGCCGTGGCGGGCGCGGCTTCGTCCAGCTCGATGCTGCTGAAGGTCGCGCCGTGAATGCCGTCCTTGCCCACCCGGCCGCCGGCCATGATGATACGGTCGCCGGGCAGAATCACTTTTTCCCAGCTGTCCTGGCCGGCTAGCTGCATCGGCATTACCGCGCCGGTGCCGCAGTACACGAGCGGCTTACCGCGGTAGCGGTCGTCAAATACAATGGCGCCATTCACGGTCGGTACGCCCGACTTATTGCCGCCGTCCTCGATGCCCTTGCGCACGCCTTCAAAAATGCGGCGCGGGTGCAGCTGGCCAGTCAGCAACTCACCGTCGTAATCCGGGTTACCAAAACACAGTACGTTGGTATTGAACAGCAAGCGCGCGCCACCGATGCCGGTAGCCAGCGGGTCGCGGTTGTTGCCCAGGATGCCCGTGATGGCCCCGCCGTAGGGGTCGATGGCCGAGGGCGAGTTGTGCGTCTCGACCTTCCACACGAACAGCGACTCGGGGTTAATCCGCACCGCGCCAGCGTTGTCCGAGAATACCTTAATGAGCCAGTCGTTGCCATTGGCCCGCAGCTGCTTATCTACCTCAGCGGTAGCACCTTTGATAAAGGTTTTGAACAGTCCGTCAATCTCTTCCTCGGCCCCCGTTTCGTGGTTTTTATACTGGATAACGGCGCTGAATTCTTTGTGCTTGCAGTGCTCCGACCAGGTTTGGGCCAGAATCTCCATTTCGCAGTCGGTAGGGTCGGCGGGCAGGCCTAGGTCGAGGCGCTGCTCGCGCACGCTGCCCTGGCCGAAGTAGTCGCGGATGGCCTGCATTTCGGGCAGGTTGAGCGCGTACACGTTGTCCTTACTGAGTTGCAGCAGCTGCTCGTCGGCCAGGCCACCTAGGGCAATGGTTTCGGTGCGGGCATCGGCCCCGCCGCCGGGGCGCGGCGTGAAGTCGCGGATGCCATCGGCCACCGCGCCCACTTCAAACCGGTTAATCAGCTTGTTGCCCAGCAGCTCTTCGGCCAGGCGGCGCAGGTCGGCGGCGGGCATGTCATTCTCCACGAAGTACAGGCGCTTCGAGAAAATGTGCTGGGTGCGGGTGTCGATGGGCTCGTTGAGGAAGTCGCCGAGCGCATTCTGGGCCGAGGTGCCCTCGTCGTCCGTCACGCCGGGGCCTTTGGCCACCAGGATGTAGCTCTGGAAGCCCTCCGGCGCGGCCACCTGGTCGATGGCGACCGTGTGCAGTACAGGGTCTTGCAGGCAAGCGGCGGCGAAGTCGGCCAGCTGCTTTTCGGTGAGGCCGGGGTAGCGCACGGCGTAGAGCGCCGCGCTGCGCACCTGGCCGGTGGCCAGCCCGAGGTGGCGGGCTGCGTCGGCGGCCACGCGCTGGCCATCGCCGTCGTGCCGGCCGGGTTGGAGACTGAGGAGGATGGAATGCTGGTTGGTTTCCAAATTAACTTTTGTCATGCTGACGGAGGAAGCATCTTATCACTGCTGCCTGCCCCAGGTTTTGCTTTACCCAAGCGTTGCGAATGTGATAAGGTCCTTCGCAGGCTCAGGATGACAGGTGGAACTGGATTATTTAGCGTCGGGCCGACTGCCCGGCTTCACGGCCGGAATCCCGGCCAAGTGTTCCGGCACGGCATCGGCCGCGAACACGGCCGCCTGCACCGGCAACAGCGCAAAGTTCGGGAAGGGAAGGCCAGCTTTCCCACTAGTGCGGTCAATTAAAGAGGCTACTGCGAGCACTTCGACCCCCATTTCCTTCAACACCCGGGCTACTTCGAGGGTGCTTTTGCCAGTCGTAACTACGTCTTCGGCAATTACTACCCGCTCGCCGGGGCTCAGGGTAAAGCCGCGCCGCAAGGTCATTTCGCCGTTCGCATCGCGCTCGGTAAAAAGCGACGGCACGCCCAGCTGCCGGGCTAGCTCGTAGCTCACCACCACGCCGCCCATCGCGGGGCCTACCACCGTGTCGGGCACCAGGCCGGCGTCGCGCAGGCGCTGGGCCAGCACCGCCATCGCGGGCGCGGCCAGGTCGGGCTTGCGCAGAAAGCGGGCGCACTGCACGTAGGTATCCGAGTGCAGCCCCGACGAGAGCTTGAAGTGCCCGTTCAGGAGCGCATCCTCCTCACGCAATTGCGCTTCAAGGATGGTGGCGACTTCGGCGGCAGGGAGGTCGGGGGTGAGTTGGTTGGTCATGTCTTAAAATGTACCGTGGACTCTGCGAGTCCGCGAGTGGGTAGGCTAAGTAATTTGCGCCTATCTACTACTTATAAAAGCGGTTATGAAACTCAGTAACTCTGTCAGTGGCGCGCTGCGCACGTTTGCATACTTTATGGCTAGCGGCACCTGCCGTGGCTTGGAAGGCGTTGATTGTCTGTCATTATATGGGAATGAGCCTAGCGCAATCGAGCAGGCATATGCCATTTTTGCCAACGTACTAGAATTTGATGAACTGGGTACCGTTACAAATAACGATTATGCTACGCAGCGCGCTACCCAATACATCCGCAGCTACCTAGACGATACCTTCCAAGAAGAGCCACCTTTTGCTGATTGGGAGTTGGCGTTACACTAATTAGTTAGCTTGTGATTACGCCGTTACTGAGCGATACTCGTTAATCTCATTCATTAACTCGCGCGCTGCCGCCGCCGAATCCTCAGCTTGCCAGATGCTACGCGAAGCGTTAATCAGCAGCCCGCCGCCGTCGGCTAGCAGGCCCGCTTTCATCACCGAAGCTAGGTCGCCGCCCTGCGCGCCGATGCCGGGCACCAGAAACCACTGCGTGGGGCACAACTGCCGCAGGCGGCCCAGGGCCGCCGCGTCGGTAGCGCCGGCCACGAGGCCAATGTTGCCATGCGTCGCGTCGAGGTCAGCGAGCAGTTTGGCGGTGAATTCGCTCACGGGCTCGCCGCTGGCTAACTCCGCTTCCTGAATGGGCGACTGGTTCGAGGTTTTGGCTAGGGCAAACACAAACTTGCCGGGGCGGGCGAAGGGCACCACCGCATCGGCACCCATGTAGGGGTTCACCGTCACGGCATCGACACCCACTACGTCGTAGGCAAACTGCGCGTAGTGCATGGCCGTGTTGGCGATGTCGCCAAACTTGCCATCCAGGATAACCGGGATGCCATCGGGCACGGCGGCCACCACTTGGCGCAACAGCTGCGTGCCATTGCCCCG
The DNA here is from genome assembly GCF_035709525.1 of Hymenobacter sp. Taxonomy (GTDB): domain Bacteria; phylum Bacteroidota; class Bacteroidia; order Cytophagales; family Hymenobacteraceae; genus Hymenobacter. The sequence goes on along the minus strand of NZ_DASTEP010000021.1, from coordinate 36,858 downwards.
GCTTAGGAAAAAGGCCAGATTAGGCTTGAAGGCAGCGGCGTAGGGCGCGGTTTCGGCGATGACCTGCGGCAGGCGGCGCGTCACGTCTTCGTCGGAGCCGGTGGGGTCGAGGCCCACGCACAGCAACGTATTGGCCTGGGCAACGCGGGTGAGGAGCTTTTGCATATTCAGTTGGCGGTTGCTAGTGGTCAGTGCTTTTTCAACCCATTGCCTGACAACAGACGACAAGTAAAACGAGTAAAAATAAAAGCGCCCGGCAGAACCGGGCGCTTCATAGTCAATAGCTTAGATGATATTTTTGTGGCTCACTCGGCCAGCGTTTTTGCAGACGCTGGTTGCACTCACGTGAGTACGAGCACCGGCCGGACACAAAAAAACCGCCTCAAGCAAATGGGGCGGCAATTGGAGAGACGAAGCAAAAAATGAATCGCAGGGCAAATGGCAAACGGCGGCAGCCGGCTGGGCTTTCCGCAGCACAGCTTGAGTAGCCGTTGCCTGCTTCATCCACTGGTGGTTGCTTGCGTTCACGGTGCAAAATTACCAGTTCTTGTTTTGGGCGCAAGGTTATGTTTTGCAAAAAACCTTTTAGCGGGTTTTCTTGGCTCGCCTTTTCTGCGCTACGCTAGGCGTTTAGGGAGTTTTTAAGAGATTAAAAAAAGTTTGTCTCTGCCCTACTATTTGCCCCTCGGGGTAAGCTTGCCGTAACTTTGACCGTTTATTTCGCAAGGTATTCTAGTGGCTAGTTCTTCAGCTTGAATCTTTTGCGCCCGAAAAAGCCCCGCTGCTCCGGTCAGGAGTGGCGGGGCTTTTTTAGGGCAGCGCAGATACTGGAGTTCGCAGTCGTACCGAGGTACTCGCGGCCTGAAATTTCGCGCGCTATGCTACTTAAACGCCTCGTTTAGCACGGCCGCCAGCCGGATGCCCGCTTGCTGAATGCGCTGCTTCATCAAATCGGCGTGGGCGGGGTAGTAGCGGTAGTCAGGGTTAGCATTTTGAGCGGCCTCGGCGTAGAGCTGGGTGGCGGCAGTGTACGACTCAAACAGCCACTCGGCAGGGTCGGTGCTGGCCTGCCAGGTTTTGACGAGCGGCGCGGGCAGGGCCGCGTCGTACTGCTGGCCCATCTCGGTGTAGGTGAGGCCTTGGTAGTCGATGAGGCCGCTGTCCCAGAGGCTGTGCAGGTTGGTATCCTTGCCGCGGTAGGTGAGCTTGATGTCGTTGCCGCCCTTGTCTTCGGCGCGGCCGGTGTGCATGGGCTGGTGCATATCGCCCACGATGTGCACCACGAATACGAGGGCCTCAGCGCGCTGCGCCTGGGTTCTGGCCGGGTCGCGCATCTCCTTTATTTTGGACAGTAATACGTTGTAGGCGTTGGGGTTGACCTGGCCTTTCACGGCTTGCAGGTACTGGTCGTGGCCCAGGCCCAGGGCTGTGTTCACGTAGTGCCAGGGGCCGGTTTCCTTGAATTCGGGCAGGTAGCGCATCTCGTCGGGCTGGGTGCTCACGAGGGCCAGCGTCTGGGTGCCGAGCAGGGCGGCTACCTGCGCGCGCGCCTTGGCGCTCAGATGATTGGCGGCGATGAGGCCCACGGCCCGGTGGCCATCCACGCCCCAGGCCCAGCCGGTGAGCGGCAGCGCGGCCAACAGGGCTAGCGCAAACAATACTTTTTTCATTATTCTATAAAAAGCAAAAGACCGGCAAGGACGCCCTGCCGGTCTGGAAGTTGCATGAAGGAACCAGGCTGCCGGGTCACTAGCTTCCGGCAAAAACTTCGGCCCATTCCAGACTCAGGCCGGGCAGCGTAGCTACGGGCATTGGGCCAGGTTCGATGTATTCGCCAGCTATCTTATACTGCCCGTCTTCGAGCACGAAAGCCGATACAGTTTTGTGGCCGGGGTACACTATCCAGTACTCTTGCACCTCATTTTCCTCATAAAGGTCGAACTTGATTTTAGTATCGCGGGCGGTATTGCCAGGCGATACTATTTCGATAATCCAGTCGGGGGCGCCTATACAGCCTTGGTCATCAAGCTTATTCTGGTCGCAAACCACGCAGATATCAGGCTGTACTACCGTGCGTATCTGGGCATTGCCGTTGGCCCCGGCCGTAGCCAGGCGCACATCGAAAGGCGCGTGATACATCTCGCAACTGCTGCCATAAAGAAAATTGGCAATGGGCCGCTCTAGCCGATTCGACAGTTGCTGATGCCGCCGGTTTGGCCCGGCCATCGGCAACATTACCTTACCCTTGATAAGCTCAACAAACTCATCAAACTTCCACGTCAGATAATCGGCGTAGGTGTACGTTTTGGTCAGGTCGAGCTGCGAAAACTGCGTGATGGGTTCCATAATCGGGCTCTCTTTGATAGTCAGTATAAAGGTAGCCCGCCGCCCTAAAACTCGACGTGCACCCGCAAGGCCACCACGTGTATCGGTCCCGAGGTGCGGCTGGTATTGTAGCCTGGATTAAAAATAATCTGGTAATCAGGGCTTAGCGCCGCGTGGTAGCGCGGAAAATCAATGCTGTAGTACACCTCCCCGATGTACTCCAGGCCGTAGTCGAGCCGGCCATCGCCCAATATGAAGCCCGAGCCGCCCGCCGCCAGGTAGGCGCGGTGCTCGGGCGAGAGGCCGTTGGCCACGGCCGCGATGCCGAGGCGGTCGGTGGGCCGCTTCCAACGAGTACCCGCGCTCGTGACGCCTAGGCTCAGGCTGTGGTCGATTTCGGTGAACGCCCAGGTTTCGTTGTGGCCGTCGTTGTAGCTGAGGCGGCCGAATACGCCCACGTTAGCCGTCAGTTCCTGCTCGGCGTTCAGCACCACGCCGTATTTGGTGCGGCGCTCGGCGCGCACGGCCGTAACGTCGGGGCCATCGATACCCGCCTGGCGCACGGCCAGGCGGTAGTTGCCCATCGCGGCTTGGTTGCGAAAGCCCAGCAGGCGCACCGCGCCGGGGTGGCCGCCCACGGTGTAGGGCTTGGTCAGCTCCAGGGTAATGGCTTGGGCCTTGCCATAGTGGAAGTCGAGCACCGGGCCGTTGGCATCGGTGGGCATGGCCGAGAGGCCACCGCGCAGGGCAAAAGCCGGCGATATGTATTCGAGCACCGCGCCCACGGTGTAGCCGCGCGTGTTAGCGGGGTAGTCCCAGCCGCCGGCGCTCATCAGGCTCCAGTTGAGAAACTGCGTGCGCGGGTCGTGCGAGTAGCTGTTCTGGTCGAAGTAGTCGGCAATGCTGAACTTGCCCACGTTCAAAGCCAGGTAGCGCGTGGGGCGCGGGCCGGCCACCTGGTTGTTGTCGTCGTCAAACTGCTCGGTTTCCGGGCTCAACGCCCACAGCTGGCGCAGATACAGCCGCGCCAGATACACCTGCGGCGCGGGGTCGCCGATGCGAAACGTTTCGCCGTTGGGCGCGCCCCCGATGCCGGTGGCCCCGCTCAGGCCGCTGCCGCCCGCCACCTCGGGGTTGAAATACACGGCCGCGCCCTTCCACAGCTTGCGCCCGATGAAGGCGGTAGTGGTGAGCGACAGCTTGGCCTGCTCGCGGGCCTGCAAGCTAAAATCGCCTGCGTAGCGCGGCGTGAAGTTATTGTGCCACTGCTGGATAACAGTTTGCTGGAAATGCACGCTCCACTTGCTGGCCGCGTCGTGGTCGTAGTGCACAGGCGTTTGGGCCGAGGCCGCGGCCGGCTGCCGGGCGGGTAGCGTGCCTACGGGCGGCGTCACGCCGCCCTGGGCCAGGGCGCGGCCAGCCAGCAGCAGCGCGCCGAAAGTGAAGAGAGAGCGTTTCAGAAAAAAAGAGCTTAAAAAGGCGTTACCAAAAAGTTTGCAAAAGTACCGCCTCCGTCCCTGGCTTTCATGAGTTTCTCATTAAGCTTGCACCTGGCCGCTAGCTGCGGCTACCTCAACGGTAGGCGCGGCCAAGCGCCGCTGGTTTGCGTAAGCGCAAGTAGTCCTTTCCGGGCTTTGTGCTTATGCCACTACCCACACTCGTTTTGCTCAATCTGCTGCTGGCCGCCTACCTCACGGGCGTGTGCTGGGCGGTACAGCTGGTCATCTACCCCGCCCTGATGCTGGTGGGCGCGCCCGAGTTTGCCCGCTACCACGCCGCCCACACCCGCCGCATGGGCTGGGTGGTGGGCGCGCCCATGGTGCTGGAACTGGGGCTGGCCGCCTGGCTGGCCTGGGTGGCCTACCCCGCCTGGGGCGCGGGCCGGGCGCTGGGGCAGCTGGCGTTGGTGTTGGTAGTATGGCTGGTTACGTTCCTGATTAGCGTGCCCTTTCACAATCGCCTGGCGGTCAATGGCTACAACTACGTCGCCCTCGACGGCCTCACCCGCACCAACTGGCTGCGCACCCTGGCCTGGACGGCCCGCACTGTGTTGCTGGCAACGCTGGTGTTGGGTGTCAGGTATTAGGTACTGGGAGTTAAGTGCTAGGTGTTGGGTACTGGGTGTTGGGTATCATGGCCTTTGATTTCCTAATACCCACTACCCACCACTCAATACCTAATACCAAAAACCTACTACCCCCTTGCGTAACTTGCGGCCTTAATTCCGGCTTTCTTCTTTATGATGACCAAACGCTTCCTGCCCGCGCTGCTCGCCTCGGCGGCCCTGCTGTTCTCGCTGCCCGCCTGCAGCCCCGCCAACGACACCGACGAGGACGTGGCTACCACGCCACTGCCCCCGCTGCCCGCCGCCCCCGACACCACCAAAGGTGCCCAGGCCGCCGCGCCCGCTCCCAACGACCCCAACCGCGAGCTGAATGCCCAGAACGCCACCGAAGACATTAAGAAAATGCAGCCGCAGATGTAAGGCGCGCCCGGTGCGGCCCACTTTGGCCTCCCGGTTGGCAGCACCGTCTTCTTTTTGCAAAAGCCTGCGCGCTAAGGGTTTATAATTACTCTGGCGGGCAGGCTTTTGCATGACATACCTATTTGAAATTCACCCATTTCCAATGCCTGACCTTCCCCTCCTGCGCCGCGGGCGCGAAGCCGACCTGCCCCGCGTGCTGGCCCTCATCCAGGAGCTGGCCGCGTATGAGCGCGCCCCCGAAGCCGTAACCAACACGCTGGAAATGATGCGCCACGATGGCTTCGGGCCGGCCCCCATCTTCGGCTTTTTCGTGCTCGAAGGCACTGGCGGCGAGCTGCTGGGCCTGGCCCTCTACTACACCGCCTACTCGACCTGGAAGGGCCGCATGCTGTACCTCGAAGACCTGGTCGTGACCGAGGCCGCCCGGCGCGGTGGCTACGGCCGCCTGCTCTTCGATGCCGTAGTGGCCGAGGCCCGCCGCACCGGCGCGCAGCGCCTCAAGTGGCAGGTGCTCGACTGGAACGAGCCGGCCATCACGTTTTATAAAAAGCTCGGAGCTGAGCTCGACCCCGAGTGGCTGAACGGCAACCTCTCGGCTGCACAACTCGCGGCGTATGAGGTGAGCGCGGCAGCCACTGGCTTATAAGCCTTATCTTTAAGCAAAAACGCAGTATTAAGCGCCACTTTTGCTTCGCCAAATAATTGGCAGCATACTTGTTATAGCAGGGTGGCACGCCGGCCAGTCCGGGCCGCTACTCCACTTCATTATCTTCCTTTTATTATTTACTTGATGAACTACTCGCTCCTCCTCACCGCCGCCTGCGGCCTACTGCTGGCCACGCGCCCGGCCGCCGCCCAAACGCCCGCCCCCAGCAGCCAGCAGCCCACGCCGGTGCAGCTGTCGTGCCGCTCGTTTAGCGGCCACATCAAGTCTACTACCGGCACGCCGCTGGTGGGCGCCACGGTGCTGGTGAAAGGCACCTACGTGGCCCGCACCACCAACGACGAAGGCTACTTTACCTTCGACCTGCCCGCCGCGCCCACCGTGGCCCCGCGCCTCCAGGTGAGCTCGGCCGGCTTCGCGCCGCAGGATTTTCTCATCACCAGCTGCACGCCGATGGAGATAGAGCTGCAAATGCTGGAAGGCACGCGCATCAAAAAGCGCGGCCGGCACAAGGGCTTCATCAAAGAAGTAGGCAAGGAGTAAGTTGCTTCTTGAACACCAGCGCGCTACGCCCATGCCCGAGAACTTGGCCACGCTAGTGGTAGAAACCAGCTTCCGGGTGCCGGGGCTGGGCGTGCTGGTGGTGCCCGCCGCTGGCCCGGCCGCCACCAGCCTGGCGGCTCATGCCTTGCACACGGCGCTGGCTCTCAGGCTGCTAGCAGAGGGTCAGCCGCCCCTGGCCCTCACCGGCACCATTGAGGAGCTAACCCACGAGGGCCAGCCCCCGCGCCGCACCCTGCTACTCGACTTTGACCCCGGCGGGCCACTACCCGCTGGCACTCGCCTGCGGCTGGAAGCCGTAGTGCCGCCGTTGTTTTAGCGGCGGCTGTTAGGTTTAAAGCCCCTTTCTCCTTGGGAGACAGGGGCTTTTTCGTAGGCCAGGTTATTATATTTTGCTTAATTAATATTGCAAACGTTGAATTAATTATCTTAAAAAGTAAATTTGGCTATTCACCCCGCTAAAAAAGCCCTGGCTGGCCGCCCTGGCCAGGCCGCTGCCGCCCGCAACCAGCTTTCTTCCAGCCCATGACAGCCTCGCCCTCCGCCGTACTGGTAGCCGCCGAGCCCACGCTGTACCGCGCGGGCCTGGTGGCGCTGCTGCATCAGCAGTGGCCCACGCTACCCCTCACCCTCACCGCCGATGCCGGCCAGCTCGTGGATTTGGTGCGCGCCCAGCTTTTTCGGGTGCTGATACTGGATGGCGGCCTGCCGGGGCGCGAGCTGCCGGCGCTGCTGCACCACTTGCGCCAGGCCCGGCCGGGGCAGCGCCTGCTGGTGCTGGCCACAGATGGTGCTAAAACCCTGGCGGCCCCGCCGCAACTGCTGGTGCCCCGGCACATCTCGCCCAGCCACCTGGCCGCTACTCTGGCCCCCTGGCTCGACGAGACGCCCTGCCAGCCCCAGCCACTGCGCGCGCCGCACCCCGCCCCCACCCGCTTTAGCCGCCGCGAGCTGGAGGTGCTGCGCCTGGTGGTAGACGACCGCTGCAATCAGGAAATCGCCGACCGGCTTTTCCTCAGCGTTCGCACCGTGGAAAGCCACCGCCGGGCACTGCTCCAGAAATCGGGCACCCGCACGCTGGCCGGGCTGGTGGCCTGGGCCCTGCGCGAGGGCATGGTGGCGTAGTGGGTTGCACCGGCTTGCGGCTCATGCTATTTTTAGCTGATAAACTTCTGTATCTTTTCCCTCTTTCTCCCAATGGCTACCCTACTCACACCCGACGCTGTTTTTGCTCCTTCGCTGGCCCTGCACCAAGCCGAGGCCTTAGGCCAGTTGGCCAGCCTGCGCCTGCCCGCTACTACTACCGAGGTGCTGATGAGTTTGCGGCGGGTTTTCATCAAGCGCAAAAGCGACTTGTTGGGGCCGGGTGAGATACAGATTATCAGCGTCGTGACCGATGGTGTATCGGCCGAGCCTATTCAGCTGCGCAGCGAGGTCTTTGAGGGCATCCGGCGCAAAACTGAGCTGCCGCTGGGGCCGGGCGGCCTGGCGCTCTACCGCACCAGCCAGGGCAAGGTGCCCGAGTTTCTGGACTACCGCATTCTCATCGTGGAGCTGGATGAGGACGTGCGCCAGGCCGGGGCCGTGCTGGATGCCGTGCGGCAAGACACGCAGTTTGAGCAGTTTCAGGCTGCCCTGCTCACGGCCGCTGCCGTGGCGGCTCCGCCGGCCGCGCTCATCACGGCGGCTACCGACCTTACGCTGAACATTATAACGCGCGTACTCCAAGCCGATAAAAACGACCAGCTGCTGCTTGTGCAGGGTTCTTTTTCCAATACGTTTGACGACCTGGGCACCCGCTACGGCCTCATCAACCAAAGCAGCCGGAGCGCTGAAATCAGCTACGAGGTGCAGGTAGCATAAAGGTCACCGGGCCCGGTTTGCATAGGCTTTGCCCAGCTTGGCCGGGCGCTTTACAGCTGCACTTCGGCCACCAGCGCCGTGCTGCCGCCCTGGTCGTCGTCGGTCACGAGCAGTAGCTCCAGCCGGCCCGGTGCCAGGGTGCGGCGCACGGCCAGGCCTTCTACCTTGCCGAGGTAGGCGCGGCCACCGGCCCAGGCGAGGCGGGCAAAGGTAGCTTTTTGGTCGGCCAACTCCACCACGCCCACAAAAGAGCCCAGTACCGCGCCGTCGGCCACGGCATCGGGGGCGGCCTCTACCGAAGCGCTGACAAAAAGCCTATCCTCTACAAACGTAGCCCCCGAAAAGCCGGCCGCGTAGCCATTCAGCTTTGGCAGCTCAAACGTCAGCATCCGCACTGCCCCCGGCCCCGCCCAGCGCGGCTCGAAGAGGTGCGTGAGCGCCTCCAGCGGCAGAGCAAACAGCACGGCCGGCCCGCCGCCCACCGGGCGCTGGAGTAGCAGCAATTCGGTGGCGCTGGTAGCGGCAGCCTCAATGTTGAGCGTGGTGCCGGGCGGCAGCTGCGCCCGCAGCCGGGCGTAGAGCAGGGCCAGGTCGAGACGCTGCAGGACGCGCGGCGCGCAGCTGGCCCCGGCCGCCGGCAAGCTCACGAAGTAGCCAACTTCGCGGCTCGGAAGCGCGCCCGAGCCGCAGAGCAGCAGGCCGGCCGCGCCACCCGGCCCCGCAATGGCGGCCATGCTTTCGAGGTCGGGCTTGCTGGCTTTGGGAATGCGGCCGGTGCCAAACTCACTGGTTTCGAAGAGCTGTACCTGGCCAGTGGGCGCCAGCGTGGCCGCGTCGAGCAGGTAGAGAAACGGGGCGTCGTCGCTCACCACGTAGGCCGTAGGGCCAATAATTTCTACCCCCGAGGCGGAGGGCAGGCGCGGCAGGCTGGTTTCGGACAGGATGGTGGCGGTCATAGCCACGAAACTAACGTTGAGCATACCTTGAGCTATACGCTGGCTATTGGCGTTACCATACCCAAAGCTCATCGTACTACTAGTAAAAAGCCCGCTCGGCAATAGTGTCAAGCGGGCTTTTTAAGCCAAGGGGGCTAGTTCAGATTACCGTCATTCACATGGTCAATTGCTATGTCGTTTACTTCTTCAATCGCTGGCGGCATCGTCCGGGTCTACTTGCGAAGACGTGACGGGCTGCCACAACTGCTGTGGATTGATAATAGGTAGTAGCACATGTGCGAAGGAAGTGCCAGCCAACTTTACTTGCAGCATACCCCGCAAAGTAGAATAGGCGATGCTCACAGCCGTCCAGGCCAGCGGCAACGGTAAGGTATTGCTACGCCGCAGCTCACCCAGACCAGTGTAGTGAAACAATACTGCTAACTGTACTTGGACGCGCAGCTTGTTGCTACCCCGCTTAGCCTTCGCCTTGTCCGTGATAGTAGCGTGCACATCTACTCGCATACTATCATCCAACTGAGCATTAAACAGTACCTCAGCCTTTGAGGAGACAGTATACACCAATGGCGTAGCCGGTGCTGGGAACACATCGGTAAGCGTCAGTTGCAACAGACGCGTTTCATGTAGCGTGAGCGCATCAACCGCAAAAGGTGGAGCAGATTTAGCAGTATGCTCAGGCATTAGGCAGCTTGTAGAAGGTCATAACTATCCGCTTTCACAGATGAAGCTCGTTGCGAAGACGCAGTACGGCCAGTCTGCCAGGCTGCGCCTGGGGCCGCCCAGCCGCTTTCCGCCACCGTTGCTTTCGGCACTGTCGGCACTGCCTGGTCGCGAAAGGTCAGCACGAGGTCTTCTTCAAGCACTGCCTCCAGTCGAGTCAACGTCTTGAGTGTGAAGTTGTGCAAGCCGGTAAGCCAGCGGCTGACCTCCGACTCTTGCTTACCCAACCTATCGGCCAACGCCTTTTGCGAGAGGCCCTGCCGCAGCATAGCTTCAGCAATGAGGCCAGCCAGTTGTAATGATTTATCTACAAAGCGTTTTTCGTCTTCACGGGCGGGAGCTTTAGCCAGCAAATCAGCCAGGGTATTCATCATCAGGAATGTCTATTTCGAGAATGTACGCCTGTTCGGCGTTGGTAGGCAACCTCTCCGGCCCTACATGTTGGCGGCGTAGCGCCTTCACCACGTGGTTCATCAGGTTGAAGTGTGGTAGGCAATCGGGACTGTCCTGTACCGTTTGCGCGGTCTTTATACCGCCGCCGCATACCAGTAGGTTTCGGTCATCAAACCGATAGCAGTATAAACGCAGGGGCCCTTTATCGATAGGTAAAGCTTGTCCGTAGCCTTCTCCGGTCCGAAAAAGCCGCAACAAAGCCCCTTCCAGGCGGGCGATTCGGTCCAGCCAATCAAGCAGTGTCCGTAGAGCCGTTCCAAAGCGTTTATCTGATTTGTACCGCACATCAGTAAGCATCCGATTGAAAAAGCGGGTAGTTTCGGCTTCCGCCTGCCCAGGCAGACGCACCGTATATAGCCGGGCCTTTAACCCAGCGCTAAACATTACTACTTCGACTTCAATCTTCACTTAAAAGTTAAGGCAAAGGTACAGGAAAATTCCGCATAAGTCAGTTGACTTAGTTTACCCCAGCTTCTTATACCGCACGCGCTTGGGCTCCACGTCGCCGAGGCGCTTGCGCTTGGCTTCTTCGTAGTCGGAGAAGTTGCCCTCGAACCACACTACCTCGGAGTCGCCTTCGAAGGCCAGGATGTGGGTGGCCAGCCGGTCCAGGAACCAGCGGTCGTGGCTGATGATAACGGCGCAGCCGGCGAAGTTTTCCAGCGCGTCTTCCAGCGCCCGGATGGCGTTCACGTCCAGGTCGTTGGTAGGCTCGTCGAGCAGCAGCAGGTTGGCGCCCTGCTTGAGGGTCATGGCCAGGTGGACGCGGTTTTTCTCGCCGCCCGAGAGGTTACCGACCTTCTTCTCCTGGTCGCCGCCCGCAAAGTTGAACTTGCTGACGTAGGCCCGCGAGTTCACCGGCCGGCCGGCCATGAGCATGGTTTCGGTGCCGCCCGAAATAGTGTCAAACACCGACTTGCTGCCGTCGAGCGTGTCGTGCTGCTGGTCGATGTAGGCGGTTTGTACGGTGGGGCCGACCTCAAAGGTGCCCGCGTCGGGCTGCATCTGGTCGGTTATCAGGCGGAAGAGCGTGGTTTTGCCCGCGCCGTTGGGCCCGATGATGCCCACGATGCCGCCCTGCGGCAAGGCAAAGCTCAGGTTCTCGAACAGTAGCTTGTCGCCGAACGCCTTGCGCAGGCCTTCGGCCTCGATGACCTGGGCGCCCAGGCGCGGGCCGTCGGGGATGAACAATTCGAGCTTCTGCTCTTTGTCTTTGGCTTCCTCGCTCACCAGCTTGTCGTAGTTGGCGAGGCGGGCCTTGCCCTTGCTCTGGCGGGCTTTGGGCGACATGCGCACCCAATCGAGCTCGCGCTGAAGGGTTTTGGCGCGTTTGCTTTCGGCGTTTTCTTCCTTGGCGAGGCGCTGGGTTTTCTGCTCCAGCCAGCTGCTGTAGTTGCCTTTCCACGGAATGCCGCTGCCGCGGTCAAGCTCCAGAATCCAGCCCGCCACGTTGTCGAGGAAGTAGCGGTCGTGGGTGACGGCGATAACGGTGCCTTTGTACTGCTGCAAGTGCTGCTCGAGCCAGTACACGCTTTCGGCGTCGAGGTGGTTGGTAGGCTCGTCAAGCAGCAATACGTCAGGCTCTTGCAGCAGCAGGCGGCACAACGCCACGCGGCGCTTTTCGCCGCCCGAGAGGTTGCCGATGATGGCTTCTTCGGGCGGGGTGCGCAGGGCGTCCATGGCGCGCTCCAGCTTGCTGTCGAGGTTCCAGGCATCGAGCTGGTCCAGCCGCTCCTGCACGGTGCCCTGGCGCTCAAGCAGCTTGTCGAAGTCGGCATCTTCGGCCCCGAAGGCTTCGTTGATTTCGTCAAATTCCTTGAGCAAAGCCACGGTTTCGGCCACGCCTTCTTCTACTACTTCGCGCACCGTTTTGGTGGGGTCGAGCTGGGGCTCCTGCTCAAGGTAGCCCACCGAGTAGCCCGGCGACCACACCACTTCGCCCTGAAACTGCTTGTCGACGCCGGCGATGATTTTGAGCAAGCTCGACTTACCCGAACCGTTGAGGCCGAGCACGCCGATTTTGGCACCGTAGAAAAACGACAGGTAGATATTCTTAAGAACCTGTTTTTGAGGCGGGTAAATTTTACTTACCCCCGCCATGCTGAAAATAATGGTGGGCTGGTCGGACATAGAATGATGGAGTTTGGAGAAGCTGACTAAGTAAGCGGACCGGCCGGCCAGGGGCCGCCCGCCGCCCGGCGAACCTTTCCGGGCAAAGGTCGTTCCGACGTTTTAAAAACCCGGCATTTGGGCCTTCGCGGCCAAAACCAAACGTGGGAAAAGACAAACAATAGAATTTCCGCGTAAACTTGTATTTCATTCTCTTTCCATAGTCCGGAGCCAATTCTGTTGCACCCGGATTTCCTACTGAACTACACCTACTTCCACATGGAACACCCCGACCACCCGCTCACGGAAGCCCGCCGCTATGGCTACGTGGAAGATGGGGGCGTGTGGCTGCGCCCGACCCTGGGGCAGCCGGCCCGCCGCATTGGCCAGGTGAAGGACACCGACGACGACGCGCTGCGCTACTTTGCCCGCCGCTACGAGGCCTTCCGCGCCAAAGTCGAGGAGCTGCTCGCCCGCCTGGCCACCGCTGAAAATCAGGGCTCTTACCTGATGAAAATCCTGCACTTGCAGGAGCAAACCAAGCAGCACGACGGCCTCGGTGACTACGAAAGCCTGAACCGCCGCCTGCACGAGGCCGAAGACGGCCTGAAGGTGTCGGTGACGCGCAACCGCGAGAAAAACCTGGCCACCAAAACCAGCCTCATCGAGCAGGCCGAAGAGCTTGCCGACAGCGAGGACTGGATAGTAGCCAGCGAAAAGGTGAAGGAGCTGCGCCAGGCCTGGCTGAAAACCGGCCCCGTGGACAAGGAGCTGACCGAAAGCCTGGAAAACCGCTTTCACAGCGCCGTGCAGCTGTTTTTCGACCGCCGCAAGGCGTTCCAGGTTGACCGCAAAACGCTGGCCCGCCGCACCGTGGAGCGCTACCGCGACTTGGTGCAACAGGCCGAAAGCCTGAAAAACTCCGACCAGTTTGAGCAGACTTCGCGCCAGCTCAAGCTGCTGCAAAACGCCTGGCGCGAAGTCAACGGCAACCTGCCCAAAAAGCAGGCCGCCGAGCTCTGGACCAAGTTTAGGGCGGCGAACAACCACTTCTTCGAGCGCCTCAAAAACCACATCGAAAGCCAGCGCGTGGCCGCCGCCCGCGAGGGCCGCTCCACGGTGCCCTCCTCGGCCGAGGAAAGCCTGGTGCGCAAGCGCGAGCTGGCCAACCGCGCCGAAGCCCTGCTCGGCACGCCCAGCAACCAGGCCGTGACCCAGGCCAAGGCCCTGCAAGCCGAGTGGAAGCAGAGCGGCGCCGTGCGCGGCCCCGAAAGCGACCGCCTGTGGCAGCGCTTTATGCTGGCCTGCGATAAGGTGTTTGAGATGAGCGCCCTCGACTACTACCTGCGCAAGCGCCAGGCCGAGGGCACTACCATGACCACCAACGAACGCGCCGTGGCCGCCACCACGGCCCTGCGCAAGTTTATCGAAAGCGACAAGCAGGAGCTCGAAACCCTGCGCGACAACCTCGAAAAACTGAGCCCGGCCGCCGCCAACGACCAGTTTCGGCAGCTGCTGCAAGGAAAAATTCGCACCTTCGAGCGCAAGATTCAAACTAAGACTGAGCTCATTGCCATCTTTAGTGCCACCGCGGCAGCTTAGCCGCCGCTAACCCTGGGCGGGTTTCCGCCGTTGTCGCCCCGGCGGCTTACATTTACGTACCTTTTTTCACGCACTCTCTTTTCTTTTACTATGTACTGGACTCTCGAACTCGCTTCCTACCTGGAAGATGCCCCCTGGCCGGCTACCAAAGATGAACTCATCGACTTCTCTATCCGCTCGGGTGCCCCGATGGAAGTAGTGGAAAACCTCCAGGGCCTGGAAGACGACGGCCAGCCCTACGAGAACATCGAAGAGGTGTGGCCCGACTACCCGACCAAGGAGGACTTCATGTTCAACGAGGACGAGTATTAATTCAACAAACAATTGACAATGAGCAATTAATCGTTGCTCATTGCTGCTGATAAGCAGCCGCTGCTACAGTCCTAACGGACTGTGGCAGCGGCTTTTGCTTTGTAGGCTTTTGGTACTGTCCCAACTTTTCAAAACCCACTAGCGCCGCCGGCTGGCGCGCCCGCGTAGCACCTGCGCGATGGAATACAGAAACGGCCCGGCCGATACTGAGTTCATAATTCGCAGGTTGTCGGTCCAACTGGTTTTCTCGTCCAGAAAGCGCAGCACTCGCTCCACGGGGTTGCGCCGGAAAAGCTGGGCAAACAGGTCGCGGGTGGTTTCGCCTTGGCGCTGCATGATGTCGAGCAGCAGCGTATCGAACCAGTGAAACTGCCATTGGTCGCCGGTGGGGTCGGCGGGCGGGTGGCCGGTAGTAGCCAGCGCCGCCACCAGCCGCGCCGACTGCGCCTGAATGCGCTGGAAGGCGTAGCCCGTGCTGGGCTTGGCCCGCCCGGCGCGGGTGCCGAGGTTGATAACGCGCGCCCCGGCGCGGGCCGGTAGCGGGTGGTTCGTCATCGGAATGGCCCCGATTTCTTCGGCCGTGATGCGGTACTGGTGGCTGGCCAGGCCAAGCGTATTTTGCAGGTAGTCAAGGATGTGCGCTTCATACTCGGCCTTTGCCAGCACCTCGCCCGAAAACAGCGTGTACTCGACCAGCGCCCGGCGCGGGCCAAAGGGTAGCACGTAGATAAAGCGCGCCTCGTGGTGCTGCGGCCCCCGAAAATCCATGAGCTCCATTGCGTCGGGATTGAACACGTCGTGGTCGGTTTCGATTTCCCAGCCCACGAAGTGCTGAAGCAGGTAGCGGTACTTATCGGGCCGGCGCGCTATGGCGGGCGGGCGGCTGTCGAAGGCGTAGCGGGCACGGTATTCGGGGCCAGCGGCCGTGCGGGCCACTACGTCGGTGGCGGTTTCGGTAAGCTCGGCCACGGCGCCGCGCACTACGGTAAACTGGGCCGGGCGGGCCGCCAGCGCCTGCTGCACAAACTGGTAAAAGTCCAGTCCGCGGATGGTGCGGTAGCGGTAATTGTGCAGTTGCAGCACCTGTTCAAAGCCCGGACTGCGAAAGGCGATTTTATCCCACTCGCCCACGGCCAAGTGGTCGAATGGACCGGCCTCGGCCGACCAGTAGCTCCAGGTGCGGTCGTTCTGGTCTTTGGCCTCGGGCTCGATGAGTAGCACCCGCTGCCCGGCCAGGCGCGGCTCCTGGGCCAGGTGGTAGGCCAGGCTGAGGCCGGCCGCCCCACCGCCCACGATTAAGTAGTCGTAGTGGGAAACGGCAAGCGGGGCAGAGGTGTTCATAGCGCAAATATGCGGCGGCCAAGCTGGTCATTTGCAGACTAGTCCGTTTGGTAGTACGTTCGTAGTGGCAAGGCAGCAAAGGTACAAATTATAGGATTATATTATCTTGCAACATTATTTTAGCCTTTAAAAACGATTAATTACGGGTTATGAAATTGTATTCTCTTTCTTTTTCTAAGTTATTTTTGGTTGCCGGCCTCTCGCTAGCCGCCTCGGCCGCCAAGGCCCAAACCGTGCTGTGGGCGGCCAAAGTGGTCGACGTTTCTTCCCAGAAAGCCAAGGGCAAAGAGCCCTACTCGCCCGAAAAAGTGCTGAGCGCGCCCAACGCGCTACCGCTCGGCGAGGTCAACAACGAGGCCTGGATTCCGGCCAAGGACGGCTCCAATGAGTTTATCGAGGTGCGCTTTGCACGCTCGTTGAAGGCCCAGCAGGTAACGGTAATCGAGAACTTCAACCCCGGCTCCGTTACCAAAATCGAGCTCATCGACACCCAAGGCAACAAGCACGAGGTGTATAAGAATGACAACCCCGGGCCTATTCCGGTGGCGTTTCGCACGCTCCAGGTAAAATTCAAACCCGAGAAATACCTCACCATCGGGGCGCGCGTGACCATGAACACGGCCAAGGTGCAGGGTGTGAACCAGATTGACGCCATCGGGGTAGCCAACGTGGACGTGCAGATTGTGAAGCAGGACTTCAAAAATGCCGCCTCGGAGGTCGAAACCGTGCAGATGGACTCGACCCTTAAAAACCTGGGGCCCAACGTAAACAGCAAGTACGTGGACACGCACCCGGTTATCTCGCCCGATGGCCGCACGCTGTTTTTTGCCCGGCAGGGGCACCCCGGCAACCGCGGCGGTAGCCGCGACCCGCAGGACATCTGGTATTCGAAGCTGGAAAGCGGGCAGCGCAAAACCTGGGGCATCGCCAAAAACCTGGGCACCCCGCCCAACGGCCCCGAAGACCCCAACGGCCTGGCCTCGGTGTCGGCCAACGGGCAGCAGGCGCTGCTCATTGGCGTGTATGTCGATGGCTTTATGGAGCCTAAGGGCTTCAGCACCAGCCGCCGCTCGCCGGGCGGGTGGAGCGCGCCGGTGAAGGTGCAGATTGACAACTACCGCAACGACGACCCCGAGCACATCGACGGCTTCATCGCCACCTCGGGCAAGGCCCTGCTGATGGCCGTGCAGCGCCCCGAGGGTGTGGGCGGGCAGGATTTGTACGTGAGCTTTCCGAAGCCCATCCCGGTGGGCGAGCAGGACAGCCCCGGCCGCCCCATCACCTGGACTAAGCCCCTGAACCTGGGCAAAACCATTAACACGCCGGGCTCGGACTTCGCGCCCTTTCTGGCGGCCGACGACAAGACGCTATACTTCGCCTCGGACGGGCACGGCGGCTACGGCAAGAGCGACATTTTCTACTCGAAGCGCCTCGACAGCACCTGGACCAAGTGGAGCACCCCGCGCAACCTGGGCCCGGTGGTGAATTCGCCCGATTTTGACGCCTACTACACGCTCTCGGCCGCCGGCGAAGACGCCTACCTGGTATCGTCGCGCAATGGCATTGATAACTCGAAGGACATTTTCCGCATCGCGCTCGCGCCCGCCTTCAAGCCCGACGTGGTGACGCTGGTGCAGGGCAAAGTACTGGATGCCGTGACCAAGAAGCCGATTCGGGCCATCATTCACTACGAAAACCTGATTACGGGCGAGGAAATCGGCGTGGCCGAAAGCTCGCCGATTGATGGCTCGTACACCATCGTGCTGCCCGCCGGCGTGCAGTACGGCATGCGCGCCGAGGCCCCCGAGTACCTGGCCGAAAACGCCAACCTCGACGTAGCAGCCAGCGAGAAATACTCGGAGAAAAGCCAGGATTTGTACCTCGTGCCCTTCAAAGTGGGCCAGAAGGTGCGCCTCAACAACATCTTCTTCCCGCAAAGCAAGTTCTACTTGCAGCCCAGTTCGTTCCCCGAGCTGCTGCGCCTCGTGAAAACCATGAAGCAGTACCCGACGCTGGAAATCCTCATCGGCGGGCACACTGACAACCAAGGCGACCCGGCCCTGAACGTGAAGCTGAGCGAGGACCGCGTGGCCGAGGTAAAGAAATACTTGGTGAGCAAGGGCATTTCGGCCGACCGCCTCAAGACGCAGGGCTTTGGCGGCGCGCAGCCCATCGCCAGCAACGAGCAGGAGGAAACGCGCCGCTTCAACCGCCGCGTAGAGTTTACGATTACCAAGAAATAAACGCGCCACTTGCGGCGTTCAGGTCGGGCGGGCTGCTTTGCGAAGCGGCCCGCCCGACTTTTTTGCGCCGGTAGCGTTAGCTTGCGCATTCGGGTAATTCACCGCATACTTGCAAAGAATAACTGCTATAATCCTACGGCCACCTGCGCCGCCCGCCGCCTTAATTTATTGCTTTGCTGAAGTATACGTCTATTAACCTGGCTGCCCGCTGGCCTTTTGCGCTGCTGGCCACGAGCCTGCTGGCGCTGGCGCACCCGGCGGCGCGGGCGCAGGACGTGTATTTCTCGCAGCCGTTGGCTAACCGGCAGGCCTTGAATCCGGCCTTCGCGGGCCTGCTCGACGACCGCAGCGCCACGCTCAGCTTTCGCAACCAGTATCCGCAGCTGGCTGGCGCTTTCCTCACCACCCAGCTCGCGGGCGAGCTGCGCCTGCAAGGGCCAGGCCAGCACCACGCCGTGGGCTTGCGCCTAAGCCAGGACCGGGCCGGCGAGGCCGGCTACACGCGCTTCGAGGCGGCGGCGCAGTACGCCTACCACACGCGCCTGACCAAAGTGTTCGCCCTTAGCGGCGGGGCCAGCGTGGGCTACGGCCGCCAGCGCGTGGGCTACGACAACTTCGTGTTTGGCGACCAGCTCGGGGCTGATGGCTCGGCGCTCGGGCCCTCGGCCGAAAGCCTGACTGGCCTACCCCCGCGCAACTACTTGAGCTTGGGCCTCGGAGCGGTGCTATACGCCGAGCAGGCCTGGCTGAGCTTATCGGGCCAGAACCTCAATCAGCCCGACCTAGGCTTTGCCACCCAGGCCGTACTGCCCATGCGCCTGAATGTGAGCGCGGGCTACAAATTATTCCTGCAAAAACCTACTCTTGGGCGGGGCTCCAACGATGCCCGCGAGATAAGTTTTGCCCCCGTGGCCTCCTACACGCGCCAGGGCGGCTCGGCGCGCTCGGAGGCTGGATTGTACTTTATCGCGCAGCCTATCTCGCTGGGCGCGGCGTATCGCAACCTGAATTTCAGTGAAAAAACGGGCACTCAACACGTGCTCGCTACTGTTGTGGGCGTGGAATTTGGCAGCCTGCGCGTGGGCTACAGCTACGACGCCGGCCTGAGCCAACTAGCTAAGGATTTGGGCGGTGCCCACGAAATAAGTCTTAGCCTGCGCGCGTTTGACAAGCAAGAAAATGCCTATCGGCGGCTACGCCGAAAAAATTATCCGATGCCCCCTTGCCCGGCATTCTGATTATTTTGTAATATTGTAGCCAAATTAGGCCTATCTATATTTAGCACTTTAGCCCAGCATCCAGTTTGTATATGAAGTTCACCTCCACTATGAGTCTGCTGGCTGTTGGAGCCCTGGCCCTGGCCAGCTGCAACAAGAAGACTCTCGGCACGGCCGACAACCCCGGCAAAAGCTCTTCGACCACCGGCCTCGAGTATAACACCGACGAGGGCATGAAGGTATCGGACTTCAAGAAAGCCCCCGTGGGCCCGGGCCTGGTGTACATCGAGGGTGGCCGCACCATCCTGGGCACGACCGAAGAGGACGTGACCAACACCCACGACAACATGGAGCGCACGGTGACCATCGCCTCGTTTTACATGGACGAAGCGGAGGTGGCCAACATCCACTGGCTTGAGTATCTGCACTATCTGCGCAAAGACTCGACTGAGGAGCAGTACAAGGCCGCCCTGCCCGACACCACGGTGTGGGCCCGCGACCTGTCGTTCAACGACCCCTACGTAACCTACTACCTGCGCTACCCCGGCTTCCGCTTCTTCCCGGTAGTGGGCGTGAACTGGCTGCAAGCTGACCGCTACTGCACCTGGCGCACGGCCAAGGTAAACGAAGGCCTCGCTGCCAAAGGCGGCGACGGCGAGAAAAAAGGGTTGTTTGGCAAAAAGAAGAAAAAAGGTGATACTGGCACTGCCGCCGAAGGTGGTACTGGTGCCGCCGCCGGTGCCCTTGCCAATGGCAAAGGCGCGCCGTCTATCGAAGCCGGCACCTCGCTACCCAACTACCGCCTGCCCACCGAGGCCGAGTGGGAATTTGCCGCCCAAGCCCTCGTAGGCGTGCAGGAAGTAGGCAACGAAAACCAGGAAGTGAAGCGCATTTACCCCTGGGATGGCCGCTCGACCCGCAACCCCTACGGCAAGAAGCAGGGCCAGTTCCTGGCTAACTTCAAGCGCGGCCGGGGTGACTACGCCGGTATCGCGGGCAGCCTGAACGACGGCGCCATGATTACGGACTACGTGTACGCCTACCCGCCCAACGACTACGGCCTGTATAACATGGCCGGCAACGTGAACGAGTGGGTGCAGGACGTGTACCGCCCCCTCTCGTACCAGGACGTAGAAGACCTGAACCCCTTCCGCCGCAACGGCGTAGGTGACCCCGAGTCGAAGTACGACAAGAAGGGCTACCAGTCGCTGATTGACGACCACGTGCGCGTGTACAAAGGCGGCTCGTGGCGCGATGTGGCCTACTACCTCTCGCCCGGTACCCGCCGCTTCATGGCCGAGGACTCGGCTACGGCCACGATTGGCTTCCGCTGCGCGATGATTAACGCCGGCTCGAACAAGTAAGACCGCAGATTAAAACGGATTTTTAAGATTTAACGGATACGCCTGCTGCGCAGGCTGGCTATACGGGTTAAGTTTTAAGCTCTTCGTTTGCTTTAAATAATAAGAAAGGCCGCCCATTTGGGCGGCCTTTCTTATTTGCTGTCACTATTAGTCATTTCCTCAATATAGTCGCTTCTTTTAATTATCTCTCAACTACCCTTTGCTCTTTACTTTATCCTGCATAGTCAGCCTGCGCAGCAGGCGTATCCGTTAAATCTTAAAAATCCGTTTTAATCTGCGGTCAATCTGTGTTCCTACTCCGCACAGGCTATGGTAGCGATGCTGAGCTCCTTAGCCCCCGCCGCCAGCAGCGCCGCGCCGCAGGCTTCGAGCGTGGCCCCGGTGGTCAGCACGTCATCGACCAGCAAAATGCGGCGGCCCACCACGGCCTCAGGCCGGGCTACTTCGAAGACGGTAGCCACGTTTTGCCAGCGCTCGGCGCGGCTCTTGCGGGTTTGGGAGGCGGTGTGCTCGGTGCGGCGCAGGGCGGTGGCGCTCCAGAGGCAGGGCAGCGCGGCGGCGAGGCCCTCGGCAAAAGCATCGGCCTGGTTGAAGCCCCGGCGCGCCAGCTTGCGGCGGTGCAGCGGCACGGGCACGATGAGGTCAAAGGCCGGGGCCAGGCCAGCCGAGGCCAGCTCGGCCCCGTAGAGTTGGCCCAGCGCCTTGCCTACGCCCTGCTGGCCCTGGTACTTGAGCTGGTGCAGCAGATGCTGCACGCGGCCATGCCGCAAAAAGCGCAGGTAGCTGAGCGTGTGCGCCACCGGCAGCTTGCCCCAGAAGCGCCGGCCGAGCGGGTTTTGGGCGGGCGGCAGCAGGTGGTAGTCGGTGTAGGGCAGCTCGGCGCGGCAGGCGGTGCAAAGGTGGTGCTCGCCGGCTACCAGCGGCTGCTGGCAGGCCAGGCAGGCGTGTGGAAAAAACAAGGCCAGTAAATCGGTGAGCAACGGGCGCAGCATCATCTGGAGGGTAAGCTTTAGCTTGCCGCAAGGTAGCACGCGCGCCGAACCTCGCAGCGCGTTCTTTGTAGTAGAAATTCCTGCCGGGCCGGACCCAATTGTGGCCCGCGTTGGCAAGCTAAAGCTTACCCTACATTCTCATGTCCCTTACCACCGATTTCAACGACTACCGCCAGCGCATGAACGAGCGGGTGATGTCCTACGACAACAAGGTTATCAAGCGCTTTTTCAACCTCGACACCAACGCCTACGCCGAGGGCGCGCTGCCCGTGAAGGTGAAGGAAATGCTGGGCCTGGCCTGCTCGCTGGTGCTGCGCTGCGACGACTGCGTGAAGTACCACCTCGGCAAGTGCCACGAGGAAGGCCTCTCCGACGACGAGGTGTTTGAGATATTCTCCATCGCCAACCTCATCGGCGGCAGCATCGTGATTCCGCACTTCCGCCGGGCCGTTGAGTACTGGGAAACCCTGCGCGCCGAGGCCGCCCTGGGCGCGGCGCACCACTCGCCTACTCAGCCGCCCCATGCCCACTAATAACCTAGCCGACACCCACTCGACCGAGAGCGAGGCCGAGTTCAACGCCCGCTGGGAAGCACTGATGGCCGACCTGCACGCGCGCTTCGGCCGCCGGCCCGACCTCAACGCCCTGCTGCTGCTTATCGGCGTGCAGGAGCTGGGGCAGGGCGTGGCCGAGTTTACCAAGGAGCAAAAGCAGGACCTCATGCACATTGCCACCTGCAAGCTCTTCAGCCTCAGCGGCCACTACGAGCTGGCGCGGGTAGACGCCGACGGCTGGCCGCACTACAAGCTGCTGAACCCCGTGCCCTTCGCCAACCTCAAAGAGCAGGAGCGCATGCTGAAATGGCACATCCTGGAATACTTCGACGACCTGGAAGACGAGGATAGTTAATGTGCGGGATGTGTAGAATGTGGAAATGCGAGGAGGTGCAGAATGCTTAATTATTGATTTAACGGCATTTAGGTAGCACATCCCCGCATTATACATATTTCTCACATTCTGCTCATTTCCCACATTTTACACACCTTATCTTGAAAATCGTTTCCTACAACGTCAACGGCCTGCGCTCGGCCCTAAGCAAGGGCTTGCTCGACTGGGTAGCCGCCGAGCGGCCTGACGTGCTGTGTCTGCAAGAAATAAAGGCCGGCACCACACCGCTCGACGTGAGCGGCTTTGAGGCGCTGGGCTACCACGCCTACCTGCACCCCGCCCAAAAGCCGGGCTACAGCGGCGTGGCTACCTTCAGCCGCACCGTGCCCAAGGCCGTGGTAACGGGCTGCGGCGAAAGCCTGTACGACTACGAAGGCCGCGTGCTGCGGCTAGATTTTGAAGGCTTTTCGGTGCTGAACACCTACATGCCCTCGGGCACGAGCGGGCCCGAGCGGCAGGCCTTCAAGGTGGCGTGGCTCCACTACTTCCGGGCCTACGTGGCGCGGCTGCGGCAAGACCCCGCTGTAGGGCCGCTCATCATCGGCGGCGACTACAACTGCTGCCAGACGCCCATCGACCTGCACAACCCCAAGGCCAACCAGAACAGCCCCGGCTACACGCCCGAGGAACGCCAGTGGTTCCGGGACTTCTTGGCCGACGGCTTCCGCGACTCTTTCCGCGAGATGCACCCCGAGGCCACCGGCCAGTACTCGTGGTGGAGCTACCGGGCCGGCTCGCGCCAGCGCAACGTAGGCTGGCGCCTCGACCACCTGCTGCTCGACCAAGCGCTACTACCGCGCCTGCACAATGCCGGCCTCTGGCCCGATGCCGTGCATTCGGACCACTGTCCGGCCTGGGTCGAGCTATCGGCAGCTACTTAAAATCAGCCACAGCGCCCAAACCAAAAGAGCCGCTCCGTGCTACGGGGCGGCTCTTTCAATTAAAAGCTAATTCACCTAATAATCAAGGAAACAAGGATGAAGGACAAGTATAGAGGAAGCGCTTACTAATTGCTGACTACCAGCCGCTGCGTGCCCAGCGGCTGGCCGGCGGCATCGCGCAGCACCACGTGGTAGATGCCCGCCGGCAGCCCGGCCGTAGACACCGTGGCTGGCTGCTCGGCCGCCGCCCGCACCGGCTGCCGGCGCAGCACCTGGCCCACCGGCGAATAAATAACGGCCGTCGTGCCTTCGGCCACGGGGCCGTCGAAGCTGAGCGTGACCGCGCCGGCCGGGGACGGGTTGGGGTAAAGCGCGAAGCCCGCGCCGGCCCCGTCGAGCGGGGCCAGCGCCACTACCGGCGACAGGCTTTCGGTGCCGTCAGCATCGACCTGGCGCAGGCGGTAGTAGCTGGTGGTGCGGGTGGGCGCGGCGGCATCGCGCAGGGTGTAGCGGCGAGGGCCGACGCTGCTGCCCGCCGCCGCTACCTGCCCCACGGCCACGAAGCCGGCCTGCGGCTGGGTGGCCCGCTCTACCACGAAGTAGGCGCTGCGCTGCTCGCTGGCGGTAGCCCAGGCCACGTCGGCGGCGGGGCCGCCGGGTGCGCGGCGCACCCCAAAGCTGGTGAGCACCACGGGCAGCGGCCCGGCGGCGGGTTGTACTTGCAGCAAGCCCAGGTCGTCGGCGAAGGCCGAGTACACGTTGACATCGGCGGAAGCGGCCAGCGTCTGGTTGATGATGAGGCCGACCTGCGCGAAATTGCGCGTGGTGTGGAAGCTGATTTCCTGGCGACTGTCGGGCAGCACGCTTAGGTTTAATAGGTTAGGCGAGCTGGCCGTTTCGAGCACGTTGCCGGCCGCGTCGTAGGTTGCCAGCACCACGTTGGCGAGCGCGCCCAGGTTCAGCAGCGTGTTTTGGCCCAGCACGATGCCCGCCCGGTTGCCGGCCAGGCCGGGGCCGTTCAGCTCGAGCCGCGCCGAATTGGTGCCGCCCGCCGCGATGCCCTGGCTAAGCCGCAAATACGTCTGGCCCCCGGCCGTGGCCAGGTTGCTGCCGCAGCCCGCGCACACCACGCCGCCCTGGCGGCTGGTGTAGCGCCCTTGGCTGAAATCAAACGACGTGACGATGGGGCTGGTCGTGAAGGCATCTTCGGCCAGCCCAAAGCCGTAGTACAGGCGCAGGTCGTTGGCCAGCGCCACGGCAGCGCTGCGCTCGATGCTCACGCCATCAAACGCCTTAGTAGCCGGAAAGCTCACGAACGCTTGGTCGTCGGCCAGCAGCTGCACATTCAGCAGGCTGCCCGCGCCCGAGGCCTCTTGCTCGGCCCCGCCCAAAAACGTGCGCAGGCGCAGCCCGTTGAGCAAACCCACGTCGAGCAGGCCCGCGCTGCCCACCACAAAGCCCGCCCGGTAGCCCTGGCCGGGCACGGTGCCCGCCAGCTTCACTTGCAGCGTGCTGGCGCAACCCAGGCCCGCCAGCGTAGTGAAGGCAGCGTAGTTGGTCAGGCTGTTGTCAACGGCATGCTGCGGGTTCACTACCGTGCTGGCCGCGCACACGGCCACCGGCAGGCTGGCGCTGTTGGCGGTGCTGTAGAGGCCATTGGTAGCGCTGCCGAATTGCGACAGGTAGCCCGTCACAAGCTTGGGCACGCCCGGCGCCACGGCGTAGGCATACAAGATGTTAGTAGTCGGGTAGCTCAGCAAGTTCAGCGACAGCGCACCGGGGTCGAAACTCACCTCTACCCTATCGAAGCTCAGGCTGGTCGTAAATTCTAACTGCTGCGGCTGCCCGGCGGCGGCCAGCAGCGCCAGTTGCAGCACGGTAGCGCTCACGGGCTGCGTTTCGCGCAGGGCGTTGCGCAGGTAGGTGCGCAGCGTCACGGTTTCGAGCAGGCGGGTGCTCAGCAGGCCGGTGTTGTTGGTCGATACGAGCACGCCGGCGCGGTAGCCGGCCGGGGCCACGCCGCTCAGCGGCAGGCGCACCGTGGCCGCCGGCCCCAGCAGGCTGGGGGCGCGCACGCTGGCCGCTAGGCTTAGCACCCCAGCCTGGACTTTGCTAGCTATGCTGACCCGGCCGCTGCCGCTCGATACGCTGATGCTGTCGCCGGTAGAGTAATAGACGCGGTCGGCGGCGCGGGCCGTCGACCCCGCCATGCTGGCTACCCAAATCAGCAAGACCAAGCAAAAGGTGCTCATGCGTAGCCTGGAACCCAATAGTACTTTTGCAAGAATTAACATAACCGAAGGAAAAAGAAGGGTGAGTACCCCCATTTCGCCCCAATGATGTTGCCATGAAATTAATTATTTGATTATCAATAAAAATCAAAAAAGGCTTTACGCTCGTTTTTTCCCATCCTGGCACAGCTTTCCATTAACTAGACATTCCTATTGGGTAATGCCCTAAAAATGACTTACTTTTGTATAAGAAGAAAAGCTGATTTTTATTTAAATTATTATAACCTTTCCAATATTATTCATAATCTATTATCATTGGGCGGCCTACTCATCCGTAGTGGCGGCCTGACCATCTTCTATGACGACAACTGATTCTCTTACTGTATGGCTGCTAGGCGATAACGAAGCCTATCTCAATACCCTAGACTACCAACTCGGGCGCAACCCTGACCACCAGCTGCGGCGCTTTGCTACCGTGGCACAGGCCCTGGCCCAGGCGCGGGCCGATGAGCGGCCCGACGCCCTCGTGTTCGACTGCGGGCCCAAGCCCGATTTGGCGGTGTTTCGGGCGGTGCAGCAATTGCGCGAGCACCTGCCGCAAGCCGCCCTGCTGCTCGTGTCGAGCCAAAACGACGTGGGCACCGCCGTGGAGCTGATGCGCCACGGCGCCACCAACTACCTCGTCAAAGACCCCACCACCCCCGACCGCCTCTGGCAGCTGCTGGCGCAGCTGCGGCAGCAGCCGGCCGCGCCTGCCCGCGCGCCCAAGCCCACCTGCCCGCAAGCCAGCAGCCGCCTGCTGGGCGAGCACGCCAGTATGCACCGCGTGCGCGAGCTGGTGGCCAAGGCCGCCCGCACCACCATCACGGTATCGATAACCGGCGAAACCGGCACCGGCAAGGAGCTGGTGGCCGCCGCCATTCACCAGCAGTCGGAGCGGGCCGAGCAACCGTTTGTGGCCGTGAACATGGCCGCTATTCCGCGCGAGCTGCTGGAGAGCGAGTTATTCGGGCACGAGAAGGGCGCTTTTACGGGCGCTTCGAGCCGGCGCATCGGGCACTTTGAGGCGGCCAGCGGCGGCACGCTGTTTTTAGATGAAATCGGCGACCTGGAGCTGCCCCTGCAAGCCAAGCTGCTGCGCGTGCTGCAAGAGCGGGTAGTGATGCGGGTGGGCGGCTCCAAGCCCGTGCCCTTCGATGTGCGCCTGGTAGTAGCCACCCACCGCGACATCGCCGCCGAGGCCCGCGCCGGCCGCTTCCGCGAAGACCTGTACTACCGCTTGCTGGGCTTGCCCATCGAGCTGCCGCCGCTGCGGGCCCGGGGCGACGACAAGCTGCTGCTGGCCGATTTTTTCGTGCGCAAATTCAGCGAGGAAAACCGCCTGCCCGTGCGCGGCTTCGACGCCGAGGCCCGCAAGCGCCTGTTGGCATACTCGTTTCCGGGCAACGTGCGCGAGCTGCGGGCCACGGTAGAGCTGGCGGCCGTGCTGGCCGAGGGCAAGCACATCCGGGCCACCGACCTGCCCTCGCTGCAAAGCCCGTCGGCCAGCCCCGAGCTGCCGGCCGCGCCCGGTAGCCCCGCCGCCGGCCCCTCGCTGCGCGAGCAAACGCTGGCCATCATGCAAAACGCGCTGCTCAGCACGCAGGGCGACGTGGTGGCCGCCGCCGGCCGCCTACGCGTGGGCCGCTCTACCCTTTACCGCCTGCTGCAAAGCGGCGAGCTCAGCCTTCCCAAGTAGCTGCTAGCCTGCACGCTTGATTATTCGGCCCCGCTACTCGTCCCCGTGCCCGGTGCGGGGCAAAATGCCCTAATTTTATGATAACCCTGGCCGCGATTGGCAGGTTAAAGTAATAAGTGGGCGGCGCAGCCGCGCTGACCTGCTTTTACCCACCCTTTTTTGCTTTTTATTATGTGGTTCTTGCTTTTAGGTATCGTTGCCGCTACGGTTATCATGGCTCTCGAAACAGCGCGCCGCGTGCGCAATCTGGTAACTCCCGCGCCGGTGGCCGCTCGCTAGCCGCCCGCCGCGCACAAAAAAAGCAGCCTAGTAAGGGCTGCTTTTTTTGTGTGGGCCAGCAGGGGCTGGCACGAACTAGTATTACCTAGCGAATGATGAGCTTGCAGAGTTGGCTGGAGTTATCAGCTTCCAGCTTCACATAGTACAGGCCGTTGGCGAACTTACTCAGGTCCAGGGTTTTGGTGGAGCGCTCGCTTAGCTCGGTGAGGGTTTCGCGGTACAGTACGGTGCCGATTACGTTGAGCACGGTAACTTCGGCGCGGCGGCCTTCGAGGCCGTTGATGGTAAGGTGCACGATGCCCGTGCTAGGATTGGGGTAGACCACGAGCGTGCGCTCGTCGCCGGCGCGCACTACTGCCTGGTGATGCACGGGTGGCAGCGCCACCGCCGGCGTTGCCTGGCCGCTGCGCAGCATGCTCAGGCCCGCCAGGGTCAACACGAAGAATAGTAAGCGTTGTTTCATATTACTGTCAACCAGAATAGCTTAGCTGGGTGGGATTAAAGTTACGGCTAGCTATGACTTTGGTTTTACAAAAGTACAAAACCAAGCCGGCATAAACTAAGCGAAATCGCAATATAATGGCAGAAGTCAATTTTAGCCCGGTAAAGTGGTAGCTTTTACGGATAATATTTTTTCGGGGTTAGCCGATGTCGCCGTTATTGGCGGCGGGCTGGCCGGTCTGGCCGCCGCCCTCGACTTGGCCGGGCGCGGGCACCAGGTAGTGGTAATCGAGCGGCAGCAGTACCCGTTTCATCGGGTGTGCGGCGAGTACGTGAGCCACGAGGTGCTGCCCTACCTGCGCCGGCTGGGGGCCGACCCCGCGCCGCTGGGGCCGGCCACGATTAGCCGGTTTCAACTGTCGTCGCCGGGCGGGCGCGTTCTCGACAGCCCGCTCGACCTGGGCGGCTTCGGCGTGAGCCGCCACGCGCTTGATGATTTTCTGTATCAGCTGGCGCGGGCGCGGGGCGTGCAGTTCGTGCTGCCCGCCACGGTGGCCGACGTGGCCTTCGACCCCGCCGCCGACCGCCACCTGCTCACGCTGGCCGATGGCCGGCAGCTGGCGGCCCGGCTGGTGCTGGGCAGCTACGGCAAGCGTAGCGCGCTGGACCGGCAGCTCGGGCGGCCGTTTTTCGAGCGGCGCTCGCCCTACCTCGGCGTGAAGCACCACCTGCGGCTGCCAGGCTTCCCGCGCGACCTCATCGCGCTGCACAATTTTCGGGACGGCTACGCGGGCATTTCGGCCATTGAAGAAGATAAGCTGTGCTTTTGCTACCTCACCACCCGCGACAATCTCAAGCCCCACGGCACCATCGCGGCGCTGGAAAGCGCGGTATTGGCCCAAAACCCGCACCTGGCCGACATTCTGCGCCACGCTGAGCGGCTGTATGCGCAGCCCAAGGTTATCAACGAGATTTCCTTTGCTTCCAAGCAGCCCGTGGAGCAGCATATTTTGATGCTCGGCGACGCGGCCGGCCTCATCACGCCGCTCTGCGGCAATGGCATGGCAATGGCGCTGCACGGCGCGGCGCTGGCCGCCCCACTCGCCAGCCAGTACCTGCGCGGGCAGCTGCCGCGCCCGGCCCTGGAGGCCGCCTACGCCCAGGCGTGGCGGCGCACCTTTGGGGCGCGGCTGCACGTGGGGCGGGCGGTGCAGCGCCTTTTTGGCGGGCCGGTGCTGAGCGAGCTGGTAGTGGGCGGCCTGCGCCACTGGCCGGCCGCCGTGCGCGCGCTGATGCGGCAGACGCACGGGCAGGCGTTTTAGGCGGGTGTAGAGACGCATATTTGCGTCTCGTCGTTGTTCGGCTCACCAGACGTGAGACGCAAATATGCGTCTCTACACCCAGCCAAACACCCTGCGAAACGCTGCGATTTAACCCTGCGAAACCCTGCGGGAACCCTAATCAAAAGGGCCCGCTTCTGCAGTAAAATCCGGGCATCGGCGCGCTGAAACCGGCCGGGCTGCGTAAGTAACGCTACGACGATGAACAATTATTGATGAATAAGCTCTGCGGCTTCACCATCAACCAGTTATTCATTAGTCACTACTCCTTAATCACCAACGAATGCCCAGCTACCTGGGTGCCATCGGCACCGCTACCCCACCCCACCGCCTGGCGCAGCCCGTCATTGCCGATTTTATGGCGCAGGCCCTGGAGCTGGACGCGGACGGCACGCGCAAGCTGCGGGCGCTCTACCGGGCTTCGGGCATCGGGCACCGCCACTCAGTGCTGCCGGACTACGGCCGGGCGGCGGGCGACTACGAGTTTTACCCCAATACGCCCGGCCTGGAGCCCTTCCCGACGGTGAGCGCGCGCATGGCCGCCTACCGGCGCGAGGCGCTGCCGCTGGCCGTGGCGGCGGCCCAAGCCTCGCTGGCGCTGGCCCCCGGCATCGCGGCCGAGAGCCTTACGCACCTCATCACGGTGAGCTGCACGGGCATGTACGCGCCGGGGCTGGATATCGAGCTGGTGTCGGCGCTGGGGTTGCGCCCGAGCGTGCGGCGCACTTGCGTCAATTTTATGGGCTGCTACGCGGCCGTGAATGCCCTGCGGCTGGCCGATACCATCGTGCGGGCCGAGCCCGCGGCGCGGGTGCTGGTGGTGAGCGTGGAGCTGTGCACCCTGCACTTCCAGAAAAGCCACGATGCCGACCACCTCGTAAGCAACGCCCTCTTCAGCGATGGGGCGGCGGCGGCGCTGGTGCTGGGGCAGCCGCTGCCCGGCCCCGCGCCTTGCCTGGCGCTGCAAGCCTTCCACTGCGGCCTGGCCCCCGAGGGCACCCGCGACATGGCCTGGCACATCGGCGACACGGGCTTCGAGATGACGCTTTCGGGCTACGTGCCGGCGCTCATCGAGCGGGGCATCGGGCCGCTGGTGGCCGGGCTGCTGCACGAGCTGCCGGTCGAGCTGGCCGATATCCGGCATTTTGCCCTGCACCCCGGCGGCCGCAAGATTCTGGAAGCCATTGAGAAAGCGCTGGGCCTCAGCCCGCACGACAACCGCCTGGCTTATCAGGTGCTGCGCGACTACGGCAACATGTCGTCGGCCACGGTGCTCTTTGTGCTGCGCGAGCTGCTGGCCACCCTCACGCCCGCCGACGCCGGGGCCAAGGTGCTCAGTTGCGCCTTCGGGCCGGGCCTGACGCTGGAGGCGATGTTACTGGAAGTGTGCGGGTAGCTACCCGCAGGCCGGCAGCCAACGCGCCGAGCTAGCTTTTCGTGAAGTGCCGGGTAGTCAGCTCGCCGGCCGTTTTTACCAGCAGTAAGTACTGGCCGGCGCGGAGCTGGCCCACGGGCAGCGGCAGGCGGTTGGTGCCGGGGCGCAGGTTGGCGGCTTGCTGGGCTACAGTGGTGCCCAGCAGGTTGACTACTTGCAGCGTGGCTTTTTCGGTGCGGCTGTGGGTGAGGGCGATGGTAAACTCGGTGGCGGCGGGGCTGGGATGCACCGTGAGGTCGGCCAGCGTGTAGCGGGGGCTGGGCGCGGCCAGCGAGACCATAGCACCTAGTTCAGCAGCGTGGGTAGTGGTACGAGCCAGGAGCTGGCTGGGGCGGGCGGCGGGTGAGGTAACGTACATCAATTTCTCGCCGGGCGAGACGCTATGCTAAGTAGTTCGGGGCCGGTGGGCGCGGCAGCTACAGCCTGTCGGCCCGCAGCAGAGGAAGAGGCGAAATGCGGCCACAAAATTCCGTAACTAGTGTTTCCTGGAGTTTATCCACGGGTTGCCTCCGTGTTTTTTCATTGGTAGCCCTAGTTGCGGCTGGGTGTACAGCCTGACGAATAGCCATATCTTCGCGAGCATGAAGCTCACCCGCCTCTCATTACTACCGCTGCTTGCTTTCACAGCTTCCAATACCTGGCAGTCCTTCGCAATAGATAAAAGATTCACCGTCCAGTTACCGAGTAAAGCGACAGCATTAGTTGTTGGTCAGTTGCTACCCGCTGGTCAAGCTCCAGCACATACGCAGACATGGATAGCGCGAGCATCAGAAGGGCTATGCGTAATAATGCGCGTTCCGACGGCAAAAGCTCAAGTAATTAAAAAAGACGACACTGCACAGCGTCGGCTTTTCTATGACAATGTTGTTAAGGGAGCATTAGCAGAGGAGAAACAGGCTCACCTGCTCAAGCGCACTTCTTTCCAAACGGCTGGCTACAGTGGTATCGAGATTAAGTACACCGCGTCGGATGCTCGCACAGGCCACCAGAGAGTTCGCTATATGCGCAGCCTTGTTTTGGATTCTGTCGGCTATAATCTTATTTTTCGTCCTGCGGACCTCTCTGATAGCCTAGGTTTAGTTGACCATGCCCAGCGCCACCAGTTCTTCGATTCCCTCACGATAAAGCCATAGCTTGTTCATTCTCTTTTATCGACAATGAATATGTACAAGCGAGCGAACTAGTAATATCCCCCCTACTGCACCGCATCCCCTCTTAGCTTGCGGAACCGCTTGCGCGCCTCGGCCACGTAGATGCTGCCGGGGTACTTGGTGAGCAGCTGCTGATACAGCGTTTGGGCCTGCGCCCGGTCCTTCACGTCCTCCTCCTGAATGCGGGCCAGCAAAAACAGCGCATCGTCGCTGAGCACGTCGAATTTGGGGTTTTCGGTGAGCAGCTTGAGGGTGGCGGTGGCCCCGGCGTAGTCGCCGGTGCGGCGTTGCAGCTGGGCTTTCAGGTACAGGGCATCGTCGGTGAGGGCGTGGCCGGGGTAGTTGCGCAGCAGGTTGTTGAGGCCGGCTTGGGCCTCGGCGAGCTTGTTTTGGAAGACCTGTTGCTCCACGGCGGCGTAGGCTTTGAGGCCCAGGCCGAGGGTATCCTCGGCCGTGTTTTCCTGGATGAGCAGCGAGAGCTGCATGGCATCGTTGGCGATTTCGCGGGTGGTGGCTTCCTTCAGAATATCCAAGTGGCTCTGCGCCAGCTTGAAATCGCCGGCGAAGTAGCTCAGGCGGGCGTTGCGGAGCTTGGCCTCGTAGCCGAGCGGGGCCTCGGGGTGGGCCTTCTCCACCTGCGAGTAGAGCAGGGTGGCTTCCCAGGGCTCGCCTTTTAGCAGGTACAGGTCGCCGAGGGTGGTTTTGGCGGCGTCCACTACGTCGGCGCTGGCGCGGGGCATGGCCACCACTTCCTGCAAGATGCTCATGGCCTTGGTTTTATCATCGAGCACGAAGGCGTAGAGGTCGGCCAGGCTGCGCATCACCGGCGCGGTGTCGGGCGTGCGGCCCAGCTCGGCGAGCAGACTTTCGTACTCGGTGGCCAGGGCGCGCACCTTGGCCTGGTCCACGGGGTAGGTGTCGCGCACCTGGGCCTCGCGGGCTTGCAGCAGGCGCTGCCGCGCCACCTGGAAGTACGGCCCCTGGCGCTGCTCGCGCACCACGTAGTCGTAGGCCGCGATGGCGCTTTCGTAGTCTTTGTTGCGCTCGGCGATGCTGCCCAGCAGCAGCACGCGCTCGCCCTTGGTGCCGGCCCGCCGGTCGAGCGCTCGCGCCTGAATGAGCGCGCCCGCAAAGTCGTGGCGCTGCACTTGCAGCCACAGCAGCAGCTCGCTGTAGGCGGCCTGCTCGGGGTGCTCCTGCACGGCCGTGAGCAGTAGCTTGTCGAGGGTGTCGAAGTCTTTTTCGGTGCGCAGGGCGTTTTGGAGCATGTTGCGCACGAAGGGCAGCTGCTGCTCGTCCTGCTGCACCAGGCGCAGGGTTTCGGCCAACAGCTTGTCTTGCTGCTGCCCCTGGGTGTAGAGCTGGATGAGCTGCGGGGCGTACTCCGAATTGTTTTTGGCCAGCTCGCGGCCGCGCAGGTAGGTGCGCTCGGCCCACTGCGGCATATCGCGGCGGCCAAACTCGGCGGCTACCGGCCCCACCTGCGGCGGGGTTAGCTGGCCGATTACCTTCTGGTACTGCTTTTTGGCCGCCAGCGTGTCGCCGGTAGCCGCCAGCACGCCGCCCAGCAGCACGCCGTAGCCGCCCTCCTCGGGGTGCTGCTTGATGGCTTTTTTGAGCAGCTTTTCGGCCTCCTTGTACTGTTTTTTGGCTTGCAGCGCGGCCAGGTAATCGGGCAGCACATCGGGGCTGATTTGCTCGGCTTCCTTAAGCTGGCCGAAGAGAAAAACGGCCTTGTCGTACTCGCCCCGGCGGGCGTAGTCTTTGGCCAGCGTGGCCCCGCTCACGGGCGCCCACGCGCCGGGGCGCGGCGGCCCGCCTTGCGTGGGCTGCGCGTGCAGGGGCGCGGCCAGCGCCCAGCCCAGCGGCAGCAACAGCGAAAAGCGACGCATCGAAGAAATAGCCATAGAGAAACAGGGTGCCACGCGGCGTTTGGGGGCTAAACGGCAATCGGCCGCCTAACCGTTCAAACGGCACTTGGCCGGGCGGCTAAGTTAGCGCGGCCAGTAGTGCGAACTTTGTAGTTCGCGTTTGCAGGCGGGCAGCCAGACGAACCCCCAACGAACGCGAACTACAAAGTTCGCGCTACTGGCTGGCCGCGATGCCTTCGTCGGCGAGGTACTGGCCCACGTTGAAAAACTGCCCGTCGAGCAGCTCCAGCGGGCGGTGCCAGTCCATCGTCAGCCAGGCATCGGCACCGCGCTCAGCCACCAGCACCTGCTGCGAGTCGGTGAAAATCCAGATGACTTTTCCGGTCCCAAAATCAAGCAGCTTGCGGGTTTTGCGGTTCACGTAGTTGCTGTCGCGCTGGTCCTGCAAGTCTATCCGCACGTCGATTTCAATGACCACTTTGGCCGGCACCTGCACGTAGCGGGCATTTATCTGGGTGGGCGGTAGCACGGCTTTTTCGTAAATGGCCACGTCGTGCGCCAAGTTATTGCGGTGGTCGAGATGCACGCCCGCTTCGTTGGTAGCAAACCAGTATTTTTTATCATCCAGCTGCCGCATCATTATGCGCATGAAGTAGCTGACAATCACCCACTGCAACGAGCTGGAACCCATAATTTCTTCGGCAGTTTTACGGCCGGCCAGCACGGTTTGGTAATCAGCATAGTAGAGCGGGCGGCCATCGAGCGTTTCGCGCACGAGGCGCTCGCGCAGCAGGTCGCGGCGGGCGGCGCTGGGGCGGCACGGCCGGGGGCTGGGTTGGGCTATCGCGGACATAGTGGACAAGTTACGAAAACGCCTGTCATTGCGAGCGCAACGAAGCAATCGCACCTATTCGGCGCGGCTCAACGCACTGTCATTGCTTCGCTACGCTCGCAATGACAGTGCGTTGCAGGCAACTACTACCACAAAAAAGCGGCGGCCTCCTCTCGGAAGCCGCCGCCTTCTACTTTATCTCAACCGCGCTTAGAAGAACTTCGAGCGGTCGTCTTTTACGTTGGCGTGGGCCTTGATGGCTTCGTAAATCAGGCCATCCTGACGCTGCTGGCGCTGCTGGGCCAGTTGCAGGCGGGTAGCCTTCACGTCGCCGGGCGCGCCGGGCGTGATGCTCGTGCCTTCCACTACCAGCACGCCTTGCTCGCCCTGGATGGGGGCCGATTTCTGGCCCGGCTTCAGGATAAAGGCGCGGCCCACGGCGTCGGGCTCGAAGCCTACGCCGGGAATGGTGCTCTGGCTCTCGCTTACGCCTTCGGCGTTTTGCACCACCGCGCCGTTGCCGGCGATTTTGGCCAGCTCTTCGAGCGAGGCGTTTTTGCCTTGCAGCTTGGCGATAATTTCCTTCGCTTTCAGCTCGTTGCGCACGGCGGCAGTCAGCTCAGGCTTGATGCTGGCCACGGTGGCGGTGCCTTTCTCGCGGGTGTCCACGAGGGCCGCCAGGATGTGCTGGTCGCCGATGTCAAACAGCTGCACGTCGCCGACGTTGGTCTTGCCGCCGTCCGGGCCGTAGCCAAAGGCCCAGCGCACGATTTCGCGGGCGTTCTGGATGTTGCCCACCGAGCGGGCGTTGGCGTCGAGGTTTTTGGCTTCCTGCTTTTGCAGGGTCTTGTCTTTGGCGGCTAGCTGGCGGAAAGCCTCCAGGTCGGGCGCGTCGGCTTTCAGCTGCTGGGCGCGCTCGTAGGTGGCATTCTGGGTGGCTTCGCTGGGCTGCACGGCCTTCAGAATCGAGGCCACCTGGTAGGTATTCTCCGACTTCTTGCCCGTCACCTTGATGATGTGGTAGCCGAAATTCGTTTTGGTCAGCGTAGGCAGCAAGCCCAAGCCGGGCGCGCCAAAAGCGGCCTTGCTGAACTCGGGCACCATGCTGGTTTTGTCGAAGTAGCCGAGGTCGCCGCCCTTGTCTTTGGTGCCGTCGCTGCCGTACTGCTTGGCCATCGCCGCGAAGTCAGCCCCCGCCTTGATTTTAGCCAGTACTTCCTCGGCCTGCTTTTTCACGGCGGCTTCGGCGTCGGGCGTCATGTTGGGCTCGGTCTTGAACAGGATGTGGCTGGCCTGCACCGTGGGCTTGGGCTTTTCGCCGGTTACCTTGTAGATAGCCAGCGTATTGGCTACCGCAAACGGGCCGTAGACCTGGCCCACGGCCAGCGGCTGGCCGGTGAGCTGCTGCGGCAGCTGGGTGGTGGTCAGGTAAGCGCCGCTGTAGGGCTGCTCCGAGTTTTGCTTGGCAAACAGCGAGTCGTTGGGCGCGGTGCGGAACTGCTGAGCCAGCGCGTCCATGCTCTGGCGGATGGCAGCGCTGTCTTCCTTGCTGGCTACTTCGGGCACCACGATGTACTCGATGCTGCGGCCGGCTTCTACCTTGTAGCGGCCCTTGTGGCGGTCGAGGTAGTCTTGCAGCTGGGCGTCGGTGGGTTTCACGGTCGAGTCCGACACGCTGCTGTAGGGCACAAACAGGTAGCGGAAGCTGGCCTTGGCATTCTGGGCCTCGTCGAAGCGCTTGGCTTCGGCCGAAGTCACATACACCGAGTTTTTGAGCAGGGCGTTGTACTTCTGGAGCGGGCGGTCGAAGTCGCGCAGCGCCGTTTCGAAGTTGTGGTAGGCAGCCTGCGACTCGGGCGGCAGCTTGTCGAGATTCTTGAGGTAGTCAATCAGGCGCGCCTTGTCGAACTGCCCGGTTTTGGGGTCCGTGAAGGCCTGCTTGAGGCTGGGCGTGATGTTGTCGCCCTGCACCAAATCTATCAACTCTTCGTCGGAGGTGGTGAGGCCCAGCTTCTCAAACTCGGGCTGGTAGGCGCGGCGGGCCAGCAGTTGGTTCCAGGTTTGCTCGCGCAGGTAGTTCAGGGCCTGGTCGTCGGGCGGGCGGCCCTGCTGCTGGGTGAAGTTTTGCTTGGCTTGCTCGAGCGCGGCCGTGAACTCGGGCAGCTCGATTTTCTCGCCGTTTACCTCGCCCACTACTTGGTCGTTGCGGCCAAAGAGGCGGTTGCGGCCCCCAATCAGGTCGCCGCCCACGATGAAAAGCAGCATGCCGATGGCGACGGCGCCCACGGCTACCCCCGATTTTTCCCGAATCGTGTTAATTAAAGCCATTTATAAACTCAAAAATGTAAGCGCACCAAGTCAAATGAGGCGCAAAATAACCACAATTTGCCGAAAGTGCCAAGCTGCGCCGCCATTCGGAAGGCTCTGACAAACAAAGCGACGCCTAAGAGCGGCTGTCATGCAGAGCGCAGCGAAGCATCTCGCGTGGCGCAGTAAACCCAAAC
>NZ_DASTEP010000020.1:0-3316 GCF_035709525.1 Hymenobacter sp. | reverse complement strand
TCTCCCGGAGGGGAGGGGGCCGGGGGGTGGGGTAACACGGCAGGGCTACTTTTGCCCCATGCCCCTGCCCTATCACCGCCTCGTCGTCAAAATCGGTTCCAACGTGCTCACCCAGGCCAATGGCCTGCCCGACGATGCGCGGCTGGCGCACTTGGTGGCGCAGCTGGTGGGCCTCAAGGCGCAGGGGCTCGAAATAATCGTGGTGTCGTCGGGGGCGGTGGCGGCGGGGCGCAGCCTCATCACGCTGCCGCCCAAGGCCGATGCCGTGCGCAGCCGCCAGCTACTGGCCGCCGTGGGCCAGGTGAAGCTGCTGAGCCGCTACGCCGCCCTGCTGGCCGAGCACGACCTGCTGGGCGCGCAGGTGCTGGTAACGAAGGAGGATTTCCGCGACCGCCAGCACTACCTCAACATGCGCGCCTGCTTTCAGGAGCTGCTTCAGCAAAACGTGGTACCTATTGTAAATGAAAACGATGTGGTATCGGTAACAGAGCTGATGTTTACCGACAACGACGAGCTGGCCGGGCTGGTGGCGAGTATGCTTGACGCCGACGCGCTCATTATTCTGAGCAATGTGGACGGCATTTTCGACGGCGACCCGTCGCGGCCGGGGGCGCAGGTAATCCGGCACATTGCGCCGGCCGATACGGGCTTTGCCGAGTTTGTGACGGCCACGCGCTCGCAATTTGGGCGCGGCGGCATGCTCACCAAGTGCTCCATCGCGCACAAGGTGGCCGGGCTGGGCATCAGCGTGCACATTGCCAATGGCAAGACGCCCGACATCCTACCCAACCTACTGGCCGAAAAGGCTATCAGCACCTGGTTTCAGCCCAGCAAGCGCGCCTCGGGCACCAAAAAATGGCTGGCCCACGCGCAGCTCACCCGCGCCACGGTGCAGGTGAATGCTGGCGCGCGGGCCGCCCTACTGGCGCCCGGCCAGGCTACCAGCCTGCTGCCGGTGGGCGTGGTCGGCATTGAGGGCGAGTTTGCGAAAGGCGACCTCGTGCGCCTGACCGACGACACCGGCCATGCCCTCGGGCTGGGGCTGGCCGAGTACGGCTCGGACAAGGCGCTGGAGCGACTGGGGCAGCAGGGGCAGCGGCCATTGGTGCATTATGATTATTTGTTTTTGACGGAGGATGTGCGGTAAGCTTTAGCTTGCCGTGAAAAGCTCCCAACGGCAAGCTAAAGCTTACCGCACACTGGTATGACCAACTACACCGCCTACTTCGCCGCCACCCGGCAGGCCAGCCGCGCCCTCGCCGCCGTGGCCCCCGCCACCATCGACGCCCTGCTGCGCGCCCTGGCCGACGCCACCGTGGCCCAGACCGACTTCATCCTGGCCGAAAACGCAAAGGATTTGGCCCGGATGCCCGCCACCGACCCGCGCCACGACCGCCTGCGCCTCACCCCCGAGCGCCTGCAAGGCATCGCCCAGGACTTGCGCAACGTGGCTGGCCTACCCTCACCGCTGGGCGCGGCGCTCAGCGAGAAAACCCTGCCCAACGGCCTGCACCTGAGCAAGGTGCGCGTGCCGCTCGGCGTGGTGGGCATCATTTACGAAGCGCGGCCCAACGTTACTTTCGACAGCCTGGCTTTGTGCCTGAAAACCGGCAATGCCTGCCTGCTCAAGGGCGGCTCCGACGCGGCGGCTTCCAATGCGGCGCTACTGGCGGTGGCCGGGCCGGTGCTGGCCGCCCACGGCGTGCCCCCGGCCGCCGCCACGCTGCTGCCGCCCGCGCGCGCCGCCACCGAGGCGCTGCTCGGGGCGGTGGGCTACGTCGATGTCGTGATTCCGCGCGGCAGCCAGGGGCTGATTGACTACGTGCGCCAAACGGCGCGGGTGCCCGTTATCGAAACCGGGGCGGGCGTGGTGCACACCTATTTCGACGAAACCGGCGACCTAGCCAAGGGCCGCGCCATCGTGGCCAATGCCAAAACCCGCCGCGTGAGCGTGTGCAATGCGCTGGACTGCCTGCTGCTAAACGAGCACCGTCTGAGCGACTTGCCCGCGCTGACCGCGCCGCTGGCCGAGGCGCAGGTGCAGCTCTTTGCCGACGGGCCGGCCCACGCGGCGCTGGCCGGCCACTACCCCGCCGCGCTGCTGCACGCAGCCACGGAAGAGCACTTTGGCACCGAGTTTCTCGATTATAAGCTGGCCATCAAGACGGTGCCCGACCTGGAGGCGGCGCTCGACCACATTGCCCGCCACGGCTCGCGCCACAGCGAGGCAATTATCTCTGAAAACCAAGCCAATATCGACACTTTTCTGCGCTCGGTCGATGCCGCTGCCGTGTACGCCAACGCCTCTACGGCCTTCACCGACGGGGCGCAATTCGGGCTGGGGGCCGAAATCGGCATCAGCACCCAGAAGCTGCACGCCCGCGGCCCGATGGGCCTGGAGGAGCTGACGAGCTACAAGTGGCTGGTGCGCGGCCAGGGTCAGGTGCGGACGTAAATTCAGGGTACCGCAAGCTGTAGCTTGCGAGCGAGCATCAACGTTGGCTGGCGTTGGCGAGCGCGGCTGCTCGCTGCGCTCGCTCGCAAGCTAAAGCTTACGCTACATAACTTACCGCTATGAAACTGCTGCTTTCGCTCGGCCTGCTCCTGCTCGCCTTACCAGCCCTGGCCCAAAGCCCGCTCAACCTGCGGCTGCGGCACGAGCTGGACAGCATTCGGGTGCAGGACTGGCGCTACCGCAAGATACTGTCGCGCCTGCGCGAGGGCCAGGAAGACTCGCTATCGACAGCACTGCACCTACCTGTAGACCAATTGGTTGACTACGCACGCACGCGCATGCAGCGGGCCGATAGCAGCAATTTGCGCCGCGTGGAAGACATCATCTGGCGCTACGGCTACCCCGGCAAAACCCTGGTGGGCCGCCCCACCAACGAGGCCGCCTGGTACGTGCTTCAGCACTCCGATAAGATTGCGCAGTACCTGATTTGGGTGCAAAACGCGGCCGAAGCGGGCGAGCTTCCCTTCTATCGCTACGCCCAGATGCTCGACCGCAAGCTCATGGACGACGGCCAGGAGCAGCTGTACGGCACGCAGTGGGGCGGCTACACGGTGCTCGACCAAGCCACCGGCAAGCCGCACACCATCGCCCTCGTGTGGCCCATCAAGGATGCCGATAAGGTGGATAAGCGCCGCCGTGAGGCTGGCTTTGCCACCACCCTGGCCCAGAGCGTCGCCAAAATCGGCATTCCCTACATCCCGGTCACGCTGGAGTACGCGCTGTGGCTTCAGCAGGAAGCCGCCGCGTTCGCTAGCGCGCGGTGAGTGAGTGGGTGAGTGAGTGAGACACTAGGCACTCGGT
>NZ_DASTEP010000019.1:0-56892 GCF_035709525.1 Hymenobacter sp. | reverse complement strand
CCCCCTCTCCGAAAAGGAGAGGGGGAGCCGACCGTTCGCGGACGTAG
The DNA here is from genome assembly GCF_035709525.1 of Hymenobacter sp. Taxonomy (GTDB): domain Bacteria; phylum Bacteroidota; class Bacteroidia; order Cytophagales; family Hymenobacteraceae; genus Hymenobacter. The sequence continues at coordinate 56,845 of NZ_DASTEP010000019.1, read as the reverse complement.
GCAGTCGTTGATTAGTCGTTAGGCTCCCCCTCTCCTTTTCGGAGAGGGGGCCGGGGGGTGAGGCGCCCACGTTAGGGCTGCCGGCCTACCGCACCCGCACCACGCCCGCCCCGTTGTACGAGTGGTACTCCGCGTTGTACATCGCATCCGCGCTCACCGGCCCCAGCTTAAACGTGCCCTTGCTCACCGCCCGCGCCAGGTAGTAAAACGTCTTCGGCGTAGCCGAAGCGGTCGTAAACAAGTTAATCCGGTCGTCGCGCACGTCGAGGTAGTCGGGCGTGCTGGCGGCTTCCGTGCCTTTCACCTCACGCTGCGGACCTAGGCGCGGGTTTTCGATTTCCAACCCGGCGGGCAGTAGGTCGGTAATGGCCACGTTCTTCACTTCGCCGGCCGCGTCGGCGGCTTGCAGGGTTATTTTGACTACTATCAGGTCGTTTTGGCGGATGCCGGTGGGCGAGATAGGCTGGCCTTCGCGGTTCAGGAACTGGCGGCGCACCTTGAGGTAGCTATCCTCCTCGTGCACCCGCCCGCCAGCCGAAATGCCCTCCATCTCCCAGAAGTAGTAGAGCTGGCCCGCGCCGCTGGCCTTTAGCAGCAGCTGGTAGTTGGCCACGTTCTGCACCGTCAGGTCTTTACCGTCGAACTTGCCCAGCGGCTTGCCGGCCGCTGAGAGCGTGGCTGTGACCGTGCTGGCGCGGGCGCGGCGCGCTATTTTGCCCAGCGACAGCAGCGCGAAAGCCGATTCCTGGGTGTTCATATAGCGCTCGGCCTTCACCTGCCGGCTCAGCTGGCGGGCGATGCTGGCGACTTGCGGGTTGTTGGGGTCGGCCTCGAATAAGGCGTTGAGGGCCAGCGCCTCGTCGCGGATGGGCGACGAGAACGAGCCGTCGAGCTCGCGGCGGGCTTTTTCGGGGGTGAACTGGTGGGGTAGCGTCTCCTGAAAAGCCTTTTGCTGGCCGCCCAGCGCGTAGGTGCAGGCCAGCAAAAAGCGCGCATCGGCGGTGAGCAGCGGGCGGTTGGCCTTGTAGTAGTTGAGGGCCGTGGCATCCTGGCGGCCGGCCAAGGCCAGCACGTAGAGCGAGTAGGTTATTTCGCGCTTGGCAATGAGGCGCTCGCGGGCAATGTTGCTGACGTCGAAGTACTGGTACTTGTCGGTTTCGCGCTGCCTCACCCGGTACTGCATATAGGTCAGTACCTTGTCGAGCAGCTTCTGGTTTACGGCGAAGCCGGCCTGCTTGGCTTCTAGCAGGAAGTGGGCGGCGTAGGCCGTGGCCCACCAGTTGTCGTAGTCGCCGCCGGGCCAGTAGCTGAGGCTGCCGTTGTAGAGCTGCATGCTCTCGATTTTGCGGATGGCCTCCTGCACGTGGTAGTTGGGGTTATAGCGCTGCACGTGGGGGCCGGGCTTCTGGTTGAGCGTGGCCGCCAAATCGCCGAAATACAGCTGCGGAAACGCCGCCGACACGGTTTGCTCGAGGCAGCCGTAGGGGTATTGCAGCAGGTAATCGAGGTTTTTGGAGAACTGCGTGAGCGGCGAGCGGCTCAGCAGCATCTTGCTCCGCAGCGAGGTGGGTAGGAAGTCGGTGCGCAAATCGAGCGTGGCCGGCGTGCCGGCCGTGGCGTCGCCGCTGCCGGTGCGCTTTTCGAGCGGCGCGGCGGGGCGCACTGGTATTTCGATGATTTCGGTGAAAACTCTTGGCTCGCCTTCAATTGAAATAGCAACTGTGACTTTGCCAGTACCGATGCTGTTTCTGGCTGTAACTCTCGACATCAGGGTTATTTCCTGATTAGGGGCCAGTGCGAAACTCAGTGGCGGTTTTTTAGTAGTAAAGAAGAAGGAGGTATCGCTAATAGTTACCTCCAAATTTTTACTGCTAGTTGGATGATAGAGGGGGCCGCTTACTACTTCAATTGCTGCCACTCTCTTGGAGGAGCCGGGAGCCATTCTGAAAATTGGTTTGCCGACAAGCGTCTTACCCGTCGTATTTGTCAGCGTCACCGGCACATCAATCGTATCGCCCGGACTAGCAAACCGCGGCAGCGCCGTGCTAATCACCACCGGGTCAGCCACCTTCATGGTCTGCTCGGCGCTGGCGAAGGCGTCGTCTTTGTAGGCCACGGCCATCACGCGCAGCGCCCCGCTGAACTGCGGCAGCCGTATTTTGTACTGCACCAGGCCGTTGGCGTCGGCGGTCAGGATGCCGCTCCACTTGGCCATGAGGCGCACGCGGCGGCTAGGCACGGGCGTGGTGCGGCGGCCGAGGTCGCCGGCGTCGCCGCCGCTGCTACTGGTGCCCAGCTCGGGCAGCAGGAAGGGGTAGATGTCGAAGGCCCCGACTTCGAGCGCCCGCTTCTGGTAAAAGTAGGCATGGGGGTCGGGCGTGCGGTAGTCTTTGCGCTGCAAAATGCCCTCATCCACCACCGCCAGCGTCACCTGGGCGCCGGGCGTGGTGCGTACCTCGATGGTCTGGAACACCTGCGAGCGGCTTTGCGCGGCGGCTTTCAGGGTGAGGGGCAGGTGCGTACTGGGCTTTTCCACCGCCAGCGGCACGAAGCCCCGCGCCACCGTTAGGGGCAGCGAATTGTCGGTAATGGGCCGGATGGCGGTGGCCGTGACGTAGATATTCGGCACGTGCCCGCCGCGAATGGGGATGCTCACCCGCGCCGATTTCTGGTCGGTATCGACGTAGAAATGGTCGAGCACGCGGTCGCGCTCCACCGTCACGAGGATGCGGCCGGGGAAGGGCGTTTTCAGCAGCAGCTGGGCCGTTTCGCCGGGCTCGTACTTGGGCTTGTCGGCCTCGATGATAACCTCGCCTTCGTTGTTGACTTCGAAGGAGTTGCCGGCCGTGTCGCCGCTGCCGTAGGCGTAGAAATACTCGGCCACGTAGTTGCTGGCCTCGGGCCGCATGATGCGGACTTCGTACTCGCCCGAGTACTGCGGGCGGAACTTGATTTTGTCCACGCCGCTCAGCGGCAACTGCTTGGTCAGTAGTACTTCCTCACGCTTCTGTGAGTTGTACACGTAGCGGTCGCCCTGGCGCTCCAGCACCGTTTCCCAGAGCTTGCGTACTATCGTGACCTGGGCGGTGGCCGCCGTGGGCCGGCCGCTGGGCGTGAGGGCTACGAACTTCATATCCAAGTCCTGGTGCGTGCCCACTAGTCCTCCGATGCGCTCGATGCCAAACATCGCCTTTTGGGTCTGCACCTCGAAAGTAGCCAGGCGGTTGACCGGCCGGCCGGTTTCGTCGAATATCGTGGCGAAAGCCGTGCCCGTGAGCGTGCCCATGTCGCGCACGTCGGGCACGGTGTAGGGGGCCGCGCCGCGCCCGGCGGCGTCGGTTTCGCCCTCGCGCTGCTCGTGCGGAAACTGCTCGGCCAAGTCGGCCAGCGCGCTGCGCCCGCTGCCGGCCTGAATATCAAAGTTGTAGCCAGGGTAGTCTTTGGACGTAAACGACTTGGCTTTCAGCGAAAACTCAACCTCAAACTTGCGCCCCGCCGCCGGCGGCCCAAATAGGTTGAGGGCCGTGATTTTAGCGTTCACCGTTTCGGTTGGGCGCACCGTGGTGGGCGCGGCCGAAACGGTCACTTTTAGCCGGTCCGGGATGAATTCTTCCACGCTCACCTGCCGCGAGGTCAGCAGCACGTCGTTGCCGGTCAGCACCTCCAGCGTGTAGAGCCCGGTCATGATGCTGGCCGGCAAAATGAAGCGCGACGCCACCGCGCCGGTGGCGTTCAGGCGCTCGCCGAGGCTCACGTATTCCTTGCCGGTGGGCAGCAGCAGGCGCACCTTCACGGGCAGGCCGGTCGGGGGCGTGCGCCAGTCGTCGTGGCGCACCACGGTGTTGGTATAAATGGTATCGCCGGGCCGGTACAAGTCGCGGTCGCCGTACATAAAGGCCTGGTAATGCGCGGCGTTGCTAGTGAGCCCGCCCACCTCGAAGCGCGAGGTTTCGACCTGCGTTTGGGGCAGGTTAATAAACGAAAAATCGGCGTCCTTCACCACCGTTACCATGCCCAGGCGCAGGCGCGAGCCGGCCACGCTGTCGTAGCGCGCCACGCCCTGGCCGTTGGTGGTGGCGGTGGCCATCACCTGGTTGCTGGTACTGAGAAAGCGCACCGTGGCCCCGCTTATCGGCTGCGCCGTGCGGATGGAGTTCAAAAAAACCACCGCGTCGCCGTTGGCATTTTGCCGCGCAATGAGGCCGAGGTCGGTCAGGGCCACCAGCTTTTCTTCGCGCAGCCACAGGTGCTCGGTATCCTGCACGCGCACCACGTAGAGACCCTTGAGCGGGGCGCTGAATTCTAAGTCTTTGAGGTTGAGATTGAGCAGGTGCAAACCGTTTTGCTTGCGGAGCGCGGCCGTGGTGTAGCGGCGCTTAAAGAGTACGTCGCCCCGGTTTTCGAGCTCGTAGTATTGGTAGCTGCCGCTGCCGCCGTCGTTATCGGGGTCGCCGTCGCCGCCGCCGCTGTACTCGCCGTCCTCTTCGCCCTCGCCGCCACCGCTTTCGTAGCCGTAGCGCTTGCCGCCGCGCAGAAATTCCTGCACGTTGCTGGCGTAGATTTTGGCCACCGTTACCTGCACTTTCTCCACGCCGCTTAGGCGCAAGCCCAGGTTGCGCGCCCCTATCGAGCTGAGGTACATGGCTTTCTCCGCGCTGGCGAAGCTGATGCTCGGCTGCACGTCGGCAAAGCTCACGCCCTGGCTAAACCGCTCGATGAGCCGCCCGCCCAGCGCCCCGCGCACGCCCGGCTCAATGCTGATTTGGTACTCCTTGCCAATCTCGAAGCCGCCGCGCAGCAGCAGCCCACTTTCCTGGGCCTCAATCGAAAATGCCACCTGCGGCTCCACCTTCAGCAGCGGTTGAATGTCGGCCACGGACACCGGCTGGTTGGTGAGCAGCGTCACCACCGGCTGCCCCTCCAGCACCGAGCCCGTGAGCTCGCGCACTTGCAGCGTCTCCTGCTCGGGCACGGTAGCCGAGGCCACCAGCGGCGCGGTGGTAGCCCGGCTGCCGGCCACCGCCTGCAAGCCCGGCGCCACCGTGACTTGCAGCGGCTCGCCGGGCTTCACTTCCTGGTTGATATTGACAGCTAGCGTCTTGTCCGGCTCCACGGCCGTGACGGTGAAGGCTACCGGCCGCCCGTTCTGGCTCAGCGAGAGGCGCGGGCGCAGGTCGGCCGGTCGCACGGGGTAGTTGAAAACCAGGTTGGCGCGCAGCTCGGCCGTGCCCACGGCCTGCTCGCTGCGCCCGTAAAATACCTGCGGGCTGCTCATGGCCACCAGCGGCGTATGAAACTTGCTGCGGTCGAGCTTCAGGCTTTGCTTGCCAGAGGGCAGCGCGCTCGGCCGCAGGCTGGCCTCGATGACCGTGCTCGGCGGCAGCGGCTCGTAGGACGAAAACACCAGCTCGCGCCCCTCGTTGGTCCACTTGAATTTGCCTTTGATGGCGGGCGAAAACTGCACGTAGCGCGTCGTGTCCCATTGCCCCTCGGGCGTGGCCGGGGCCACCGGCTCGTCGAAGGCGAAGGAGATGTTCTGGTACGGGTCGATTTCCTCGCCGTCGGCCTGATTACTAGTGGTGGTTTGGGTTTCCTGGTCGGCTTTTTTGGAGCAGGAAAAGGTGGCGAACAGCGGCAAAAGCAGCAGCGGCAGCAGGCGACAGGGGCGCATAAAGAGGCCGGGAAAAACGGCCCGGAAAGGTAGCGGGCGGGCGGTCAAAAACAGCTATTGTTCACGCGATTTTGGCGGTTTTAAAATTTGGCTAACAGTCTTTCCCGCAGGGTTTCGCAGGGGTAGGCGCGGGGTTTCGCAGGGTTTTCTTTTAGACGAACGCTGCGCCTGCCGAATGACGAGGTAGAAACGCCAGCTAATGCGTCTCTACCCCACCCGGTACCTTTGCGCCTCATGCGTATTCTGCACGTCCTTTCCGCCAATTTCTTCGCCGGCTCCGTTGCCTACGCCGTGGCCCTAGCCGAGGCGCACCGCCAGCAGGGCCATCAGGTGTGGCTGGCTTCTGATGCGGCCACGCTGCCCACGGCGGCTACGGTGGTGCAGTTGCCCATCAGCCAGCGCAAATACAAGCAGCGCTGGCGTAATATTCAGGCGTTGCGCCGGCTGATACAGGAAAACGAAATCGACGTGGTGCACGCCCATTCGCGGGCGGCGAGCTGGGTGAGCTACTTCGCCGTGCGCGGCCGGCCGGTACCGCTGGTGAGCACCGTACACGGGCGGCAGCACCTGCACGCTTCTACCTCGCTGTTTGATGTGTACGGCGATAAGGTGATTGCCATTTGCGGCAACCTGGCCGCGCATCTGCGTGAGGAAGTGAAGATGGAGCTGGGTAAGATTGCGGTGGTGCCCAATGGGGTAGGGTTTGATGGAGTTTTGAGTTTGGATAACGCGCAATCCGACGCAACTCAGAACTCAGAACTCAAAACTCAAAACTCACCCAGCGGGCGCATGGCCTTCATCGGCCGCTTCAACGGCCCGAAAGGCGAGCGCGCCGCCGCGCTTTTCGAGCACGTCTTTCCGCCCTTGCTGCGCGAGTTTCCGGCGTTGCGGGTAGCGCTCATCGGTGGCGAGCTGGACCACCTGCCCGCCACCGGCAAAACGGCCCTGGCCGCGCTGCAAGTTGAGTTTGGCGCGCGCGTCGAGATAGTAGGTTTCACCAGCGATGTGCCCGGCTGGCTGCTCAAAACCGACCTCGTCATCGGCGCGGGCCGGGTGGCCATCGAGGCGCTGGGCGCGGGCCGGGCGGTGCTGGCGCTGGGCGAAGCCTGCTACGCCGGCCGCGTCACGGAAGAGACCTACACCACGGCGGCGGCTTCCAACTTCGGCGATATCCTGGCGCGGCAGGGCGCGGAGGCGGTCGATTGGCAACTGGTGCTGGGCGAGGCGCGGGCCTTCTGGCAAGCGCCGACGCGGGTGTCCGCCGCCTTGCAGCAGCGCGTGCGCGCCGACTACGACCTGCCCGCTATCGCGGCGCGGGTGCTGGCGGTGTACGAATCGGCGCGGATGAAAAAGGCGGTGCCGGATTTCATTCCGGTGCTCATGTACCACAAGATTCCTGATGCGCCGCTGGCCAGCAAGCACCAGATTTTTGTGACGCGGGCGGATTTTGCAAAGCACCTGGCGTACTTCAACGCGCACGGTTTTACGCCAATCACCTTCCGCGATTATCAGGAGTTTGCCAGCGGCCGGCGCTCGCTGGCCGGGTTTCCGCGCCGGCCCGTTATCCTGACCTTCGACGACGGCTACACCGACAACTACACCAACCTGCTCCCCCTGATGCAGCAGTACGGCTACCGGGGCGTGCTCTACCTGCTGGGCGATTTTGACATTCGCTACAACCAGTGGGACCTCGCTACCGACCTCACCGAGCCCCGCGCCGACATCATGGACCGCGCCCAAAAACAAGCCTTCGTGGCGGCGGGCTGGGAAATCGGCGCGCACACCATGAGCCACGCCAAGCTGCCCGAGCTGCCCGCTGCCACCGCGCTAGCCGAGATGCGCGACAGCAAAGCCGCCTTGGAAGAAGCCCTGAACACCGAAATTATTTCCTTCGCCTACCCCTACGGCGCGCTGAACGAGGAGGTAAAAGCCCTGACCCAGCAAGCCGGCTTCACCTACGCCGTGGCTACCGACACGGGCGGCCTGCACCTCGAAGATGACCGGATGCAGATTTTCCGCATCAATATGTTTCCGCACGAAACGCCGGGTAGCCTGTTCAAAAAAACCGCTACCTGGTACCGCAAGTACTATTGCTGGAAGCGGAAGAAATAGCACTCAGTGCGGACTGCCGACGTTGAGCCGGCTGTCCGCACCGGGCGCAAAGCGCTCACTCAGGCGTGGTAGCGCGCTAAAATTGCGGCCCCGGTTTCGTCGCTCACGCCGCTTATTTCTACCTTTTTGAAGGGCGCGGTATGGCCGCTCAGCAGCTGCACGTCGCGCTTGGGTACGCCGAATACTTCGGCCAAAAAAGCAATCAACTCAGCGTTAGCCTGCCCATCCTGCGGCGGGGCGGCGAGGCGCACCAGCCAGCGGCCATCGGGGCCGGGCAGCAGCTGGCTGCGGCGGGCGTTGGGCTTGGCGTGCAGGTGAATGGTCATAGTTTTTAACATTCCGAAACATTGCGCAAAAGCTATTCGGATTGAGCTTTATCTACTTTGGCCTGGCCCACCGGGCACACATCGAGTAGCACGCAGCGCTGGCAGGCGGGGTTATAGAAGTAGCAGCACTTCTGCCCATGAAACATGAGCGCCTCGTGGTGGTCGTACACTTGCTGGGCCGTCCAGTCGGGCGGCAGCAGGGCGGCCAGCAGCGCGTGCGCCGGCCCTTCGCCCACCTTCGGGCCGATGAGGCCCAGGCGCTGCGCCACGCGGTGGTGGTGGCTATCGACGGGCATGGCGGGCAAGCGCAAATTGCTGAACAGCAGCGTGGCCGCGCTGGTCTTGGGCCCCACGCCCGAAATGCTTTCGAGCCAGGCGCGGGCTTCCGGGATTGGCTTATCGGCCAGGAAATCGAGCGAGCAGGGCGGCAGGTTTTCGTCGCCGCAGCGGGCGCTTATCTCGCGCAGCACGGCCTGGATGCGGGGCGCTTTTTGCTCGGGCCAGGTGCAGGCGCTCAGGGCGCGCTGCACGTCGAGGGTGGGCGCGTCGCGCACTTCTTCCCAGGTAGCGAAGGTGGCCCGCAGCTGCTGGTAGGCGCGGTGCGAGTCAGCATTTTTGGTGCGGTGCGAGAGCAGCGCGCTGATGAGCTCGCTCAGCGGGTCTTTGGTGCTGAAAAACAAGAACGGCGCGCCGTACTCGGCACACAGCCGCCAGTGGGCCAGCAGTGCCAGCTCGCGCAGGGCACTAAAATCGGCAGTAGACAGGGCAGGAGCGGCGCGGCGGGTAGGCATGAAAAAAGGTACTGCAAACCGGCGCGCCAGGTTCGCAGTACCTCACTCATTCATTCACTCATTCACTCATTCACTCATCCGCCTCACCGCCCGCTGTTGTAGAGCGCGATGGCCTGGCGCTGGGCCTCGGCCTGCTTGCTCTGAAAGATGAGCGGCACGATGAGCACCGGAATGGCCGCGTAGAACAGTGGCGAAATGCCGGGGCTGCCCGTGGGCCGCGTCGATTGCACCAGGCCGGCCACCAGCAGGCCGCCGCCCACCACGTAGGCCGCGACGGTCGACTGCCGGTAGCGCCGGGCATTGCTGAGCAGCTGCTGCGCGCCGGGGTTTTCGGCCGTGGCCACGGTTAGGTTGCGCAAGTTCAGGTTTTGCACCGGGCCATTGTCTTTCGAGAAATACTCGGTTTTGGTGGTGCGGTAGCCGCCGTAGGGGTTGCCGAAGCCACCATACGGGTAGCCACCGTAGCCAAAGCCGCCCATTCCCATGCCCATCCCCATGCCGTAGGGCGAGCTGGCGTAGGAGGTATTATAGGTGGCGTAGAGGCTGATGCGGCCGGTTTTTTCGCGGCGCAGGGTCGTTTCGCGGTTTGAGTTGGGCAGCGTGGTGCGCACGTAGTGGCCGGTCTGGTCTTCGTAGAAGCCCACGTCGGCGAGGTCGATGCGCTGCCGGCCGTCGAGCAGCAGGTGCGAGTGGCCGAAAAGCGGCGATTTCACCTCCACGTCGGCCACGTTGTACACCTGCCCGTTCTTGAGCCCCACCTGAAAGAGCGTCGGCCGGGTGGGGCCAGCCATCACGTAGGGGCGGCCAAAGGGGCTGGTGCCAGCGGCCGGGGCGGGCGGCGGGGCCACGGGCTCGGCCACTACGGCCGGCTGGCGCGCCGAATCGGGAGCCGTGGCCACCTGGCCAGGGGCCACGGGGGCCGGGGCGGGCACCACGTCGAGCTGCTGGCGGGGCGGGGCGGCGGGCCGGGTGGCCGGGGCGGGCAGGGTAGGGGCACCGCCCAGCTGCCGGGGGGCATCATCCTGGGCCAGCGCGGGCTGGCTGGCCACGCCCAGCCCCACCAGGGCCAACGCGGCGATAATCACGGGTTTCATGCGAGCAAAGAAAAGCGAAACCAGCCAATGCCGGCCGGTGCGCCTGCAACGAGCCCGGCCGCCCCAAAAGTGCCCGGCCGCCCAAAACGCTACCCGCCGCTATTTCAGCAGCTTTTCGAGCAGGTTGAGGCTGTCGACCATGTTGTGGCCCGACTCAAAATCGAGGGGCTTGAGGATGTAGCCGCTCACGGCCAAGTTGGCGGCGGCGGCGCGCTCGTGCTCCATGTCCGAAGTAGTAGTGATATACACCGGAATGTCGCTCAGGGCGGGCGTGGCGCGCATTTCGGCCAAAAACTCGAGGCCACCCATGCGCGGCATGTTCAGGTCGAGCAAGATTACCTCGGGCAAGGGGCTGATGGGCGCTACCCCGCCGCGCCCCAGCAGCAGGTCCAGCGCTTCCTCGCCGTTGAAGGCGGTGTGGAGCTGGTGCGGCACGTTGAATTTGGCAAAGGTCTTTTGCGCCATCATCGTGTCAAAAATGTCGTCTTCAACCAGTAAAACCGAACGCATAGTATTAAGAATAAGAGTAAAGCTAATAAGCTGCACCGTAGATAACGGCCCCGGCTACCGTGCTGGATTGGCCGAGTGATGTAAATCAATCGAAAAAATGAAGCGGGGTCGGCCCCGCCCCGCCCAAAAACCTGCGCGGCTACTTGGTCCAGGTAAAGATAAAAGCGGCCCCGTGCCCTACTTCCGACTCGACCCGGATGCTGCCCTTCTGGTTGTCGATGAGGCGCTTCACGATGCTGAGGCCGATGCCGGTGCTCTCGGCCGTGTGGCGGTCGCGCAGGGTTTGAAACAGCCGGAAAATGCGTTCGTGGTGCTCGGGCGCGATGCCGGGGCCGTTGTCTTGCACCCTGAACTCGTAGGCGCGGCCGGCGTCGCGGGCGCTGAGGCAAATGCGGCCGCCCGCACCCGCGCCGTGGTACTTCACGGCGTTGCTGAACAGATTGGTGAACACTTGCTGCAAGGCCAGCCGGTCGGTGTGGAAGGTGGGCAGGCCGGGGGCCAGTTCCAAAGTAAAGTCGGGCGGCACCACGAGGTCGGCTACGTCGCGGGCCAGCTGCGCCACGCTCACTTGCTCGGTGGGATGCTCGGTGCGGCCGGCCCGGGCATAGGCCAGCAGGCCGTTGATGAGGTCTTCGAGGCGGGCCAGGCGGCCCTTCATCTGGGTGAGGTAGGTGCGCAGGGCGGGCGAAAGCTCGTCGGCCTGCTCGTCTTCTATCCACTTCACGATGGAGCCCAGGCCGCGTAGCGGGGCTTTCAGGTCGTGCGAGGCCACGTAGGCAAACTGGTCGAGCTCCTGGTTGCGGCTTTCGAGCTCGCCGAAGGCCTCGTCCAAGGCCTGCGTCATTTGGTTGAGCAGCTTGGCCAGCGAGCCCAGGCGGTCGGCGCCATCGTCTTGAATTTTAACCTTATAATCGCCCTGCACTACCTGCCGGGCCAGGTGCTCGATGCCCTTGATGCGCCGGGCCGTGTCCTGGTTGGTGCGGGTGAGTTCGAGGCGCAGGTGCTCGTTGGCGCGCAGCTCGTCGGCGATGCGGCCAAACAGCCACAGCACGATGACGATGGCCAGCACCGCCGACAGCACGATGGCCGCCGGCACCAGTTTCTGAAACAGCTTCTGGCGCTGGTTGCGGCTTTTGAGCAGGTATTCTTCGTGCTGGCGCAGGCGCAGCACTACCCCCTTGAAGGTGCGCAGCGGCTGCTGCTCGCGCAGTAGCAGCACCTGGGCCGCCTCGGGCGAGGGGTCGTAGTTTTTGAACAGCTCCAGCTCTTGCTCCTGGCCCTCAATGAGCTGGCGCAGCGTATCGGCGCGCTGGTGCTGCACGCGCCGGTCGGCCACGAGGTGCTGCAAGGCTACGGCTTTGCGCCGCATCAGCAAGGCGTTGCGGTAGTAGAGGTCAAGGTAGTAGGGGTCGCCCACCAGCAGGTAGCTGCGCATGCCGGTTTGGGCGTCGCGGATGGCAATGCGCACGTCGTCGGTTTGTTGCAGCACCTGGTAAGAGTGCTCGACCAGCTCGGTGTAGCGGCTCAGCTGCCGGATGGAAACGAACGCCATCACGGACGTGGCCACCAGCGCGGCCAGCGCAATGGCGAAACCCAGTAAAATCTTGGTATTGAGTCGGAGGCCCAAGGAGGTGAGGAGGTTATGAGGGGAAGAGGAGAAAGGGCTAGGCTGTTTCGGATGCAGAGAGAAGAGAGAGAGCGGGGAAAAATCGCTTTTTCGTTACGACAAACGTTATTAAGCGTTCAGTAGCATAAAGAAAAGCCTACTTTATCGTTCCTGCTTTTTATTCGTTGCTAAAAGGCCTTTTCGACGCCGGGCACCTTTTCACCTGCCACGCCCACCGCCCGCCAACCGTACCTTCGCAGCCATGTACGCCGCCCGCCCTGCTCAGCCCGACCGCATCACCAGCCTGCACAACCCGCGCATCAAGGAGGTACTGCGCCTGCAAGACAAGTCGGCCGAGCGCCGCCGCCAGGGCCTGACTTTGGTGGAAGGCTACCGCGAGCTGGCCAACGCCCGCCAGGCCGGCTGGCAGCTGGCCACGTTGCTACTCTGCGCCGAGCTGGCCGGCGACGAGATAACCCAGGAGCTGACCGCGCCCACGCACCTCGTGCCGCGCCCCTACGAGCTGCTACCCGTGAGCCCCACGGTATTCGCCAAGCTGGCCGTGCGCGAGCGCTCTGACGGCGTGCTGGCGCTGTTGCGCACGCCCAGCCGCACGCTGGCCGACCTCAATTTGCCCGCGAACCCGCTTATCATCGTGCTCGAAGCAGTGGAGAAGCCCGGCAACCTTGGTGCCATTCTGCGCACGGCCGATGCCGCGCCCGCCCACGCCGTGCTGGTGGGCGACCCGCGCACCGACCTCTACAACCCGAACGTCATCCGGGCCAGCCTGGGCGGCATCTTCACGGTGCCCACTGTGGCCGCACCCATGCCAGAAATTCTGGCTTTTCTGAAAGAAAAAGGCATTCGCACCTTCGCCGCCGCGCTGGCCGACGAGGCCAAAAGCTACACTGCCACCAGCTTTAGCGGCCCCACCGCGCTGGTGCTCGGCACCGAGGCCGACGGCCTCACGCCCGCCACCCGCCAAGCCTGCGACGAAACGGTTATCATCCCGATGCGCGGCGTGCTCGACTCGCTCAACGTGAGCGTGGCGGCGGCCGTGCTCACGTTCGAGGCCGTGCGCCAGCGCGGATAAGGCTCAGTTTTGCATACATAGAGTAGAGACGCAATAGTTTGCGTCTAGCGTTGCTGAGCAAACCTCCCTAACGCCAGACGCAAAATATTGCGTCTCTACCCCGCTCAACGTCTTGCAGTATCAGTATACTTTCAAGCCAAAGCCCAACTGCTGGGCCAAGCGGCGCGTTTCCTCTACCTGCACCTCGGCTACCACGCTCAGCGCGTGCGAGTCGCTGTCCAGCGGCAGCAGCACCAGGGCCAGGCCCAGCGGCTCCAGCGCTTCCTGCAAGGCATCCAGCGCTTCGGGCCCGGTAGTGGCGCGGCTGGCAAAGCCTTGCTCATTCAGCCGCTCGGAGCGGCCTTGCTGCGCCAGGGTCTCATTGAGGCCGTAGGCGAGGTCGGCTACCGGGTCGGTCCAGTCGGCCTCCCACAGCAATTCTTCGCTCAGCAGCGCGTCAATGAGGGCCACATCACGCAGCTCCTGCGCGGGCAGCGCCGCTTCGATGCCGCGCTCGGCCAGTTCTTCGGCATATTCCTCCTGGTAGGCGGCTGGGTCGCGCAGCACCAGCGAAAGACGTTCGGTAACGCGCTGGGTAGCGTCAGTATCAGCCAGCGTAAAAAGCTGAACAAAAGCGTTCAAAGAATCCATAAATTAAGAAATTAAAACTAAGCTAACATATTCTACTAAAAACAAAGAAAGGCTGCCCAGAGGCAGCCTTTCCCGTATCTCCCGAATAGCCAGCCTGCGCAGCAGGCGTATCCGTTCAATCCTAAAAATCCGTTTGAATCTGCGATTATTGGGCGTCGGCGGTCTTAGCGTAGCGCAGGCGCTCGTTTTCGTCGAGGTAAATCTTGCGCATCCGCACCGACTTGGGCGTTACTTCCAGGTACTCGTCTTTCTGGATGTACTCCATCGCGTCTTCGAGCGAGAACTGGCGCTTGGGCACGATTTTCACGTTGTCGTCCGAGCCCGACGCGCGCATGTTGGTCAGCTTCTTGCCCTTCTGGATGTTGATGGTCAGGTCGTTGGGGCGGGTGTGCTCACCGATAACCTGGCCACCGTACACTTCCTCGCCCGGGTCTACGAAGAATACGCCGCGGTCCTGCATCTTGTCGATGGTGTAGGCCGTGCCGGGGCCGCTTTCCAGCGAAATCAGCGAGCCCGAGATGCGGCCCGGAATCGCGCCCTTGTGCGGCTCATACGAGGCAAAGCGGTGGTTCATAATAGCTTCGCCGGCGGTAGCGGTCAGCACGTTGTTGCGCAGGCCGATGAGGCCACGGCTCGGAATGTTGAACTCCAGGTGTTGCAAGTCGCCCTTGGGCTCCATGATGCTGAGCTCGCCTTTGCGCATGGTTACCAGCTCGATAACCTTACCGGCGGTTTCCTCGGGCACGTCTACTACCAGGTGCTCCACAGGCTCCAGGCGGTTGCCGTTTTCGTCTTCTTTGTACAGCACCTGCGGCTGGCCGAGCTGCAGCTCGTAGCCCTCGCGGCGCATGGTTTCGATGAGAACCGACAAGTGCAGAATGCCCCGGCCAAACACCAGGAAGGTGTCTTCACGGTCGGTTTCCTTCACGCGCAGCGCCAGGTTTTTCTCGGTTTCCTTGAAGAGGCGGTCGCGCAAGTGGCGCGAAGTCACAAACTTACCTTCCTTGCCGAAGAACGGCGAGTTGTTGATGGTGAACAGCATGTTCATCGTCGGCTCGTCGATGGCAATGCGCTCCAGTGCCTCGGGGTTCTCGGCGTCGGCCAGCGTGTCGCCGATGTCGAAGCCTTCGATGCCGGTTACGGCGCAGATGTCGCCGCTGCTTACTTCGGCTACTTTCGTGCGGCCCAGGCCCTCAAATACTTGCAGCTCCTTGATTTTTACTTTCTTCACGCTGCCATCAGCCTTCATCAGGCTCATGTTAGCGCCCTCCTTGAGGGTGCCGCGGTGCACGCGCCCAATGGCGATGCGGCCCACAAACGACGAGTAGTCGAGTGAAGTAACCTGCATCTGCGGGGTGCCTTCGTTGACGGGGGCAGCCGGAATCGACTCGATTACGGCGTCGAGCAGCGGGGTGATGCTGTCGGTTTTTACTTTCCAGTCGGTGCTCATCCAGCCTTGCTTGCTCGAGCCGTAGAGGGTCACGAAATCAAGCTGGTCTTCGGTGGCGCCGAGGTTGAACATGAGGTCGAATACCTGCTCGTGCACCTCGTCGGGGCGGCAGTTTTCCTTGTCTACCTTGTTTACTACCACGATGGGCTTCAAACCCAGGTCGAGAGCCTTGCTGAGCACGAAGCGGGTCTGCGGCATGGCGCCTTCGAAGGCGTCCACGAGCAGCAGCACGCCGTCGGCCATTTTCAACACGCGCTCTACCTCGCCGCCGAAGTCGGCGTGACCAGGGGTGTCGATAATGTTGATTTTCACGCCATTGTAGCGTACCGATACGTTCTTCGATACGATGGTAATGCCACGCTCACGCTCCAGGTCGTTGTTGTCGAGGATAAGGTCGTCGAACTGCTGGTGGGCGTCGAAAATCTTAGAAGCGTGGATAATCTTATCCACCAAAGTCGTCTTGCCGTGGTCAACGTGGGCAATGATGGCGATATTCCGAATGTTCTGAGTCATACGTAAGTTTTTGCGGCCGCAAAGGTACGGGTAATCAGGCAGAAAAACGCCATCGCCCTAATTATCTAATTACTAGCCAGCCGGAGTACGGACAGCGGGCAAGGCGCAAAAATTCCATTTCAACTATTTTAACCCGACTGGGCGCTACATCCGAACGCCGGGCTTTTTGCGTTTGTTAGCCCTCCAACTAGCAGTCCTTCACCCATGCGTCTTTCTTTGCTTTCGCTCCTGCTGAGCGTCGTTATTTTCACTCCCGCCTGCTCCCAAACCCGCGCCGATAAGCCGGTGGCTGGCGTGGTACCTGCCGGCCCCAAAGGTGCCACCGTCACCACTGCCAAATACCCGCAGCCCCAGCCCGTGACCGGCAAGCCCGGCGAGTTTCCGGTGCAGCACACCGATGCCGAGTGGAAAAAGCTGCTCACGCCCGACCAGTACTACATTCTGCGCCAAGAGGGTACCGAGCGGCCCTTCACCGGCAAGTACCACGACAACCACGCGGCCGGCACCTATTACTGCGCCGCCGACCATAACCTGCTGTTTTCCAGCGCTACCAAGTTCGACTCGGGCACCGGCTGGCCCAGCTTCTTCGCACCCGCTACGGCGGGTAGCGTTAAAATAAAGTCGGACAACAGCTTTGGCATGAGCCGCGACGAAATAGTGTGCGCTAAGTGCGGCGGCCACCTCGGCCACGTCTTCGACGACGGCCCCAAGCCCACCGGCCAGCGCTACTGCATGGACGGCAACGCGCTGGTCTTTGAAAAGAAATAAGTTGGAACCCCAAAATCCAACCTGCGTTTAAGGAAGGCGGCCCGCGCAGGGTCGCCTTTTCTTTTGATAATCATGCCTTTTCATACTCCTTCCCGCCTGGCTTGGCTGGCGCTGCCGGCCCTGCTGACCAGCTGTAGCACCACTGAACAAACCGCCGAAAGCGCGGCCCCGCGCAGCGTGCCCACCGAAGTAAATTCCGACGCTGACCGCCGAGCCATCTACAACTCCAACGGCACTGCCGTGCGGGCTGGCGCGCCCGTGCCCGATGCCACGCCCAACGTGATGCGCCTTGGCGAAGACGCCTCCGATATTAATCGCGCCAAGCGCCCCGAAACGCTCAACACCAACGACGCCAACATCACGACGCCCGAGACGCGCCTGCGCCGCCTCGACCAGCCGATTGCCGATACCCTGCGCCGGCCGTAAGTGCCTAACCCGTTCTGATGTTTAAGGGTGCGAATTGCCAGCTTCTTCGCCAACTGTCCGCACCGGAAGTACCGAACAAGCCACCTTGTACAGCTAAAAAAGCGGCCTGCTTCCGGATAGGAAAGCAGGCCGCTTTTTTAGCTGTAAAGACTCGGCTGAGGGACGACTAAACGTTGTCTACCGCTACGCTGTCGTTGGTGGTACCTTCGGGAGTGTTCAGGCTGGGCGTGGCCGGGCGCTTGGGCGCGCGGGCGGCGGGGGCCGCTTTGGGAGCGGCGCTGCCGGGGCGTTTGGCGCTAGCCTTTTCGGCGGCTGGCGCGGCTTCGGGCTTTGCGGCCGGCTTGCGCGGCGCAGCATTTTTGCCGGCGCTGGCTTTGCGGCTGGGGGTAATAATAGGCTTGCTATCAGATTCTTCACTGGTATCAGCTGCGGTCGGGGCCGGGAAGTTGAGGTCGTTGCTACGGCCGGGCGCTACTGAGTCGTAGTGGCGCACTATCGTGTGCAGGGCCTGCTCGAAGAGGCGCTCGGTGTCCACGTCGAGGCGGCGGGTAGCCTCTTTCACCACTTCTTTCAGCTTGGCCTTCGTTTCTTTGCGGATGCGCGTTACCATTTCGCTCATGCGGCCGTCCAGCTCTTTTTGCAGCTGCTTGGCCGCTGCTTTCAGCGTTTCCTTCTGGCTGGCCTTCTGCTCGGCGCGGTCGCTTTCGAGGCTTTTGCTGGCCTGACGACTGGCTTTTGCAGCTTTGCGCTGGGCCTTTTCTTCGGGGGTGCGTTTGGTGGTAACTGCCGGAGCCTCAGCTACCGTCTCGTTCTTTTTAGCCATGTGTGAAATTGGGAATTGAAAGGTGAAAAGTAGGCCTTGCTAGAGGCTGAGCCAAAGGTAATTTGCCAGCTTGGCAAACGAATAAACAGCTATTTAGTTAGCAGCATTTACTTTCTGAATCAATTGGATTGCTCGCCCGCGCCGCCCGCTCACTACCTGCGGCCAGCCAGCGGCGACCCACGTTTTTATTTTTGCAAAGATGACCTTACTCCCAGAGCGCTATACCGTTACGGCGGCGCTGCCCTACGCCAACGGCCCCGTCCACATCGGGCACCTGGCCGGCGTGTATTTGCCCGCCGACATCTACGTGCGCTACCTGCGCGCCCAAAACCGTGACGTAAAATTCATTTGTGGCTCCGATGAGCACGGTGTGCCCATCACTATTCGGGCGCAGAAAGAGGGCGTGACGCCGCAGCAGGTGGTCGACAAATACCACAAGATTATCGGCGACTCGTTCAAGGAATTTAACGTGTCGTTCGACGTGTATTCGCGCACATCTTCCGAAACGCACGCTGAGGTATCGAGCGAGTTTTTCAAGAAGCTGTACGCTGATAATAAATTTATTGAGCAAACCACGCAGCAGCTCTACGACGAGCAGGCCGGCCAGTTTCTGGCCGACCGCTACGTGGTGGGCACCTGTCCCAACTGCGGCAACGAAAACGCCTACGGCGACCAGTGCGAGCGCTGCGGCACCTCGCTCAGCCCCACCGAGCTCATCAACCCGCGCTCGATGCTGAGCGGCAACACGCCGGTGCTGCGCGAAACCAAGCACTGGTTTTTGCCCCTCGACCAGTACGAGCCCTGGCTGCGCGAATGGATAATCGAGGGCCACAAAAACGACTGGAAAACCAACGTGTACGGCCAGTGCAAGTCGTGGATAGACCAGGGCCTGCACGCCCGTGCCGTAACCCGCGACCTCGACTGGGGCGTACCCGTGCCGGTGCCCGGCGCCGAGGGTAAAGTGCTGTACGTGTGGTTTGATGCGCCCATCGGCTACATCTCGGCCACCAAGGAGGGCTTCCCCGACGACTGGCAGAAGTACTGGCAGGACCCCGGCACCAAGCTGGTGCATTTTATCGGCAAGGATAACATTGTGTTTCACTGCATTATCTTCCCGGTAATGCTAAAAGCGCACGGCCACTACATCCTGCCCGACAACGTGCCGGCCAACGAGTTTCTGAACCTCGAAGGCGACAAAATCAGCACCTCGCGCAACTGGGCCGTGTGGCTGCACGAGTACTTGCAGGATTTTCCCGGTCAGGCCGACGTGCTGCGCTACGTGCTGTGCGCCAACGCGCCCGAAACCAAGGATAACGACTTCACCTGGAAGGACTTCCAGGCGCGCAACAACAACGAGCTGGTCGCTACCCTGGGCAACTTCGTGAACCGCGCCGCCGTGCTCACGCAGAAGTTTTTCGAGGGCCAAGTACCCGAGCGCGGCGAGCTGCAAGCCATTGACGAAGAGGTGTTTCGCCAGGTAGCCGAATTCCCGGCCCGCGTGGGCGACCTCATCGAAAACTACCGCTTCCGCGACGCGCTGGCCGAGGTGCTGAACCTGGCCCGCGTCGGCAATAAATACCTGGCCGAAACCGAGCCTTGGAAGCTCATCAAAACCGACGCCGCCCGCACCGGCACGGTGCTGCACGTGGCCCTGCAAGTGGCCGCCGCGCTGGTGCCGCTGCTCACGCCCTTCCTGCCCGAGTCGGCCGAAAAGCTGGCCAAGATGCTGAATTTCCAGCCCGGCGACTGGCCGAGCGCAACTCGCGCCGAGCAATTGCCGGCCGGCCATCAGTTGCAGGAACCAGCGCTGCTGTTTGCTAAAATCGAAGACGCGGTAGTGAATGCGCAGGTGCAAAAGCTGCTCGACACCAAGCAAGCCAACGCCCTGGCCAACGCGCCCGTAACGGCGGCCAAGGAAAACGTGAGCTTCGAGGAGTTCGGCAAAATGGACCTCCGCGTGGGCACCATCATCGCCGCCGAAAAAGTCGCCAAAACCAAAAAGCTGCTCAAGCTGACCATCGACACCGGCCTCGACCAGCGCACCATCGTGAGCGGCATCGCGGAGTCGTTTATCCCCGAAGCGCTCATTGGCCAGCAGGCGATGGTGCTGCTGAATCTCGCTCCCCGCGAGATAAAAGGTATTCAAAGCCAGGGCATGTTACTACTGGCCGAAAACGCCGATGGCACCCTGGCGCTGATGCAGCCCGGGAGCGCCGTGCGCAACGGTAGTAGCATTTTGTAGCAGCTTTAGGTAGCCCGTAAGCGCTAAAAACCGGCTGTCATGCTGAGCTCGCGAAGCATCCTAGCACGTTTATTCGAGCGTGCTAGGATGCTTCGCAAGCTCAGCATGACAGCCGGTTTTGGCGTTTATAAAGCCGGTCAAGCCAGCGGTTACTACTTCACGTTTACCACGTTCATGGCCCGTTCCAGCCCCATAGCGCCGAAGGCTAAAATCGCTTCGCCGGCTTTCTCGATGCGCAGTGGCAAGTCAAGCTGCTCATCGGCCGAAAAGGGATTGAGCACGTAATCGACCTGCCGGCCCTTCGGGAAATTGGCATCGACGCCGAAGCGCAGCCGCGCATACACGTCGGTGCCGAGCGTGGCCTGGATGTCTTTCAGCCCGTTGTGCCCCCCTGCCGAGCCCTGGCCTTTCAGCCGCAGCTTGCCGAAGGGCAGGGCTAGGTCGTCGGTGACAACAATCATGTTCCCGATCGGAATTTTGAGCGCGCTCAGCCAGTGCTGCGCAGCCTTGCCACTGAGGTTCATGAAGGTAGTAGGCTTCACCAGTACGTAGGTGTGGCCCTTGCTCTTGAACTCGGTAGTGAAGGCGTGGCGGCCAAGCGCGAAGCGCGGTGCGTCAAATTTTGCGGCCAGGTAGTCGGCCACCATAAAGCCGATGTTATGGCGCGTGTCGGCGTATTCGGGGCCGATGTTGCCCAGGGCAAGAACTAGAAAGACCACAGATTCAAACGGATTTTTAGGATTTAACGGATACGCCCGCTGCGCGAGCTGGCTACTCGGTATTTTTCGGGTAGTTAATTCAGGGCTAGTAGTGTAAAGAACTATGTAGCAGAATTTTGCAAAAGAAAAAGGCTGCTTGAAAAGCAGCCTTTTTCTTTTGCAAAACAACGCCACAGCGCCAAAGAATACACAACGGCAAGGACCGCGTCCGAATAGTCAGCCCGCGCAGCGGGCGTATCCGTTGAATCCTAAAAATCCGTTTGAATCTGCGGTCTTAGCCGCGGTTGGCAGCCATTTCGCCTTTCAGCGCACGCGGGATGGTAACGGTGGCGATGGGGGCCTGAGCGTTGGTGAGGATGGTGTAGTTTTCGGCTTTCACCGCGCCTACTTTCACCGATTTGCCGAGCTCTAGGGTGCTGATGTCAACTTCCACGTAGTCGGGCAGGTTTTCGGCGGTAGCCTTCACCTTCAGCTTGCGCAGCTTGCTGGCGAGCTTGCCACCGGCGAGTACGCCCGGCGATACGCCCACGTATTTCACGGGGATGTCCATTTTCACTTCTTTGCCTTCCTGCAATTCCAGGAAGTCCACGTGCAGCAGCATCTCGTTCACGGGGTGAAACTGAGCATCTTGCACGATGGCGCGGTAGTGCGTGCCTTCCACGTTCAGGTCCACGATGTGGGCCTCCGGGGTGTACAGCAGCTCGCGGAACAGGATGGCGGGCACCGAGAAGTGCACCGTGTCTTGGCCACCGTACAGTACGCAAGGCACTTGGGCGTCGAGGCGCAGTGCCTTGGCGTCCGTCTTGCCGAGATTCGCTCTTTTAAACCCTACAATCTCCAGGCTTTTCATAAAAGAAGTTGGTTTGGAATGAATTAGCCGCCTAGCATACTTTGCCAAACGGGCCGCAAAGGTACGGGTTTGGGGTGGGAATAGCAAAGCAGTTGCGCGGACTTTGCAGTCCGCGTCCGTTAGCGGGCAGCCAGTCGGACGCGGACTACAAAGTCCGTGCAATACTTAAATGAACAGCGAACTGATGCTGTCATGCGTCACCACGTTGCGAATAGCAGCGGCAAACAGCGGCGCTACCGAAATCACCCGAATCTTGTCATTCACCTCGCGCTGCGGAATCGTATCCGTCGTAATCAGTTCCGTGAGCGACGAATTGCGGATGCGCTCGTGCGCCGGGCCGCTCAGCAGCGGGTGCGTAATAACGGCGCGGACCGAGCGCGCGCCGCGCTCCATCACGAGGTCAGCGGCTTTGCAAATGGTGCCGGCCGTGTCCACAAGGTCGTCCACGAACACTACGTCCATGCCCTTCACGTCGCCGATTACCTGCATTGAGGCAATCTCGTTGGCCCGCAGGCGCATCTTGTCGCAGACTACAATCTCGGCCCCAAATTTCTTGGCGTAGGCCCGCGTCCGCACCACGCCGCCCACGTCGGGCGAGGCGAAGATGAGGTTTTCGAGGTTCAGGCTCTTGATGTAGGGTGCCGTAACAGTGGCCCCGTCGAGGTGGTCGACCGGGATGTCAAAGAAGCCCTGAATCTGGCCGGCGTGCAGGTCGCAGGCCATGAGGCGGTCGGTGCCCACGCTCTGGATGATGTTGGCCACCACCTTGGCCCCGATGCTCACGCGGGGCTTGTCTTTGCGGTCCTGGCGGGCGTAGCCCATGTAGGGCATCACGAGGTTCACTTTGTGGGCCGAGGCGCGCTTGCAGGCGTCCACCATCAGCATGGCCTCCATGAGGTGCTCGGAGGGAGGAAAGGTGCTTTGAATAAGGAATACCTCACAGCCGCGCACGCTTTCATTGAAGCTGGGCCCCAGCTCGTTATCGGCAAAACGCTGTACGGTGAGGTCGCCCAGCGGCTGGCCGTAGCACTCGGCAATGTTGCGGCCCAGCTCCTGCGAGGCGCTGCCCGCAAATATCTTAACAATCGGTTCCATCAAGTGTAGGGTAAGCGTTAGCTCGCCGTGGATAAAGGTGTCAGAGAAAATAAAGCGCTAAACGGCAAGCTGAAGCCTACCGCACAAGACCAAAAAGCGAAAGGCGCCGGCTTGCTCCCGGTAGGGGAGAAGCCAGCGCCTTTATAAAAATCAAGGGGCGGGAAAACCGTAGCGCAGTCTTGCGGCCGCCGTTTTTCCCGAATTGCTAAAAATCGTTGCGGCCGCCCATTCACCGGGCATTCCGTCCGCACCCCACTACTTAGGTCGGGCGTCCGGGGGGCCAGGGGCTGCGGGGGCTGCTTACTCATACAGTCGAACTTGGCGGGGCCGCCGGCGGGTGGCGGTTTGCGACTGCAAAGTTGCGATAGGTTTACGAAATTGTGGTAGAAATCCTGTTTTAGCTCCAATAAAATAGTTGAGCACAGGCTGTCGGAAATCTGCAAACCCAATTTAAATTTGTGTCGTTATAGAGGCAAAAAATAAGGTGCCGAGCCTTTCAGCCCAGCACCTTACCGCTCTTACAAGTAGTGAACGGCCGCTGAGAGGGCACCGCTACCAATTGCAAGCCCGATGAGCCATTTGATTAGCTCTTCGGATAGCCGGAGGTCAAGCCTGAGCTTAGCCCCCGTTTTTACACGCTTATTTCTCATTGCAGGGAGAATTAGGTGTTTAGCCACCTTCTTCTTTTAAGCCCCGTCTGTGTCACCAGCCGGGGCTTTCCTTTTCCAAGGAGCCGAGGCAAGGTGGGATAACCGTGCAAGGCAAAGATAGCCAGCTCAGCTACTAGCGGTTAAAAGTCCAGGTTCAAGCCCTGGTCGGACCAAAAAACAAAAACGCCCCTTCTCAGAATCTGAAAAGGGGCGCTTTGCGAGGGGGAGTTGTCCGACCAGGGCTCGAACCTGGACTTTCTTGAATCAAAATCAAGCGTGTTGCCGGTTACACCATCGGACAATTTCCCGTAGAGCTATCGTAGAGCGATGTGCTGTTCGGGGCTGCAAAGGTAGAAAAAGAAGCTTACAAGGCAAGAGATAGGTGTAAAATTTTTCAAGTTTTTTTGCGGCTCAGGCAGCCGCTAAGTGCTTAGTGGCTGAGTTAGCGGCGGTTGGCAGCGGGCGGCTGGGATAAATATTTTTGGCTCTTGAGGACGAGTAGGGGCGACGTTTGGGGTAATTGGGCCGCGGCGGGCCAAAGAGCGCGCAGCTTGGTAAAGCCCCGTTTTCGGCGTACTTTTGCACCCTCAAAAGCAACTTAACTTAGTAAAACAAAACCAAATGGCGAATTCGGGCAAAATCACCCAGGTTATCGGCCCCGTGGTGGACGTGAGCTTCGCGGGCGAAGCGAGCCTCCCCAACATCTTCGACGCCCTGGAAGTAACCAAAGAAAACGGCCAGGTGGTAATGCTGGAAACCCAGCAGCACCTGGGCGAAGACCGGGTCCGCACCATCGCCATGGACTCGACCGAGGGCCTGACCCGCGGTGCCGAAGTGCGCAACCTCGGCCACGCCATTACCATGCCTACCGGCGACGGCGTGAAAGGCCGCCTCTTCAACGTTATCGGCCAGGCTATTGACGGTATTCCGCAGCCGGTGAGCACGGGCGGCCTGCCCATCCACCGCAACGCTCCGGCGTTTGAGGAACTGGCTACTTCGTCGGAAGTATTCTTCACCGGCATCAAAGTAATTGACCTGCTCGCTCCCTACGTAAAGGGCGGTAAAATTGGTCTGTTCGGTGGCGCTGGCGTAGGCAAAACCGTTCTGATTCAAGAGCTTATCAACAACGTGGCCAAGGCCTACTCGGGTCTGTCGGTATTTGCCGGTGTGGGCGAGCGTACCCGCGAGGGCAACGACTTGCTGCGCGAATTCATCGAAGCTAACATCATCCGCTACGGCGACGCCTTCAAGCACTCGATGGAAGAGGGTGGCTGGGACCTGAGCAAAGTGGACATGGCCGAGATGGAAAAATCGCAGGCTACCCTCGTGTTCGGCCAGATGAACGAGCCCCCCGGAGCCCGCGCCCGCGTGGCATTGTCGGGTCTGACTATCGCCGAGAGCTTCCGCGATGGCGACGGCACCGGTGCTGGCCGCGACATTCTGTTCTTTATCGACAACATCTTCCGCTTCACGCAGGCGGGTTCGGAGGTATCGGCTCTGCTGGGGCGTATGCCGTCGGCCGTAGGCTACCAGCCCACGCTGGCCACCGAAATGGGTGCCATGCAGGAGCGCATCACCTCGACCAAGCGTGGCTCGATTACCTCGGTGCAGGCTGTTTATGTGCCGGCCGATGACTTGACCGACCCGGCCCCGGCCAACACCTTTGCTCACTTGGATGCCACGACGGTACTGAGCCGCAAAATCGCCGAGCTGGGCATCTACCCGGCCGTTGACCCGCTGGACTCGACCTCGCGTATCCTCGACGCCACCATCCTCGGCGACGAGCACTACAACACCGCCCAGCGCGTGAAGGAGATTTTGCAGCGTTACAAAGAGCTGCAAGACATCATCGCCATCCTGGGTATGGACGAGCTGTCGGAAGAAGACAAGCAGACCGTAAACCGCGCCCGCCGCGTGCAGCGCTTCCTGTCGCAGCCCTTCTTCGTGGCCGAGCAGTTCACCGGCCTGCAAGGCGTACTGGTTGATATCAAGGACACTATCAAAGGCTTCAACGAAATCATCGACGGCAAGTACGACCACCTGCCCGAGTCGGCCTTCAACCTGGTGGGCAACATCGAAGATGCCGTAGCCAAGGGTGAGCGCCTGATTGCGGAAGCCAAGTAAGTATAGTGCTTGGTGCCTGGTGCTTAGAGCTTAGGTTTTTCCTAACAACTAAGCACTAGGCACTAAGCGCCAAGCACTAAAAACCATGCATCTAGAAATCATCACCCCCGACCGCAAGGTGTATGACGGCGAAGCCACTTCGGTGCGCTTTCCGGGCACCGACGGCTCGTTTGAAGTGCTCAACAACCACGCCCCGCTCATCGCCGCCCTCAAGGAAGGCGACGTGACGGTGACGGGCGCGGGCGGCGGCACGTTTCACATCAGCGGTGGCATCGTAGAGGTGCTGCGCAACAACGTAGTCGTGCTGGCTGAGTCGGCTTCAGCCTAAGCTTTTCGCCTAATAGATAAAGGAGCGCCCGCTCTGGCTTCGGCCGGAGCGGGCGCTTTTTCGGTTAAAAAAGGGCTTCTATGGCCGCGAAGGCAGCCTTTTGGAGCCGTTTTCGTTCAGCGGGTAATATTCATTTTTACCGGCCTTTGCCGCGCCTCATGTCGCTTCCGCTCGAAACCAATATCTACTCGCCCCGCCAACGCTACCTGCTGCTCATCGTGACGGTGGTGCTGCTGGGGCTGCTCACGTTTTACGGTCTGCTGGGTTACCTCACGGCCTTTTTGGGGGCAGGCATCCTGTATGTGGTGCTGCGCCCGTGGTTTACGGCGCTGGTACACAAGCGCAAATGGAACCGCACGCTCGTGACGGTGCTGCTGCTGGTGTTTGCGCTGGTGGTGCTCATCATTCCGTTTTTTGCCCTCACCTCGCTGCTAATCGACAAGGTGCGGATAGCGGCTCAGAATACCGACCAGATTCTGGCTACCGTGCAGGGCATCGAGCGCAAGCTCGGGATGCAGGTAACCGACCAGGCGCAGGTGCGGCAATTACTGCAACAAGGCGCTACCAAAGTAAGCCAGTGGATACCTACCCTGGCGAGCAGCGTGCTGAATGTCATTGTGATAGTGGGCCTGATGCTCTTCACAATGTATTACCTCTTTATGCAGGAAGAAACGTTTCTGGCTGGTTTGCGCCGCTACCTGCCCTTCCGCGAAAAGACGCTGGAGGAGCTTAGCGACTCGCTGCGCAATAACGTGAATGCCAACGTGCTGGGGCAAGGTGTGGTAGCGCTGGTGCAGAGCCTGCTCACGGGTGCTACGCTGTGGATATTCGGGGTGCCCAGCCCGGCTTTCTGGACGGTAATTGCGTTTTTCATGGCTTTCATTCCGGTGTTGGGTACGCCGCTTGTCTGGGGGCCGGCCGCGCTCTACCAGTTTGCGCAAGGGCATACGGGGCAGGGCCTGGGCATTTTGATTGTGGGCGTGGTCGTGATTATCAACATCGACAACCTGCTACGCATCTGGATGGCTAAGTACATGGGCGACATCCATCCCTGGGTAACGCTGGTGGGCCTCACGTTGGGCGTCGATATTTTCGGCATTGTAGGTTTGGTAATCGGGCCGTTGCTGCTCTCGTATCTCATTGTGCTGATGCAGGTTTTCGCCCGCGAAAACCGCGTGCTGCTGCACCTCATGCCCGATACCGTGACGGGCAAGGCCGAGGAGATAATCGACAAAGCGGTAGAGACGCGCGATGAGGCCGAGGAGGTGCGCCGCACCAAGTAGCGGGCCGGCTAAGGGCGTGGGCGCTACCTTCGTCGCCCTATGGACCTGACCCCGATTCATCCCAAAGTCACCCCGATATACCAGACATCGGTCTTCAAATTTGCCTCGCTGGCCGAGCTGGAAACCTACTACACCGCCCCCGACCACGGCGGCATGTACGGCTACTCGCGCTCCGAACACCCTAATTCCGACGAGTTGGTAGCCGAAGTAGCCCGCCTCGAAGGTGCCGCCGGCGGCGGCGTAGCCACCGGCGCGGGCCTGGCCGGGCTACTGGCTGCCGTGCTGGCCGTGTGCCAGGCCGGCGACCACGTGCTGTGCCCAGCCGAGCTCTATGGTGGCTCGGTGGTGCTGCTGAGCAAGGAGTTAAGCCGCCTCGGCATCGAAACCAGCTACGTGCCGCTGGCCGACCTCTACGACGTGGCCCGCCACCGCAAGCCCACTACCAAGCTGGTGCTGGCTGAGGTGCTCAGTAACCCGCTGCTGGTAGTGCTGGATGGCCCGCGCCTGGCGCAGGCCTGCCGCGAGCAGGGTATTTTACTGCTGATTGACAGCTCGTTTACTTCGCCCATCCTCACGCGGCCGCTCGACTGGGGGGCCGACATGGTGTGGCACTCGGCCACCAAATACCTGGGCGGCCACTCCGACCTTACGGCCGGCGTAGTAGTAGCCCGCGACCCCGAAATCGGGCAGCATCTGCGGCGCATTGCTACCAATTTGGGCCTCATGCTGGCTCCGCTCGATAGCTGGCTGGCCGTGCGCGGCCTCAAAACCCTGCGCCTGCGCATGCGCCAGCATTCCGAAAACGCGCTGGCCGTGGCGCGCTTTCTGGCCAAGCACCCGGCCGTGGCGCAGGTATTCTACCCCGGCCTCGAAACCCACCCCGGTCACGAACTGGCCGAAAATCAGCTGCTTAATGGCTTCTACGGCGGAATGCTGAGTTTGCGGCTGGCCGACGACACCGTGGCGGCGGCCGAGCGGTTTATTCAGCAAAGCCAGCTGTTTCCGCTCGCGCCCTCGCTGGCGGGCGTGGCCTCGTCGTGCTCGTACCCCACGGCTACCTCGCACCGCGGCCTCACCGAGGAGCAGCGGCAGGCGCTAGGCATCACGCCCGGCGTGCTGCGCCTGAGCGTGGGCATTGAGGAGCCCGCCGAGCTGCTGGCCGACCTAGCGCAGGCGCTCGACTAGATGCCAGCTGCAAGTGCGGTGCCTGGCCCCGGCGCGGCCCCTTACTACCCCGCCCTCACGGGCTTGCGGGCGCTGGCCGCCTGGCTGGTGTTCGTGTTTCACTTCAACCCATTTGGGCGGGGTAGTGCGGGCTGGTGGCTGGCCGAGCAGTTTAGCAGTGGCGTGGGGCTGTTTTTCGTGCTCAGCGGCTTCTTGATTACTAGCCGATACCTGGGCCGCTTGCAGCCCACGAGCCACGAGCTGGTGCCGTTTTTTCGCCGCCGGTGGGCGCGTATCTACCCGCTCTATTTTTTGCTGACCGTGCTGACGGTGGTTGTGTACCAGGTTAGCAACCAGTATGATATTGACGGCCGCTATTTGCCGTACTCCAATAAAGGACGGCTGCTGCTGCTGGCCCTGAATAGCTTCCTGGTGCAGGGTTTTTTCAGCGAATACCGCTTCACGGGCCTGATGGTGAGCTGGTCGCTCACGGCGGAGGAAAGTTTTTATGCCCTGGCCCCGTGGCTTTTGCGGGGGCTGCGGCGGCATGGGCCGGCCCGTCTGCTGGCGTATGCGGTAGGCCTGCTGGGGCTAGGCTGTGCGCTGGTGCTGCTGCCGGCGCCCTGGCATCGGTTTGGCTTCTTTAGCTCCTATGCTTTTATGCTGGAAGGCACTTTCCCGGGGCGCTGCATCGAGTTTTTGGGCGGCATGTATCTGGCCTGGTGGCTGGCGGCACGGCCGGCGGGCCGCGCCCGTTGGCCGGTTTGCACCATTCTCGGCCTGGTGTGGTGGCTGGTGGGCATGGCGGCCATGGCAACGGTGCAGGCGAGGGGCGTTTGGGCGCCCGGCTACCAGTTGGATGGCCTGCGGCTGCTGCGGATTTTTCTCAACAACGTAGGCTTGGTGCCGGGCTTTTGCCTGTTGCTCTATGGGCTGGCGCACGAGGCCAGCGTGCTGCGCCGGCTACTGGCCAGCCGCTTGTTTGGCTTGCTGGGCAAGGCCAGCTACGCTTTTTACCTCCTGCACGCCGGCCTGCTTACCGAGTTGCTGCACCGCTACGTCAGTGCCAGCCGGTTGGTGCAGTTTGGGCTGCTCAATCTGGTGGCCGTGCTAGTATACCTTGGTTTTGAAAAGCCCGTAAATCGTTGGCTAGTAAGCGCTAGTAGTTCAAGAAAAAGAGTGCGTGCCACTAGCCAGGCCACTTGAGCTGGCAGTGTACTGCCTGTGAGGCCTGGGTAGCCAGGCTTTCAAACCCCAGGCTGCCAGCAAGCGGGCAGCAGCTGTGAAGCAAGATGGAAAGTCTGATGTTGTCGGATTAATAGCTTGTGCGAAAGTTAGTTGCATAGTACGAATAGGATGAATAAAAGTCTGGTAAGCCATGATTTAGCTCTGCTGGCTCAGCGTAGCGTGGCGTATTTCGCAGAGGGTTAGCCCTCGGTATTCGACGGGCAGCCCAAGGCTCAATCTCTTTATCCTTGGTTCTTATGCTAGTCGTTTCATCGCGTCTGCCGCTCCTGCTCAAGCTTTCCGTCACGGCATTTGTGGCGGTGCTGGTACCAGTGTATTACTACTACTACGGGCCGACCAACTTTCTGTACTTCTGCGATGTAGCCCTATTGCTGTGCGTGGTTAGCGTCTGGACTGAACAGCCGCTATTCGCGTCGATGGCGGCGGTGGGCATTCTGTTGCCGCAGGCGTTGTGGTGCTTCGATTTTGTGGGCGAGCTGGTGGGGGTGCGCTTGGTGGGTTTGACCGCTTATATGTTTGACCCCAACCGCTCGCTGTTTTTGCGCGGGCTCTCATTCTTTCACGGTTGGCTACCGTTTTTGCTGCTGTTTCTGCTGCGGCGCCTGGGCTACGACCGCCGGGCGCTGCTAGCCTGGACGGCCCTGGGCTGGGGTTTGTGCCTGGTGGCCTATTTCTTTTTGCCGCCCGCTGGCACCGTGCTACCCGACCCCAAAATTCCGGTTAACATCAACTACGTCTTCGGCTTCGACGATGCCAAGCCCCAGAGCTGGCTGCCCGCTCCAGTATATCTATTAGGTTGGATGCTGACGCTGTTTGTAGTCTTTTACCTGCCCACGCACTTGCTGCTGCGGCGCTGGTTTGGCCGCCCGGCTACGCTGTCCTCGCCCTCGGTAGGCGAGGCTTATCAAAACGCTCCTGGCTTTGCGATGCCAACCGCTACGCAACTAGGAGTGGTTGACTAACAGCCTCACGCACGGCCTTAGCCACGCGGCGCAGTTCTTCGTCGCCCATCGCCGTGCCGCTGGGCAAACACAGGCCGCGACTAAATAAGTCTTCGCACACCGCGCCGCCGTACATGGGCGCGCTCGCGAAAAGTGGCTGCAAGTGCAGCGGCTTCCACAGCGGCCGGCTTTCTATTTTCTTGGTTTCTAAGTGCTGGCGCAGGCTTTCAGGTGTGGCCGCCGTGGCGGTGGGGTCGAGTAGCACAGTCGTGAGCCAGCGGTTGGCGTGGCTGCCAGCGGGCTCGGTGGCGGGGGCCACGGCGAGGCCGGGCAGGCCCGCGAGGGTTTCGCGGTACCAGTTGAAAATCTCGCGGCGGCGTTTCACCCGGTCTTCGAGTAGCTCCATCTGGCCCCGGCCAATGCCGGCGAGCAGGTTGCTGAGGCGGTAGTTGTAGCCGATTTCAGAATGCTGGTAGTGCGGGGCGGGGTCTTTGGCCTGGGTAGCCAGAAACAGTGCCCGCTTGGCCAATGCCGCATCGGGCGTAAGCAGCGCGCCACCGCCGCTGGTAGTCAGTATCTTATTGCCATTAAACGAAAACACACCCACCTGCCCAAAGCTGCCCAGCGGCTGGCCCCGGTAGCGCGCGCCCAGCGCCTCGGCCGCGTCTTCGAGCACGGCAATGCCGTACTCCTGCGCCACGGCCAGCAGCTCATCGAGCTTGGCGGGCATCCCGTAGAGATGCACCAAAATGAGGGCTTTCGGCTTCTTGCCCAGCCTAATACGGTCAGCGATGGCTTCGCGCAGGCGCGTGGGGCAGATGTTCCAGGTGTCAGCCTCGCTATCGACAAACACTGGCGTGGCCCCGCAGTACACAATTGGGTTGGCGGTAGCCACAAAGGTGAACGACGGGCACAGCACCTCGTCGCCCGGCCCCACGCCCAGCAGCCGCAGCCCCAGGTGGATGGCCGCCGTGCCCGAGGTCAGGGCCACGGCGTGCGCCACGCCCGTGAAGGCGCACAGGTCGGCCTCGAAGCCCGTGAGGTTGGGGCCGGTGGGCGCTACCCAGTTGTCTTCGACCGCTTTGTGTAAATAATTTAATTCGTGGCGGCCCAAATGCGGCGGCGATAGATAGATACGGTCCACTGGTTAATAATCGGTTAGCAGTTATTAGTAGCCAACGCACAAGGCGTGCTAAACAATTGGCTGTAGCTCCAAGGAGCTGATAGAATTATTGCAAAGAGCTGTGTAGAAGTCGGATAATCACTCACTGGTTTTTGCCCTCGCCGGCACGCCTACCGCCGTGACGCCGGCCGGCAGGTCGCGCACCACTACCGCGCCCGCCCCGATGGTAGCGCCCGCGCCCACTTGCACGGCGTGGATAACGGTAGCATTAGTGCCTAAATAAGTGCCCGCGTCGAGTTGCGCGCCGCCTCCAATATTAACGTGCGGCATCAGCGAACAGAAGTCTGCCAGCACCGCATCGTGCCCCACCGTGCAGCCCAGGTTCAATAGCACGAAGCGGCCCAGCGTGATATCACAAGTCAGAATGCAGCCCTGCTGGATGATGCAGCCCTCACCCAGGTTAATACCCTGATAGATAGATAGTCCAACGGCCGGGTGCACCAGCGCCGGAAACGATAGCAGCCCCGCCGTGAGCCGGGCCACCACAGCCGCCCGGCTGCGGCTGCTACCCATGGCTACGGCCACGGCCAGCGGCTCGGCAGTGGCGTTGAGGTCGGCGCTGGTGCCGAGGTAGGGCAGGCCCGCGATGGTAGGCGCGGCGGGCGGCTGGTCGTCGTAAAAGCCACGCACGTCCCAGTTGGCCCCGGCCTCATTTAGCTGGCGCAGCAGCACCAGCACCTCGCGGCCCAGGCCGCCGGCCCCGAAAATAACGATAGGGCGGGTGGGGGCGGGGCTATCGGCGGCGTAGTCGGGAAAGAAAATCTCGGTCATAAAAAAGCAGCGCGCCGAGCCCGGCGCGCTGCTACTAGCTTATTGCGTAAGAACTTACACTACTAGTATCGTTTCGCCGTGCTGGCTGGTGTCGAGTCCATGGGCCTCGTTTTCAGCATTTACCCGGATGGGCACTATCAGGTTCGTAACCTGGTAGAGCAGCCACGAGCCCCCAAAGGTAAACGCGCCCACGAGGAGCAGCGTGAGCAGGTGCATCAGCAGCAGGTGCGGCCCGCCGCCCGTGAAGAGGCCGCCCTTCTGGGCAAAGAGCGCCGTGGCCAGCATCCCCACGATGCCGCCCACGCCGTGGCACGGAAATACGTCGAGCGTATCGTCGAGCGTCGTGCGGTTTTTCACGCTCACGGCCGCGAAGCTCACGCCCGAGGCTAGGATGCCGATGGCCAGCGCCGGCCCGTAGGCCACCAGCCCCGCCGCCGGCGTAATGGCCACCAGCCCCACCACGGCCCCGATGGCCGCGCCCATGGCCGTGGGCCGCTCGCCGCGGGCCGACTCCAGCAGCATCCAGGTGAGCATGGCGGCGGCCGAGGCTAAGTGCGTGTTGAAGAAAGCCTGCACGGCCGTGGTATTGGCCCCGAAGGCCGAGCCGGCGTTGAAGCCAAACCAGCCGAACCACAGCAGCCCGGTGCCCAGAATCACGAAGGGCACATTCACCGGCACGTGGGCGTGGCCGTCGAGGTGCACGCGGCGGCGGCCGATGGCCATCGCGCCCGCCAGCGCCGCAAAGCCCGCCGAAATATGCACCACCGTGCCGCCCGCGAAATCAAGCACGCCCCACTGCGCCAGGAAACCATCGGGGTGCCAGGCCCAGTGCGCCAACGGGCAGTAAATGAGCAGGCTAAAAAGGCAGATGAAAATGAGGTAGCCCCAAAACCGGATGCGCTCGGCAAAGCCCCCGCTGATGAGCGCCGGCGTGATAATGGCAAACTTGAGCTGAAACGCCGCAAACAGCACCAGCGGCATAGTCGGCCCCAGGCGCGGGTGCGGCGCGGTGCCCACGTTGTTAAACATAAAAAACGTGCGCGGGTCGCCAATCACGCCCCCGATGTCGTCGCCAAAGGCTAGCGAGAAACCCACCACGTACCACAGCACCGAAATGATTCCCAGTGCAATAAAGCTTTGCAGCATGGTCGAAATAACGTTGCCCCGGCTCACCATACCGCCGTAGAAAAACGCTAGCCCCGGCGTCATAAACAGTACCAGGCCCGAGGCCGTGAGCATCCAGGCCAGGTCTGCGGGCTGAAAGGTATTAGGGGCGGCCTCGGGGTGGTGCAGGGGCACGAAGGCGGCCAGGCACGCCAGCACCAACAGCAGGAGTAGAGATAAGCGTGCTAATAAAATCTTGCGCGGCATAATTACAGTTTTAGCAAAATGACCTGCACGAAGATAGGGGGTAGCAGCTTTTTTTATGATTAATTACCAGAAATGACCTTTAATGCAAGGGGTATTTTTAGTGAATGGGTACTATTTGCAGTGAGTCGCCATTTCTCGCATAAGATGCGTCGTGCCACCAGGAGCCGTGCGAAACGTTCTACTCAAGGCTCGGTGCAGTAACTACCTGAACTTGCTGAATATGATTATGCCAATAAATAACTGTGTTGGCTGCGTGCAGAGTGCCGTCGGCTTAGGCAGTGCTTCAAAACTTGTAAGTAGGTAATCACTCACCAAGAACAGAATTAGTTAGGCGGCTATTGAAAATAATAGCTTACAAAAACCATATCGGTATCGATTGCGCAATCGATACCGATATGGTTTTCAAGTTTTGGCAGGCGCGATTGGCCTGCGGTGAGTTGCGCGAGCACTGCCTTAACTGATAACGTTGCTTTTGCGGCTGCTTCGGCTACTGGCGTTTCGGCTGTCTTGGCGAACCACGCCAATGCACCGAAATAGAATTTTATCACTATCGGCTGCCGGCGAAGTGCCGAGCGCAGTTTGCAGGTGTGGCTGGCCATCATTACCAGCATTATCACTAGGTTTCGTTTTCTTTTTCCCACCCAATCTCTTACTTATGAGGCATTTTACTCACTTGCTACCTGGGTTGCTACTCGGGCTGAGCGCCCACACCTTGCACGCCCAAACCGTGGCCACTACGGTGCAGGCCGAGGCCGGCACGCTGGGCTCCGACTGGGGCACCGCTACTAGCGCTGGCGTTACCTACATCACCGTCAACCCCTCGGCCACGCTCAACGCGGGGGCTCCCGGCTCGGCGGCGCGGGTGGCTAGCTACTCGGTCACGTTTCCGGCGGCGGGCACCTACGACCTCTACGCCCGCGTGCTGGTCGGCTCGGGGGCTTTCGGCGACGACAGCTTTTTCTACGGCAACGGCTTCGGCAGCCAGCCCAATGCCGTGGATGCCAACTGGATAACGGCCAATGGCCTGGCTGCGGCGGGCTACACGGCCGCTACCGACATCGTGCAGGGCGCGGGCACGGCCGGCACGCTGGTCTGGAAGTGGATAAACCTCTCGAAGCTCGGCCTGGCTGGCAGCGGCAGCGAAACGCCCATCACGTTTGTGGTGCCCGCCGGCGGCCTCACCCAAACCTTCCAGATTGGGGCCCGCGAAGACGGCTTGCAGTTCGATAAACTCGCCTTTGCGCCTACCAATGAGTACTATACGGTAGCCAGCCTCGACAACGGGCAGCCCGGCTCGGTGACGCCGCCGCCCGCGCCCTACGTACCCACCGGGCCGCCGATGGCCACCGGCAAACCGAAGTTTTTGGGGGGCATCTGGAGCCCCGCGCAACTCAACAACTTCACGGCCTACTGGAACCAGGTGGTGCCCAGCAACGTGGGCAAGTGGGGCAGCGTGGAGGTAACGCGCAACGTGTTCAACTGGACCGACCTCGACGCGGCCTGTAAGCTGGCCAAGGACAACGGCTTTCCGTTCCGCTTTCACGTGCTGACGTGGGGCGCGCAGCAGCCCACCTGGATGGACAAGCTCTCGCCGGCCGACCAGCTCATCGAAATCAAGCAGTGGTACGCGGCCGTGGCGCAGCGCTACCCCGGCATCGATATTCTGGAGGTAGTGAACGAGCCCCTGCACCAGCCGCCTGGAACCTCCAGCAACGGCGGCGACTACGTGAACGCGCTGGGCGGCAACGGCGCTACCGGCTACGACTGGGTGCTGACGGCCTTCCGGCTGGCCCGGCAGTATTTCCCCAATACCCGCCTGATGCTGAACGACTACAGCGTGGAAAATTCGCTGACCAGCGCCGGCCGCTACCTGGCCCTCATCAAGCTGCTGCAACGCGAAAACCTGGTTGATGCCATTGGTATTCAGGGGCACTCGTTTTCGACGTATGGTACGGCCAGCGCCACCATCACGAATAGCATCAATACCATCGCTACCTGCGGGTTGCCGCTTTACATTACGGAGCTCGATATTCACGGCGACGGCTCGGGCAACGACGATGCTGCGCAGCTGGCCGAGTACCAGCGCGTGTTTCCACTGTTTTGGGAAAACCCCACTATCAAGGGCGTGTCGCTATTCGGCTACCTGCCGGGCACTTCCGACAACTCCTTTATAGCGTATTCCAACGGGGCCGAGCGGCCCGCCCTCACGTGGCTGAAAGGCTACGTGCGCGGCACCACGCTGCCCTGCAACGTGACGACCAGCGCCCGCCTCACCAGCCCCACGGCGGCCGGCGCTACCAACGGGGCCATCAACCTGATGGCCCAGGGCGGCGGCACGGCGGCCTACACCTACGCCTGGACCGGCCCCAACGGCTTCACGGCCACCACCGAAGACCTCACAGGCCTGGCGCCCGGCACCTACTCGGTGGTAGTGTCGGCCCCGAGCAGTAATTGCAGCACCACCAGCCAAGTTGAGCTGGCTGCCCTGCCGACATTAACGAGCTTCTCGCCCGCCGCCGGGCCGGTGGGCACGAGCATCGTGCTCATGGGCACCGGCCTGGGTGGGGCCACGGCCGTAACACTCAACGGCAGCCCGATTTCGGGCTTCGTAGTGAATTCACCGACCCAGATTACCGTGAACGTGCCCGCGGGCGCTAGCTCGGGGCTGCTGGCCGTGACTACGCCCGGCGGCGTGGCTACGTCGGCCACGGCGTTTGCCGTGTCGCGGCCGCTCACTACCTGGACGGGTGCGGCGAGCAGCGACTGGTTTACGGCGGCCAACTGGTCGGCCGGCGTGCCTACCAGCGAAACCGACGCGCTCATTGGCACGGGCAGTGCTACCTACCCCGCCCTGGCTGGCGGCACGGCCTCGGCCTTTGGGCTTACCATTGCCAGCGGCGCGACGCTGAGCCAGAGCGGCGGCACGCTGAGCCTGGCGGGTAATCTGCTGGCCAACGGCACCCTTGCGCCCACCGGCGGCACGGTGGCTACCACCGGCACCACCGCCCAAATGCTGGGCGGTAGCAGTGCGCTGGCGTTGCAAAACCTGACCATCGGCGCGGCCGGGGCCGGCCTCGGCGCGCCGGCCAGCTGGGTCGGTACGCTGACCTTGACCGGCGACCTGACCACCAACGGCCAGCCCCTGACTTTGCGCTCTAGCGTGAGCGGCGGTGTGGTAACCGACGCGCTGGTAGTGAACAGCGGCGGTGGGGTAGTGGGCACGGCCACCGTGCAGCGCGCCATCGACCCCAGCCTGAACCCCGGCCTGGGCTACCGCCACTTCAGCCCGCCCGTGAACTACACGACCGTGGCCGACCTAGCCACTACGGCCACGGGCGGCAGCTTCGTGCCCGTGCTCAACCCGGCTTACAACAGCGCGGCCGTGCCGGCCAACGTGACGCCGTTTCCCACGGTGTTCAAGTACGACAACAATCTGCTGGGGCAGGCCAATAACCTGAGCGGCTTCGACAAAGGCTGGGTGTCGCCTACCAGCCCTACCGACCTGCTGATGGCGGGCAACGGCTTCATTGCCAATATTGCAGCCAGCGAGGTAGTCGATTTTCAGGGTACGCTCAATACTGGTGATTTCGTGGTGTCCATCCTCAGCAGCCGGCCCACCTACGCCGATGGCGGCTGGCGGCTGCTCGGCAACCCGTACCCCTCGCCGCTGAATCTGAACCAGCTTTCCTTCGAGATGTACAACCTCGAAAACGCCATGTACACCTACAGCAGCACCGGCCCCTACGTGGGCCAATACCGCAGCTACGTCAACCGCATCGGCAACCCGACCGTGGCAATGGGGCAGGCATTTTTTGTGCGCATAGCAGCCAGCCGGGCCAACGGGGCCATTACGTTCCGCAACAGCCAGCGCCTCACCGCGCCCAGCACCGCCACCTTGCAGCGCCCCACCGCCGATACTCGGCCGCTGGTGCAGCTGACTTTGCAGGGCACCGGCAGCTCGCTGCTCGACGAAACCACCGTGTACTTCGAGCAGGGCGCTACCGCTGATTTTGATAGCGCCTATGATGCCGAAAAGCTCACCAACCCCACCGGCCTCAACCTGGCTTCGGTAGCGGCCGGCACCAGCCAGGCTATCAACGGCCTGCCGCCGCTGAGCGGCCCCACTACCGTACCCCTGGCGGTGAGCGTGCCCACAGCGGGCCCCTACGTGCTGCAAGCCGCCGCTCTGGCCAACCTGAACGCCACAGCGGTGTACCTCCTTGATGCCGCTACTGGCCAGCAGGTTAATCTCAAACAGCAAAGCGCCTACTCGTTCGTGGCTGGCAGCGCGGGCGCGCAGGCCGGGCGCTTCTCCCTGAGCTTTGGGCCGCCGGCGCTGGCCACGCAGGCCAGCTTCACGGCCGCCGGCGTCAGCGTATTCCCCAACCCCGCCCACGGCCAGCTAACGGTGCTGGTGCCCGGCGTGAGCGGGGCCGCCCAGGCCTGGCTGGCGCTCTGCAACGTGCTGGGCCAAACCGTGCGCGAAACCACGCTAGCCCTGCCCGCCGCCGGTGAGCAAGCCGGCTTCGACGTGGCCGGGCTGCCCGCGGGCGTGTATGTGCTGCGCGTGCAGGCCGGCGGCACTACCGTTGCCAAGCAGGTAGTTGTCAAGTAGATATTTTAGATTAGCATGTGGCAAGTGTAGAGACGCATACTTGCGTCTCGCGTCGGACGGGCTAAATGACGTGAGACGCAAGTATGCGTCTCTACACTTGCCTACAAGCTGCCAGCGGCGACCAGGGTAGCTTTTTTGAGCTACACCCACGCCACGCCTACTGCCCCTGGTCAATACGCACAAGGCCAACCGTTTGGGTAAATAAGTCCCTGTGTAGCCTGGCGCTAGTTTTTTTTTGCGAATAAAAGCTAACTCTAGGCTCAAAAAGCCGGTTAAAATGCCAGGCAGCGGCCTGCTACTCACTCCTTTCCCGTTGCCCTCGTGTTTGTTATGACGCATAAATCCAAGTGGCTGCTATTGGCCCCGGCGGGGCTGATGGCCATCGGAGCCGGGGCCTGCCTCGTGAGTTGGGCCGGCTCCCTAAAGGCCCACGGCGCGCCCGCCAAAGAGTGGGTGCCGGCCGGCACCGCCGCGCTGGTCGTGCTCAACGCGGGCGTCAGCATCTTCGGCCACGGCGTAGCCGAAAGCGTACTCTATCAGCTCAAAGAAAAAGACCAGGCCGAGCCAGCGTAAGCAACGGCTTGGGTTAAACGCAAAAAATCCCCGGCGGCTGGCCGGGGATTTTTTTATGTGCTAAGAGCGAAAAGCCAGGGTAAGCTATTCCGATTTAGCTTCCATTTTCTCGGTAGCTTTCACGGTCTTCTTGCCGGCTTTCTGGGTGCCACGCTTTACAGCGCGCTTGGTTTTGTTGTATCCTTTTTTGATGCCGTTGCCAGCCTTTTCGGCTACGTTGCCAGCGGCATCAGCCGTGTTTTCGAGGGCTTTGCCGGTGTTGGTTTTGCCGGTTTTGGTGACGGTTTTCATGTCGCCTTTTTCGGTCACGATTTTTTTCGTGCCGTTGTCGCGCACCTTCACCGTGGTTTCGGGGGTTTGGGCAAACGAAGCAGTGGTAAAGGCGCAGGCGGCGAGCAGCAGAATTGCGTTTTTCATGATGTAGAGGGGGAGAGTAATTGTTTCCCTGGCCTTCTACGCGGCCCCGAAAGTAGGGTTGTGAGCGCGCAGCGGCCCGGCGCGACCAATCTTTCAAAGCCCGTGCCAAAATCGACTAACCTGCACGGTTCATTCGGGTAATAACAAAGAGCTATCGCCGTAGCTCAGAAACCGATAGCCGTGCTCAAGGGCGTGCTCATACACCGTGCGCCAGCCCGGCCCCAGCAGCGCCGACACTAGCAGCAATAGCGTGCTTTCGGGCTGGTGAAAATTGGTAATCAGCCCCTGCACCAGCCGAAAGCGGTAGCCCGGCGCGATGAGTAGCCGCGTGCTGGCCTCCAGCGCATCGGTGCCGGTGGCGTCGAGGTGCGCCAGCAGCGCCTCCACCGCCGCCTTGGGGCTGATGTCGGGCGCGTTTTCCTCATACGGCTGCCACTGCGCCACCTGCAACGTTTCCTGCCCCGGCTCTCGCACCAGGCTGGCCCCCAGCCAGTAGAGGCTTTCGAGCGTGCGCAGGCTAGTAGTGCCCACCGCAATAACGGGCCGCGGCCGGTGCGCGAGCAGCTGCCGCAGCAAGCCGGCCTGCACGATGATGGGCTCGGCGTGCATGGGGTGGCCGTCCATCGTGTCGGCCTTCACCGGCTGGAAGGTGCCCGCGCCCACGTGCAGGGTCACGCGACCGGTGGCGATGCCGCGCTGCGCCAGTTCCTGTAATAACTCGGGGGTGAAGTGCAGGCCGGCGGTGGGGGCAGCCACGGCGCCCTCGTGGGCGGCGTACACGGTTTGGTAGCGCACGGCGTCGAGGGCGGTGTCGGGGCGGTGCAGGTAGGGCGGCAAAGGCAGGTGGCCGGCCGCCCGCAGCACCTCGGCAAACGGCAGCGAGGCGGGCTGCCACCGGAAATTTATCAGGTTGTCGCCGCCTTCTTCCACGGCCTGCCGCTCGGCCCAGAGCGTGGCGGGCTTCCCGGCGAAGGAAAAATCGAGTTGCACGGGGCCGTCTTTCCAGCGGCGGCCGTTGCCCACGAGGCAGCGCCAGGTAGCGGCTTCGGTTTGCTGCAAGGCCAGCTCCAGGGCGCGGTGCGGGGCCACCGGCTCGAGGCAAAATAGCTCGACTACGCCGCCCGTGGGGCGCTTGGCCAGCAGGCGGGCGCGCACCACCTGCGTGTCGTTGAAGATGAGCAGCGCATCGGGCGGCAGCTCGGCGGGCAGGTCGCGGAAGGTCTTATCGGTGATGACGCCGGCCCGGCTCACGAGCAGGCGGCTGGCGGCTCGGTCGGGCAGGGGCTCGGGGGCAATGCGCTCGGCGGGCAGGTCGTAGCGAAAATCCTGGATGCGGAGTTGGTGCGGGTCGGGCGCGGTGGGGGAGGCCATAGGATAAATAGAAGTAAAAACTGCTGCAAAGGTCGGGTGCGGGCCGATGCTTTGGCGGGCCGGGCGGCGGTAGTCGGGCGATTAAAGCCGAACTTGCAACTCCATTCCTTGCCTATGACGCGCTTCTTTCGCCTGCTACTGGGGCTGCTGCCGCTGGCCGCGCTGGCCCAGGCCCCGCCCGCGCACCCCTACGCCGATGCCGTGCGCCGCCGCATCGCTACCGCCCAGGACGAGCGCCGCACCGCCGCGCTGCTGCCCTACCTCACCGATAAAAACTCCGCCTACCGCGCCGCTGCCGCCGAGGCCCTGGCCTCAGTACAAGACCGCGCCGCCGTGCCCGCGCTGCTGCCGCTGCTGCACGATGCCGCCCCCGCCGTGCGCCGCGCCGCCGCCTACGCCCTGGGCCAAGCCGGCGATAGCACGGCCGTGCCCGCCCTCAGCCAGCGCCTCGCGCAGCCCGAGGCCAACGCGCTGGCCCGCCGCACGGCCTATGAGGCGCTGAGCCGTTGCGTCACCCGGCATTCGGTAGCCCAGCTGTGGCAGCCGAAAATAGCCGGGGCCGACAGCGCCACCGCGCCCGGCCGCGCCTGGGGCTTGTACCGAGCCGCGTTGCGCGGGCTGGCCCCGGCCGAGGCCGTAAGCCAGGCTACCAAGCTGCTGGGCCAGCCTAAGCAGGTGTTAGCCGCCCGGCAGGGCGCATCGGCGGCGCTCACGCGGATGCGCGGGCAGGACTCGACGCTGGCGCGGGTGGCGCTGCCGGTGCTGCTGAAAGCGCTGGGTAGCGACCCGGATTATTTCGTGCGGGCCAACTGCGCCACGGCGCTGGGGCGCGTGGCGCGGCCGGTGGCAGCAAGTACATTAGTGAGTGCTACTATTGATGCTGATTTTCGGGTGCGGATAGCTGCGCTACGGGTGCTGCCTTGCAATAAGCCAAGTGAGTGTCGGGGAAGCTTTGGAACGGCGTCCGTAGTGCAAGGCGCACTAAACAAGCCCCTCCCGCAAGAATCGTTCACGGCGGCTGAGTGGCTACTAAGAATGCCCATCGATACTATAGAAATAAATAAAAAGGTAGCACAAATAGTAAAGACTGCCCAGGGCATTTCTCATTGGCGCTCACGCGCGGCTATTCTACAGCTAGCGTTGCGCCACGCGCCCGCCGCCCAGCGCCCGGCCGTGGCCGACACCATTCGCCGCCGCTACCAGCGCACGGGTAACCAATACGAAAAAGCCGCCCTGCTCACCGCCCTCGGCGAAGACCCGGCGCAGTTTGATTTTCTGGCCCAAGAAGCAACCCTGACCACCGGCCCGTCCGTGGTGCCCGGCACCGCGCTGGCGGCGTTGGTATCTATGCGGGGGAGCAAGAATTTTCCCGCCGCCCGCGCGGCCGACTTTGCGGCCGCGCTGCGGCGGGCGCTGGCGGGCGGTGATGTGGCCCAGCTCAGCACCGCCGCCGAAGCCTACGCCGACCCCAAGCTGGTGCCCGCGCCCCAGCCCGCCGACCTAGGCGCCTTGCGCCAGGCCCGCGACAAGCTGAAACTACCCAGCGAGATAGAGCCCTGGATTGCGCTGCAACAAACGCTGGATAAGCTCGAAAAAGCTCCGACGCCCACGCCCGTGCCGCGCGGCACGGCCAGCCAGCACCCCATCGACTGGGCTGTGGTGCAAAGCGTGCCGGTGGGCCAGCGCGTGCGCTTCACTACCACGCAGGGCGTTATTGAACTGGAACTTAAGGTGGCCGAGTCGCCCGGCGCGGTGGCCAGCTTCGTGAGCTTGGTGCGGCAGCATTTCTACGACGGGCTGTATTTCCACCGGGTGGTGCCCAATTTTGTGGCCCAGGGCGGCGACCCGCGCGGCGATGGCTCGGGCAGCACGCCCTACACGTTGCGCTCGGAGCTGGGGCCGCTGGTCTACGGGGCCGGCGCGGTGGGTTTGGCCTCGGCCGGTAAGGATACCGAGAGCTGCCAGTTTTTCTTCACGCACCAGCCCACGCCGCACCTCGACGGCCGCTACCCGATTTTTGCGCAGGTAGTAAGTGGCCTCGACGTGGTGCAGCGCCTCGATATTGGCGACCGCATCACGGCCGCTACGCTACTTGCTGCCCGCCCAACGCCGCCCGCGCGGGCCCCGAAAAAGAAATGAAGAAACCCTGGCTACTCGCCTGCCTCGTGCTGGCCGTCCTCGCCGACCTGGCCTTCACGTATGCCCAAAACCTGCGCCTGACCATCGACGGGGATTTGGCGGCTATCGTGGTGCCGCGCGCCGACTATGCGGCCGTGCTCCACGACCCCCTGGGGCTGGGCGTGCTGCTGGGCGATGGCTGGTACGCGGCCCCCAATCGGTTTTTTTCGCACCTCCTCATGCGCGAGTACTGCCTGCGCGTGCCGCTGGCGCTGCAAGCCGTGGCCAGCCCCATCGCGAGCGTGTACGCCGCCATGGCCCTGCTCAACGTGCTGGTGCAGGCGCTGTTGCTCTACGTGCTAGGCTGGTACGCCAGCGGCACGCGCCGCCTGAGCAGCCTGCGCCTATGGCTGGCCATGGCCCTGATGGTGCCCTTTTTCCAAACCACGGGCTACACTGGCCAGATGGCTATTGTAGATAACTCGTTTACCTACAATTTCTTCTACGCCATTCCATTGCTGCTGCTGCTGCTGCTGCTGTGGCCGCTGCACCGGGCGGCCTGGCGCGGGCAGCCGCTGCGGCTGCCCTGGTACCAGCTGCTGCCCATGCTGCTGCTGAGTGTGGTGCTGGCTTTGAGCGGGCCCATCATCGGGGGGGCGGTGCTGGTGCTGCTGGTCGGCCTGGGGCTGCGGCTGGCTGGCCAGCGCTGGCAGCGGCCGGCCGCCGAGCGGCTGCGCGGCTTGCCCTGGCCCGCGCTGGCGGTGTGCGGCTGGCTGGGCGCGTGGTGCGTGTATTCGCTGTATATCGGCCGGCACAATACGGAGAACCTGGCCGTAATAATGCCCGTGCTGCGGCGCTACCAGCTGGTGCCCTACGGCATCTACGACGAGCTGACGATGAAGCTGGGCTTGCCGCTGCTGGTACTGGCCTGCCTGCTCAATGCCTGGGTGCTGCGCCGGGCGGTGCCCGCCACGCCCGAGGCCGCC
Source organism: Hymenobacter sp. (assembly GCF_035709525.1). Lineage (GTDB taxonomy): Bacteria > Bacteroidota > Bacteroidia > Cytophagales > Hymenobacteraceae > Hymenobacter. The sequence goes on along the minus strand of NZ_DASTEP010000019.1, from coordinate 12,983 downwards.
GCCATCGGGCGGGTGCTGCGCTGGGTGGGCTGGTTTGCGCTGGTATACGTGGCGCTGCTGCCGCTGGGCGGCTACCGGCCCTACCGGCCGCTCATTCTGCGGCACGATTCGATAATGCCCGTCACGATTGCGCTGGTCGGGTTTTATGCCTTGTCGGCCAGCTACCTGCTGCGCCAGCTGCGGGGGCGGGCGCGGCGCTGGTTTGGGCTGGGCGTGGCAGTGGTGGCGTTCGTGTTTATGTACGCCGACCGCCGCCTCTACCCGCACCACGACAATGCCGGCGAGCGCCGGGCCCTGGCCGCCCTGGCCAAGGCAGGCGCGCAGCCCGTAGTGCGCCTGCCCGAAGACTGCACCGTACTGTCGTGGGAAACCATTACCAACCCCAGCGAGTCGGTTACCAATGCGGAGCTGCTGCATTACTGGGGCATCACGCCGGGGCAAAAGCTGTATTACTACCCGGCCCAGTAGCCTGGCCGGGCCTGCGCGGCTGGGTATTGCACAGCGCTTGGCCGGGCCCATACGAGCCGGCTTCGAGCGGCGGCGTATCTTCGCTGAGCGTTGCAAATTGAAAAATTTAAAGAAAAAACAAGTCAAAGCAACCATTTAAGAGTGTACTGACTCTAGAAGCATTAGAAGAGGACCGGCCGGTTTGGGCTGGTGCTTTGGGAGGAAACGACGTAATAGCCAGCCGTCGGTATCTTGGTTCAGCTCAGCTGTTGCAGCGCGGGCCGGGGTTCACTAGCTGATAAAAGGATGTCTACCAGTACTATCTATAAAACTGTTAGCCAGCGCGTGGCTATCGCGGTGCGGGTGCTGGCGGCCACGGCGGTGCTACCCGAGCGAGTGGCGGCGCGGCCGGCCACCCGGGTGGCTGCGCGGCTACCCGCCCGGGCACCGCGCCCGGCGCGGCCGTGGGTGCTGCTGGCGCTGATGCTGGCCGTGGGGGTAGGGCTGGGGCTCACGTTTATTCGCAAGTACCACGTGCCGCTCGATGGCGACATTGCGCCCATCGTGGGGCCGCGGGCCGACTACGCGCACGTGCTGCAAGACCCTTTTGGGTGGGAGGCCCTGGTGCACCAGCGCAGCTACGCGGGGCCCAACCGCTTTTTTGCGCACCTGGGCATGGTATTGTATTTCCGCCACGTGCCGCTGGCGCTGCAAGCCTTTTTGCCACCCATCGACAGCCTGTACGCCGCCGTGGCGGGCTTCAATGTGCTGGTGCAGGCGCTGCTGCTCTACGTGCTGGGCTGGTATGCCAGCGGCACGCGCCGCCTGAGCAGCCTGCGCCTGTGGCTGGCCATGGCCCTGATGCTGCCCTTTTTCCAAACCACGGGCTACTACAGCCAGATGGGGATTATCGATAATTCGGCTACTTATAACTTCTTCTACGCCCTGCCGCTGGCGCTGCTGCTGGTGCTGCTGTGGCCGCTGTACCGGGCCGCCAGCCAGGGCCAGCCGGTGCGGCTGGCCTGGCACCAGCTGGCCGCCATGCTGCTGCTGAGCGTGGTGTTGGCTTTCAACGGGCCCATCATCACGGGCACGGTGCTGGTACTGGTGCTGGGGGCCGAGCTGCACCTGGTGCGGCAGCGCCTGCGGTGCCCAGCGGCCGAGTGGCTGCGCGGCCTGCCCTGGCAACTGGTGCTGCTGTGGGCCTGGCTGGGGGCGCTGTGTTTGTATTCGCTTTACATCGGCCGCTACAACTCCGAGAACCTGACTACCTCTATGCGAACGCTGAGCGAGCGGTACCAGCTGCTGCCCCTCGGCGTGTTTCATGCCCTCACCGACCGCCTGGGGCTGGGGCTGCTGGTGCTGGGCTGCCTGGCCAACGTGCAGCTTATTCGCCGCCTGCTGCCGCCTACCACGCTGGGGGTACGCATGTCGGGCACCCTGCGCTGGATAGGGCTTTTTGCGCTGGTATACAGCCTGTTGCTGCCGCTGGGCGGCTACCGGCCCTACCGCCCGTATATTCTCAATCACGACTCGGTGCTGCCGATTATCATTGCGCTGGTGGGATTCTACGGGCTGTCGGCCAGTTACTTGCTGCTGCATTTGCGCGGCCGCGCACAGCGCTGGTACTGCGTGGCGGCGCTGGCCATCGCCTTTGTTTACCTCAATGCCGACCGCCGCCTTGTGCCGCCCGACAACAACAGCCGTGAGCGGCAAGCGCTGGCCGCTCTGGCGCAGGCCGGCCCGGCCCCCGTGGTGCGCTTGCCCGTTAGCTGCACCGTGCTGAGCTGGCAGCCCATCACCGAGCCCCTTAGCTCAGTGACCTGCGCCGAGCTGCTGGCCTACTGGCGCGTCACGCCGGGCCTGAAGCTATACTACTGCCCGCCAGCTCCCGAAGCGGCGCGCTAGCCGGGCGGCGGCTGTTGTTTGCAAAATGCTAGCCAGCAAGACTTAAAAGGATAGGGGTCAACCTACCGGCTGGTCTGCTCGTTGCTAACAGCTTTCGTCAGCTGTTATCACTACCATGCTCCTTACACTGCTCCTTGCGTTTCACGACCTCGGCTACTACCTCGAACGCCTGCAAGACCTGGCGGTGCTGTACTTGCCCAAGGTATTCTCGGCGGTGCTGCTGCTGGTGGTGGGCTGGTGGGTTATCAGCTGGGTCAGCCGGCTCGTAAATACGGCTACGTCGCGCTTCGACGTGTCGCTGAGCTCGTTTCTCACCAGCCTCTTCAACATCGCCCTAAAAGTGCTGCTGCTCATTTCGGCGGCGGGCATGGTGGGCTTCGAGACTACCTCGTTTGTGGCCATTCTGGGGGCGGCCGGCCTGGCGGTAGGGCTGGCGCTGCAAGGCACGCTCGCCAACTTCGCGGGCGGGGTGCTGATACTGGCCTTCAAGCCCTTTACCGTGGGCGATGTCATTGAAAGCCAGGGCCGCACCGGTACCGTGCAGGCCATCCAGATTTTCAATACTTTGCTCCTCACTTCGCAAGGTGATACCGTCATTCTGCCCAACGGCGCGACCTCCAACGGCGTCATCGTCAACAAGGCTCACCCCAAGCGCGCGCTGGTTGAAATACAATTGGAACTGCCCGCCGACACCGACCTCGCGGCCCTGCGCCGGCGCGCCCTACCCATGCTAGAACAAGAAGAGCAAACCCTTGATGTGCCCGCCCCGCAAGTCAATATTGTGTCGCTAAAGCCGGGTGGCAGCCTCACGGTTGCGTTCCGCGCCTATACCCAGCCTGGCCAGGAAGATGCTGAGCGCAACCGCCTGATGGAGAAGCTTCAGCAGTTTTTTGCCAGCGAAGAAAAGGCAGCGTAAGCCAAGCGGCTAGGTGCTGGGACGCTGGCCGCAGTTTAGCGCGCAGCGCGCAACTGCTGGCCGACAAACGAGTGCAGTCTCCAGACTACCGGATTAGATACGTTATGAAGCGTGCTACTCCGGCAGTCTGGAGACTGCACTCGTCGTTGTGGCTGGCAGTCGCGCCGCTGCGCGGCTAAGACTGCCGCCAGGGACCGCTCACCTCGCCTTACACGGGCACCACGACCACCTTTTTGGTTTCAAAAAACGCTTCCTCAAAAAACTCCGGCAGGTCAACTACCCGCGCTACCAGGCCGCTTTCGGCGATTTCCTCGGTCAGGTCGCCGCCCTTTAGGTAGTAGAGCCCAGCTCCCGGCGCGGGGTGCTTTTTGTAGCTGTGCAGTATCCAGGGGTGGAAGGTAGCGAGGCGGGCCACGGCGCGGCTCACCACGAAGTCGAATTTTTCGCGCACCTGCTCGGCGCGGGTTTGCTCTGCCGTGACGTTGCTGAGGCCCAGCGCGCCGGCCATAAACTGCACGGCCTTAATCTTCTTACCAATGCTATCGACCAGGTGAAATTTTACCTCCGGGAACATAATGGCCAGCGGCAAGCCCGGCAGGCCGCCGCCCGTGCCCACGTCGAGCACCGCGCTACCTGCCGGAAACTGCACCACCTTGGCAATGCCCAGCGAGTGTAGAATGTGCCGCTCCACGAGGTTGTCGGTGTCGGTGCGGGCCACCAGGTTTATCTGCGCGTTCCAAGCTTTAAACTCGGTTTCGAGCAGGGCAAACTGCTTGATTTGCTGCGGGGTGAGCTGGGGGAAATATTTGGTGAGGAGGCTCATCAGAAGAGTGAAGTGTGATGCAAGTGTGTCATGCTGAACGCAGTGAAGCATCTCTACCGCACCGTTTGGGTTTGTCCAACGGTGCGGTAGAGATGCTTCACTGCGTTCAGCATGACAACGTTATCCTGTCGTGCTAATAACAATTAAATAAACTCCTTCTTGTCCTTCACCATGTCGAAGAGCAGCTCGCGGGCGCGGTGCAGCTGGGCTTTCACGGTGCCGAGCGGGGCTTTGAGCTCGGTGGCGATTTCCTCGTAGCTCAGCTCGTCGAAGTAGCGGAGGCTCACGAGGCGCTGATACTTGTCGGGCAGCAGCGACACTACGTGGCGCATTATCTCGATTTTCTGATTCTTGATGGTCGTGTCGGCCGGGTTCAGGTCGTTGTCGCGGAACTCCAGCTGAATTTCGTCGCCGTCGCCCATTTTCACCGCCGAGTCGATGCTCATCGTCTTGATTTTATTCTTGCGAATAAAATCGATGCAGTTGTTGGTAGCGATGCGGAATAGCCAGGTGCTGAACGCAAACTCGGGGTTGAACTTGTGCAGGTTTTTGAACGCCTTGGCGAAGGCCTCGATGGTAAGGTCTTCGGCATCATCGGGGTTGCGCACCATCTTGAGCACCACGTGAAACACCGGCTTCTTGTAAATCTGCATCAGCTCGGCGTACGCGCCCTGGTCGTCATTGTCCACGGCGGCCCGAATCAGCTTGAAATCGTGCCGGGCTTTCGACGAAAACTGTTTCTGGATATCAGCGGAGTTTACTTCCATTGGAGCGGGCGGCGCACCAGGAGCGAAAGGCCCCAGGCGCTGTAAAAAACTAGGTACAGAAAATCGAGAAAGGGCAGGGCCGCCGGCGGCAGTGCCTGGCCCAGGCGGCGGGCCAATGGTATATAAGCTGCCAGTAGCAACAATGTTCGCGCCAACCAGATTACTCCCAAAGATATTAAATTCTCGGGGGATAATGATACTGCCAAAAGTACGGGCGTAAGTAAATAAAAAAACAAATTGGAGCCCATAAATATAGCCAGCCGCCAGCGGTCGGCGGGCCGGTAGCGGCTGCCAGCCGAGAGGTGCCGCCGCTTTTGGTGCCACCAGGTGGCCCAGGTTTCGGCGGGCTCGCTGGTGGTTTGGGCGGGCGGGTCGGCCACCACGGCGGCGCGGGCGCCGCGCGCCACGGCGTCCTGCACCAGTAGGTCGTCGTCGCCCGAGAGGCGGCGCATGTGGCTGGCAAAGCCCTTGGTTTTGTGAAAGGTAGCGCGGGTGTAGGCCAGGTTGCGGCCCACGCCCATGTAGGGCTTGCCGGCCCAGGCCAGGCCTAAGTACTGCGCGGCCGTGAGCAAGGTTTCATACCGGATGAGTTTATTTAACAACCCCGGCCGCTCGGCGTAGCCCGAAAAGCCTAGCACGAGGTCGGCCCCGTTTTTTTGGGCAAAGCCGCGTTGCATCAGGCGCAGCCAGTCGGCACTGACAGGACGGCAGTCGGCGTCGGTAAACAGCAGGCGCTCGTGGCGGGCAGCCTTGATGCCGAGCGTGAGGGCGTACTTCTTGGGCGCGAAGCCGGCCGGCGTGTGCGACACCGACACCAGCCGGAAGCGGCCGGGGTAGTACTGGCCCAGCTGCTGGGCGTAGAGCTCGGTTTCGTCATGGCTGCGGTCGTTGATGAGCACCAGCTCGAAGCCGGCCGGGTAGTCTTGGCTTAGCAGCAGCGGCACCAGCTCGCGCAGATTGTCGAGCTCGTTGCGGGCGCAGAGGATGATGGAAACGGGCTCGGCGTCGGGGCCGGGCTCGGTGGCCGGGGCCTCGGGCGGGCGGCGGGCAAAGGGCCCAAAATAGCGCGCCCAGTACCAAAGCTGCACGAGCAGCAGCGGCAGCAGCAAGAGGGCGGGGGGCAAAGGTGGTAAGGCGGGCAACAACACGGGACTAAGCCGCAAAGGTACTGTAGCGTAAGCTTCAGCTTGCGAGCGAGCGCAGCGAGCAGGGGGTAAGCGGACTTTTGGGAGCGCAACTGCTCGCTGCGCTCGCTCGCAAGCTAAAGCTTACGGCACACTCCCTTACGGCGCACCCCCGGCCGTAACTTTGCCCGTCAATGCCAGCTATGACTTTTGACCTACTAGCCCAAGACCCGGGCACCAAAGCCCGCGCCGGGCTGCTCACCACGGCGCACGGCACCATCGAAACGCCCATTTTTATGCCCGTCGGCACGGCCGGCACGGTGAAGGGCGTGGGCCAGCGCGAGCTGAAAGACGACGTGCAGGCCCAGATTATCCTCGGCAATACCTACCACCTCTACCTGCGCCCCGGCCTGGAGGTGCTGGAGGCCGCCGGCGGCCTGCACAAATTCAACGGCTGGGACCGGCCCATTCTCACCGATAGTGGTGGCTACCAGGTGTTTTCGCTTAGTGGCACGCGCAAGATTAAGGAAGAGGGCGTGACCTTCCGCTCGCACATCGACGGCTCGAAGCACCTCTTCTCACCCGAGGGCGTGATGGATATTCAGCGCCGCATCGGGGCCGACATCATCATGGCCTTCGACGAATGCACGCCCTGGCCCTGCGAGTACGATTACGCCCGCCGCTCGCTCGACATGACGCACCGCTGGCTGAAGCGCTGCATCCAGCGCCTCGACACTACCGAGCCGCTCTACGGCTACGAGCAGACGCTGTTCCCGATAGTGCAGGGTAGCACCTTCAAAGACTTGCGCCGGCAGTCGGCCGAGTTTATCGCCGAGCAGGGCCGGGCCGGTAATGCCATCGGCGGCCTCAGCGTGGGCGAGCCCGCCGAGCTGATGTACGAGATGACGGAGCTCGTCTGCGACATCCTGCCGCAGGACAAGCCGCGCTACCTCATGGGCGTGGGTACACCGGCCAATATCTTGGAAAACATTGCGTTGGGCGTCGATATGTTTGACTGCGTGCTGCCCACCCGCAACGCCCGCAACGGCATGCTGTTCACCACCCAGGGCATTATCAACGTGACCAATAAGAAGTGGGCCGACGATTTTTCGCCCATCGACGCCGAACTCGGCGGCTACGCCAGCACGTTTTACACCAAGGCGTATTTGCGGCACTTGCTGCAAGCCAAGGAAATTCTGGGTGCGCAAATCGCCTCGATGCACAACCTCACCTTTTATCTGTGGCTGGTGAAGGAAGCACGCAAGCAAATCGTGGCCGGCACGTTTAGCGCCTGGAAGCCGGGCATGGTCGAAAAACTGATGCGTCGCCTGTAACTGGAAAAACGCCTGTCATGCTGAGCGCAGCGTAGCGGAGCCGAAGCATCTCTACCGCTTCGTTGCTGACGAAAAGGTTAGTTCACCGATAGAGATGCTTCGACTGCGCTGCGCTGCGCTCAGCATGACAGACACGACTAACTATTCATGAAGCTCTTAGACAAGTACATCATTACCAAATTTCTCACCGCGTTTTTCTTCACGGTGGTGATGCTGGTATCGGTGATTTGCGTGATTGACTACACCGAGAAAAACGACGATTTTATTCACCATAATCTGTCGATTGGATACGTCTTCACGCACTACTACGTGTACCTGTTTCCGTACTTCGCCAACCTGCTCTCGCCGATTACCATTTTTCTGGCGGTGGTGTTTGTGACGGCCAAGCTGGCGGCGCGCACCGAGATAGTGGCCATTCTGGCCAGCGGCGTGAGCTTTCGGCGACTGCTGGTGCCCTACCTGATGGGGGCCACCATTATTGGGGCGTTCACGTTTTACCTGGTGGGCTGGGTTATTCCGAAGGGTACCAAGAAGATAGTAGCGTTTGAGTCGGTGGTAGTGAAGGAGCCGTTTCGCTTCGAGGGGCGCAACGTGCACATGAAAATCTCGCCCAAGAGCTACGTGTACCTGGAGAGCTACAGCAGCGGCAACAACACGGGCTTTCACTTCGCGCTCGAAACCTTCGACGGCACCGTGCTGCGCCGCCGCATGACGGCCGACAACCTGGCCTGGGACAGCACCAAGCACGCCTGGCACATGTCGCCGCAGCTCGTGCGCACCTTCGTGGGCACCAAAGACGAGACGCTGAAAAGCCTGCCCGCCCGCGACACCACGATGAACCTCTACCCCAAGGACTTCGCCAACACCTATCGCCTGGCCGAAACCCTGACCTCGCCCGAGCTCGACGCGCTGATTGACAATAAAATCCTGCGCGGGGCAGACGACACCGACCAGTACACGAGCGTGAAATACGAGCGCTTTGCCTACCCCTTCGACATCCTCATTCTCACCTTTATCGGGGTGGTGCTGAGCGCCCGTAAAAGCCGCGCCGGCGTGGGCGGCCAAATCGCGCTGGGCTTCGTGCTGGCCTTCATTTTCATCATTTTCGTGATGCTGAGCCGCAACCTGGCGCAGGTGGGCAGTATGCCGCCGCTGCTGGCGGCCTGGTTTCCGGGGCTGGTGTTCACAGCCATCGGCCTGGGGCTGTACCGGGTGGTGCCCAAGTAGTTTTTAGTGCCTCGTGCATAGTGCTTGGTGCCTGGGTTCTATGTGTAGCGTGCAGGTAAGTCTGTAAATACCAACCTAAGCACCAAATCCTATGCACTAAGCACTATGTTAAAAGACTACCTCAAACTTCATTTTATCGTGCTGCTGTGGGGCTTCACAGCCATCTTGGGCAAGCTGCTCACAGTGCCGCCGGTCGAGCTGGTGTTTTGGCGCACGGGGCTGGCCAGCGTGGGGCTGGCGGGGCTGCTACTGGCGCGGCGTGCGGCTTGGCGCGTGGCCCCCGCCGAAGCCCTGCGGCTGCTGGGCGTGGGCGCGATAGTAGCCGCGCACTGGATTACGTTTTTCCTGGCCGCCCGCTTGTCGTCGGTGAGCGTGTGCCTGGCCGGCATGGCCACGCTGGCCTTGTGGACCTCGCTGCTGGAGCCGCTGGTGCTGTGGCGGCGCGTGCGGCCCTATGAGGTGGGCCTGGGCTTGCTGGCGATGGCGGGCTTGTACCTCATTTCGCAGGCCGAGTTTACGCAGCTCACCGGGCTGCTGGTGGCGGTGGGCTCGGCGGGGCTGTCGGCGCTGTTCAGCGTGCTCAACTCGCAGTTGGTCAAGCGCCACGCGCCCATGCGGCTCACGTTTTACGAGATGTCGGGGGCCTGCCTGAGCATCGCGCTGTTTATGCCCGTCTACGGCCGCTACTTCACGCAGGGGCAGGGCGTGCGCCTAACCTGGCACGGCCTCGACTGGCTGTGGCTGCTGCTGCTGGCCGGCGTGTGCACGGTGTTTGCCTTTTCGGTTTCGGTCGAGCTGATGAAGCGGCTTTCGGCCTTCGTCGTCAACCTCACCATCAACCTGGAGCCGGTCTACGGCATCGTGCTGGCGCAGGCGCTGTTTGTGCTGGGCGTGCCGGGTTTCGGGCAGGAAAAAATGTCGGGCGGCTTTTACCTGGGCACCGTGCTGATACTAGCCAGCGTGCTCGTGCACCCCGTGCTCGACCAATGGAACCAGCGTCGGGCGCGCAAGCAGGCGGCCGCCGACGCGGTAGTGTAACGGTTGTCATTGCGAGCGCAGCGAAGCAATCGCACCTGTTGAGCCGCGCCATTTTGGTGCGATTGCTTCGCTACGCGCTCGCAAGGACAGAAATTACAACTGCCCGCGCCACACCAGGTACTCGCCGGGCCAGGGCAGCGCCGGGGCCTCGGCCGCGCCCGGAAACAGCCCATACACCGCCGAGCCCGAGCCCGAGAGGCTGGCGTAGGCCGCGCCCGCCGCGTAGAGCTGCTGCTTGATGTCGGCCAAAACCGGGTAGGTAGGCGCCAGCGATTTCTCAAAATCATTGAAAACCGTGTCGCGCCAGGTGGCCAGCGGCTGCGCCAGCGCCTCGCGCAGCGGCACGGCAGGGGCCTGCGGCACGATGCCCGCAAACGCCTGTGCCGTGCTGATGTGCAGCCCCGGATACACCACCACGCAGGCCGTGCCGCGCAAATCCACGCCGATGGGCTCGAATATGTCGCCGCGCTCCAAGGCCAGGCGGGGCTGGTTTTCGATGAAAAAGGCGCAGTCGGCCCCCAGGCGGCGGGCGTAGCTTTCGAGCTGCGCTACCGTCAAATGCAAGGCAAACAAGTCGTTGAGCGCCCGCAGCGCAAACGCCGCGTCGGCCGAGCCGCCGCCCAGGCCCGCCCCGGTGGGCACGATTTTGTGCAGCTGCATCTGCACGGCTGGTAGCTGCGGAAAATCGGCTTTTAGTAGCTCATAAGCTTTGAGGCACAAGTTGGTAGCCACATCGCCGGGAATGGGGCGGCCCGTGAGCGTGAGGCTGGGCGCGGCCTGGCCTTTGGGCGCGGGTAGTACTTCGAGCGCGTCGGCCCAGGGCAGGGGTAGGAACACGGTTTCGAGCGCGTGGTAGCCGTCGGGCCGCTTGGCCGTCACGTACAGGCCCAGGTTGAGCTTGGCGTTGGGAAAGATGAGCAAAGGGAGTTTTGAGTTTTGAGTTTTGAGTTTTGAGTCGGGCCAGACTTGCCAGCACATTCAACTACCTGCTCCTTACTTCGCACAAAGAAAAGGGCTGACCGATGCGGGCTGGCCCGGCCAGCGCGGCCGGCCCCAACTCAAAACTCAGCACTTAAAACTCAAAACTTCCCAATATGTACCCTGGCAAGCGCCTGCTCGACCTGGCCGTGGCCTTACCGCTGGCGGTGGCTACGCTGCCGCTGCTGGTGCTGGGCGCAGCCCTGGCCGCCTGGCAAAACGGCGGCCCCTGGCTATTCCAGCAGGTGCGGCCGGGGCTGGGCGGGCGGCTGTTTACGCTCTACAAGCTGCAAACCATGACCTCGGCCCGCGACCCCGCCACCGGCCGGCTACTACCCGATGCCCAGCGCCTGCCGGCCGTGGGCCGCTGGCTCCGAAGTACTTCGCTCGACGAGCTGCCCCAGCTCTGGAACATCGTGCGCGGCGACATGAGCCTGGTGGGGCCGCGCCCGCTGCTGCCGCAGTATCTGCCGCTGTACTCGCCCCGGCAGGCGCGCCGCCACCTGGTGCGCCCCGGCCTCACCGGCTGGGCGCAGGTGAACGGGCGCAACGCCATTAGTTGGGAAGAAAAATTTGAGCTCGATAACTGGTACGTCGACCACGAAAGCCTCTGGCTCGACCTGCGCATTCTCTGGCGCACGGCCGGGCGCGTGCTGGGCCGGCGCGGCGTGGCGGCAGCGGGTGAGGCTACGATGCCGCCTTTTCGCGGCAGCGGGCAGTAGCGCAAACTGAAAGTCCGCGATTAGAGGCACAGCCGCGAAGCAGCGGCATGTTGGTAGCCAAATAGCTTGTGAAAGCATAGCGCCGCAAAGTGGCGGCACCAGCCAGGAGGGTGCCGCCGCTTTGCGGCTCGAATTAGCGGGCTGTCATTAGCTGCTACCAACATCTCGCCGCTTCGTGACTACTTTACCACATAGATTTTCAGGCGGTGGGCTGGAGCTTGCTGTGTGCAGGCTGTAAGCGTGCGGTGGGTGTCCACCAGCGAACACCCTGTCCGGCAATGGACAGTTTTTGTGATAGCGGTTAAATGAATTTTGGCTATAAATATTTGATTTTAAATAATTTATAAAAATGGCACGTCGCTTGGCCTAGGTAGTAGGAACCACATTACTACCTGCCCACTCATGGACAGAGCCATTTCAACCCCTACGCAACATCGCCGCCGGCTGCGCGCCTGGCTGCTGGGCCTGGGGGCCCTGGCCGCCGCGCTGGCCGCCGCCGTGGGCTTGCGTACGGTGCTACAACCCAGTCTGCGCCGGGCCGACCTGCTCACGGCGCGCGTCGAAACCGGCGACGTGGACGCTACCCTCACGGCGGCGGGCACCGTCATTCCGGCCCGCGAGGCAGTGCTGACGAGCCCTATTCAGAGTACCATCCGGCGGGTGGTGCTGGCGGTGGGCGCGCGGGTGCAGCCCGGTCAAACCATTCTGGAACTCGATAAAGACCTCGCTGCCTCGGCCCTGGCCAAGCTCGACGATGAGCAACTGCGCAACCAGAACAAAAACGCCCAGCTGGGGCTAACCCTGACGCGCAGCCTCACCGACCTGCAAGCCCAGCAGCAAACCCAGGATTTAAAAGTCAGTAGCCTGCAATCGGCGCTGCGCGACGAGCAGCACCTGCTCGAAGTGGGCGGCGGCACCGCCGAGGCCGTGCGCCAGGCCGAGCTAAACCTGCGCACCGCCCGCCTCGAAGCCCAGCGCCTGCGCCAGCAGCTTGCCAACCAGCGCCAGGCCAGCCAGGCCGACCGCCGCGAGTTGGGCTTCACGGTGTCGATGCAGCAGCGCGCCATCCTGGAGCAGGCCGCCAAGCTGCGGCAGGCCGACATCAGCAGCCAGCAGCCAGGCGTGCTGACCTGGGTGAATGATAACCTGGGCACTACTGTGCAGGCCGGCGATGCGCTGGCCCGCGTGGCCGACCTCAGCCGCTACCGGGTGCGCGCCACCCTGGCCGACACCTACGCCGACCAGCTGCACCCCGGCGATGCCGTGCGCGTGCGCCTCGGCCCCGGCACCGACCTGCCCGGCACGGTAGCCAGCATCAGCCCCGCCGTGGACAAGGGCACCGTGACCTTCTACGCAACTCTGAATAATGACCACCACCCGGCGCTGCGCGCCAATCTGCGGGCCGATGTCTTCGTGCTCACCCGGGCCCACCGCGCCGTGCCGCGCCTCCGCAACGGCCCCTTCTACCAGGGCGGGCAAGAGCAGCCGGTATTCGTGCTCAGCGGCGGCCGGGCCGTGCGCCGCGTGGTGCGCTTCGGCGACAGCAATGCCGACTACGTGCAGGTGCTCAGTGGCTTGGCGGTAGGAGAGGAGGTCGTGATTTCGGAGATGAAGAATTACGTGGATACGCCGGAATTGCGGGTGGAGTGAGCCCGACCGCCTTACCCCACCCCCCGGCCCCCTCCCCTCCGGGAGAGGG
>NZ_DASTEP010000018.1:0-12402 GCF_035709525.1 Hymenobacter sp. | reverse complement strand
TGTTTGCGGCCGGGCAGCGCACGCCCACGGCCCTGCTACCGCCGCTGGCCTGGCAGCCCATCGCCGAGTTTGTGCCGCTCGAAATACCCACGGCGGCCCTGCCCGCCCAGGCGGCCCCGCGCTACCGGGTGCGGTTGGTGCCGTCGGGCCGGGCGCGGGCCGGGGCGGCGCTGCTCACCACGCTGGCCGCCTGGCAGGCCTACGCCGAGGCCGCCCCCGAAAGCCGCCTGCACCCGTTGCGCTTCGCCGCGTCGGCCGAGGGACGGGTGCTGGTGCTGGGCACGCCGCTGCCGCCGCTGGCCAGCCCCGAATACTGGCAGCAGGGCAGTTTGCTGCTACCGGCCGGGTTCGACTTCGAGGCGGCGCTGCTGGGGCCGCTGCTCGCGCAGCAGCTCGATGCCGAGGGCGAGGCGCTGCTTTTATTCGCCCCCGATGGCAGCTGGGAGCGCGTGCCGCTGGCGCACTTGGTGCCCGCCACGCGCAGCGCCGTGCGACTCACCGTGGCTAGTTTTAGTTATGAGTGAGTCGCGTTCTGTTTCGGATTTGGCACTGCATTACTTCCTGCGGCCTCGTGGCCATTTTTGGCGGTGGGTAGAAGAGGGCAAAGTCATTGAGTGGCGCAATAGCAACACCCTTTGCTATCGGGAAGAATTAGCGCGGGTGTTGCGCAGTCTTACCGCGCAGGGTTTCCCACCACTCGCGCCAGTGCTGCTTTTGCTGGCGGCCTGTAGTGATAGTTGGCCGAGGGCCAGTGGCGGCGTAGCCGTGCTGGAAAACCTATTGGTCAATACTCCTGCTGCTCCCGACGACCCGGCACTGGGGCAGCTGAAGCAGCAGTTACATGAGGCACTCTGTTTCATGGGTGTGGTGCGAATGCTACCGCTCAGCCTGCGGTCGGACGTGCCCAAGCTGCATTTGTTTCGAGAGGTATTTCAAGCGCAAGCGCCTCACCTCTCGGCCGAAGCTTCCCACGAAGTACTGGTTGAGTGGGACAGTGGCCGCTTGGATGAGGTATTCTTCTACAGCGGTGTTTTTTTAACACTGCGACGCTTCTCGCAGGAGCTGGACTGCCTGGCTCAGGCTTACCAGCGCTTTCCTACCACCGAGCAGCTGGCCCTGCGCCTGCGCACCGGCCTCGACCAGCTGCCGCCGCCCCTGCCCACACCCGAGCCGCCCGCCGCGCCCGACCAGCCGCTTTCGCTGCTCGACCAACTATCCCAGGACCAGCGCACGGCCGGCCTGGCCAACCTGGCGCAGCACCTGGTAGCGGCCCTGCACGTGCCGTTGCACGCGCGCGGGGCCAGCGACCAGCCGCTGGGCGGCGTGGCCGACATCACCAATCGCGGCAACTTCGACCGCCTACTGCTCAGCGAGCTAGCGCACGACGACCTGACGCTCACGGCCCGGCTGGTGAACAACGAGGCGCTGTATTTGCGCCGCGAGGAGCCGCCGCGCCCGCAGGCCCGGCCCCGCGCCGTGCTGCTCGATACTACCCTGCGGCTGTGGGGCACGCCGCGGGTGTTTGGGCTGGCCGCCGCGCTGGCCTGGGCCTACCACGCGCAGCTGCCGCGCACGCGGGCCGCCCTCACGGCCTACGCTTTGGGCGGCCAGGCCAGCACCCCGCTCGACCTCGACTCGGTGGCGGGCGTGGTGCAGGCCCTCGGTTGCCTCGACCCGGCGCTACACTGCGGGCCGGCGCTCGCGGCGCTGGGCCTCGGCCAGCCGCAGGCGGCGGGTACTGACTACCTGCTCGTCACGGATGCTGAGGCGGCACAGCAGCCCGCGCTCAGCCAGCAGCTGGCGGCGGCGCAGCCGGGCCTGCGGTTTTTGCTGACGGTAAGCCGCACCGGCACCCTGGAGCTGTTTGAGTACCAGAACGGCCACCGCACGCTCTTGAGCACCAGCCAATACGACCTCGACGAGCTACTGACCAAGCGCCCCACGAAGCGACTAGTGAAGCCTCTGCCCCCGCTGGTGGGGCCGGCTTTCCTGCGGTGCGTGCCGCCGCCACTGTTTTTCCCGACCCCCAGCCTGCGGCTGTCGAAGCAGAATGCCCTGTTCAGGCTGCGCCTGGGTGCGCTGGCCATCACCGACACGCGGCGCGTGCTGCACTGGCCCGACCGCACCACCGGCGCGCGTGAGCTACTACCGGCCATCGAGGCCGGCACGTACTACTTCGGCACCGATAAATACTCCGAGGCTTACGTGCTGGTACACGCGCCGGGACTGCTGCGCGTGTACTGCTTTAACTTGCTCGAAGGCGGCGTGGAGCTTATCGACTTGGCGCAGGAGCTGGGCGAAGCAGAGCAGGTAATCGGCGTGGTGTTTGAAGATAATTGCTACTACGTGCGGCGGTCGAGTGGCCCACCAGCGTCCAAGTGGCTGGGTAGCACGCTGGTGTTCGACTGCCAGCAGCGCGCCGTGCGCGAGCGGCACGACGCGGCTTTTCCCATCGTCCACGAGTCGAAGCTGCGGCCCGATTTCGGCAATTTCAAGCGCTTCATCAACAACGGGTACAGCGTGTTTCACCGCATCAGCCACGTGGGGGTGAGTGAGGCCGGCGAGTTGCTGGTCGATGGCTACGCCCTGCGCCTTAAATCCGTATCGGATGCCCTCGCGCACCAACTGTACTTTTTGAGTAGAACCGATGCGGATGCCAACCCCTCGCCGCACGCCAAAGCCACGGCTGCCGACATCGCCCCCGCCGACGCCAGCGCCACGGCGCTATCGCGCCGCTTTGCCTGGCCCGATGGCAGCGAGGCCATAGTAGACGCGCGGGGCCTGCTGCACCTGCGCAGCGCCGATGCCCGCGTGCCCGAACTGACGGTACTGCTCGTGCTGGGCCAGCCTACCGCCGCCTGGGCGGCCAATGGCACCGTGGCGGGCTCGGCTTATTTCACCGGCCACAGCCCGGCGCAGCCGCTGGCTCCGGCCGAATTTTATCAGCAGTATATTCAGCGCTTTACAGCTCCTTTGAGGTAATTTTTTATGCAGCTCACCCTTCGCTACCACGAGCAGGCGCAGCGCCCGGCGTGCGCGGCTTTTTTGCGGGGCACCGACCCGGCCGCCTGGCTGCGCGAGCTGGGCCGCTGGCAGCTGGCGGCCGGCCAGCTGAGCTGCTACCTGGTGCCCGAATCCATCCGCTCGGTGCGGGTAGCGGGCTTGTTTGTGGTGGTGGCCGAGGGCACGCGCCTGCCCGCCGACGTGCTGGAGCCCTACGGCCAGGCGGCCGGGTCGCGCCTCTACGTGCCGGTGCAGGCCGGGCTATGGCCCGCCACCACGCCCGCCGAGCTGCAAGCCGCTCTGCTGTGGCCGCGCCAGCTGCTGCACCCCAGCATCGGCCTGGTGGGCTTCGACACTACCGACGAGCTTGACCTGAGCTCGCTACTGGCCTGCCCCGCGCCGCGTCCCACCGACTGGGGCCGCGCCCGGCCGGGCTACCCGCCCAAGCCCCGCTTGCAGCAACTGCGGGTGCTGCGCCCCTCGGCCACCGAGGTGCTCCAGACCTTGCGGCAAGACGTGGGCACCGCGCCCCTCACCGAGCTGCCCGGCACTGCCGATGCCCAGCCCGGCCCCGTACGCCAGTGGTTTGAAAAGCTGCGCTACAACCTAGTGAAAACCTGGCTGGGCTGGGTGCGCCGGCAGCGGCAGGGCCGCGAGCCGCGCAGCGGCGCTGGCTTCGACTGGGGGCGGCTTTTCCGGGTGCTGGGGGTAGCAGTGCTTGTGGTGTTGGGGGTGCTGGGCATGATAGCACTGCTGAGCCAAGGCTCCATCAGTAGCACCGGTATCGTGCTGGCTATTGTGCTGCGCTTAATTATAATGCTACTTGGTGGCAACAACGACGCCCGCCCCGCGCCCGCCCAGCACTTCGGCCGGCCCAAGGCCGCCCAGCCGGGCCGGCTCGAAAAGTGGCTGGCGGGCAACCTCGACGCGCTCGAAAAAAAGCGCCAGAACGAGATTGAGCGCCTGCTGCGCCTATTCAACGAAAACCCGGCCGAGGCCCTGAAATACGCCATTCCGCTCGGCGGCCCCTACCAAAACCGGGGCACCGCGCCGCCTTCGGCCCTGCTCGGCCGCCGCGATACGCGCTTCGACCTCAGCAACCTGGGCGGTGGCCGGGCGGCCGATGAGTGGGACATCGGCGACTACCAGCACGATTTGCGCCGCCAGTACGAGTCGGCCGCCAACCAGGAGCTGCTGGCGGGCCGCCATTCCAAGGCAGCTTACATCTACGCGCACCTGCTGGGCGACTACCTGGCGGCGGCCAACGCGCTGGAGCAAGGCGGCTTGTTCCGCGAAGCGGCTACTCTGCACAAAGACCACCTGCACAGCCCCGCCGGGGCCGCCCGGTGCCTCGAGCGCGGCGGCCTGCTGCTCGAAGCCGCCGACCTCTACGCCGAGCTAAACCAATACGAAAAAGCCGGCGACCTCTACGCCCAGCTAGCCCAGCCGGCGCGGGCCGCCAGCCACTACGAGCGCGGCACCGCCCTGCTGCTAGAGCGCGACGACCGCCCCGCTGCCGCCCGCCTGCTGGCCGACAAGCTGCACGCCCCCGCCCGCGCCCAGCAGGTGCTGCTCGAAGGCTGGGCCAGCCCCCGGCAGCCCGAGGTGTGCCTCACGCAGTACTTTGAGCTGGCCGCCGCCGAGGCGCAAGACCTGGGAGCGCAGGTGCAGGCCGTGTACCGGCAGCACAGCACCCCGGCGCAGCACGTGCCGCTGCTGCGCGTGCTGGCTGGCGTGGCCGACCAGCACGCCACGCCCGCGCTATTGGCCGCCGCGCGCGAGGTCGCCTACGAGGTCGTCAGCACCGAGGCAGCAGCCGGCAACCTGGAGCCACTGCCGCTGCTGCGCCACTTCGAGCCCACCGACCGCCTGCTCGCCGCCGATTGCAGCCGCTACGCTACCAGCCAGCCGCGCCCGGCCACCGCGCCGCCGCGCCCGGCTGCCATGCAGCTCGATGCGACTATTGAGTGGCAAAAAGCCGTCAGCCACCGGCAGCAGTGGGTGGCGCTGGGCGTGCGCGGCGAGCAGCTGCACCTGGCGCGCGGCAACTGGTACGGCCACCTCGAATATTATTCGTGGGAGGTGCCCCTACCCATTGGCACCAACCTGGATTTGGTAGCCGACGAGTTTCAAAGCACGACGGTGCTGGTTCGCACCTCGGCGGGCGTGGCGCTGCCCACCCTGCACCTGCCCAAAAACAAGCACTTCGCTGAGGCCCTGACCGTGGAAAGCCCCAGTTGGCTGCCACCCTGGCCAGCGCGGGTAGGCCTGTGGCCCAACGGCACCGCCACCGTGCGCCTGCAAGGCGACATGGCGCTGCTACAGCGCTACACCGCCACCGGCCAGCCGCTGCCGGCGCTGTCGTACCGGCTGTCTACGCCCGCGCAACCCTTTGTGGGGAACGAGCGCGGAGAACCCTGCGAACTGCTCTACCACGACGGCAAGTACTTCACCTACTGGCTGAACCAAGTGGTGTGGCTGGCCGAAAGCGGCTCGCACCGGCTGCACGTGCTGGACGAGGAAATTTTCCAGCTGGTGCGCTCGTCCTATGCCGCCGAGTTTGCGCTGGCCGCCGTTTCTGAGGAGAATTTTATGCGCTGGGAGCCGTTGCGGCCCGCCAACAACGCTCCCTGGAAGCAGCTTTCGGTAGCCGATGCTACCATTTACAGCCTGTGCTTTGTCAGCGCCACGCACCTTGTCGGCCTGAGCACCCAGCACGCCACGCTTTACGAGCTGGGGCCGGCCGGTGCGCAGGCGGTGCGCCAGCTGGAGCTTCCAAACTGGGTAGCCGCGCTGCCCACCAGCCACCGCCAGCAGTTCGCGCTGCTGAAATCGACGGGCGAGCTGTCGCTGCACCAGCTAAACGTAGACTAAGCGGTGCATCCGAGCCCGGCAAACAAAAGCGGCCGCGCCCTTCTTGTTCAACGTCACCGCTCGGGTGCGATTGCTTCGCTGCGCTCGCAATGACGGGCGCGTTCTACTCCTTTTCCTTATGGCAACCCATCGTGAACTTGGCCGCTCGGGCCTGCACATCGCCCCGCTGGTGCTGGGCGGCAACGTATTCGGCTGGACGGCCGACGAACCCACTTCTTTCGCCGTGCTCGACGCCTTTGTGGCGGGCGGCGGCAACGCTATTGACACCGCCGACGTGTACTCGGCCTGGGTGCCCGGCCACCAGGGCGGCGGGCAGTCCGAAACCGTGATTGGCAAGTGGCTGAAGCAGCGCGGCCGCCGCGACGACGTGCTCATTTTCACTAAGGTGGGCATGGACCTAGGCGACGGCAAGCAGGGCTTGTCGAAAACCTACATCAAGCAGGCCGTGGAGGCGTCTTTGCAGCGCTTACAAACCGACTACATCGACCTCTACCAGAGCCACAAAGACGACGAGAGCCTACCCGTAACCGAGCCGCTCGAAGCTTACGCCGAGTTGATAAAGGAAGGTAAAATTCGGGCCATCGGCGCGTCTAACTTCAAGCCCGAGCGCCTGCAAGCCGCCCTCGACGCCGCCCAGCAGGGCCTGCCGCGCTACGAAAGCCTCCAGCCCGAGTACAACCTCTACGACCGCGAAACTTTCGAAAAAGACGACCTAGGCATTGTGCAGGCCAGCGGCATCGGCGTGATTCCGTATTTCGGGCTGGCTGCCGGCTTCCTCACCGGCAAGTACCGCAGCGAGGCCGACTTGCAGAAAAGCCAGCGCGGCGCGGGCATCGGCAAGAAGTACCTTAACGACAAGGGTTTCCAAATCTTGAAAGCCCTCGACGCCGTGGCCGACCGCCACTCGGCTACCCCGGCCCAAGTAGCACTGGCCTGGCTGATGCAGGCGCCCGGCATCACGGCGCCCATCGCCAGCGGCACCAGCCCCGGCCAGGTGCAGGAGCTGACCGAGGCCATGTACCTTCAGCTCACCGCCGCCGATGTGGCCGAGCTACAAGCGCCCGCCCCTGCTAAAGCCGCCTAGTTTTCACCCAGAAAGCGCCGCCTACCTAGGGCGGCGTTTTCAGTTACTTACCTTTCCTTGAAATGGCTTATTCCAACACCCACGTGCTGCTGGCCTCGCGCCCCAAAGGCCTGCCCCAGCCCGAAAACCTAACCATCGAAACCGTTGAGGTGCCGCCCCTCACCGCGGGCCAAGTGCTCGTCAAAGTCGAATTAATCTCGCTCGACCCCGCCATGCGCGGCTGGATGAACGAGGGCAAAAGCTACGCGCCGCCCATAGCCATTGGCGAGGTGTTTCGGGCACTGGCGGCGGGCCAAGTCGTGGAGTCGCAGCACCCCGGCTTTGCGGCGGGCGACTACGTGACCGGCGTCCTAGGTGCCCAGCAGTATGTGGTGCGCGAGGGTGATGCCGCCCAGGACCCCGCCAATCCTGCTTACCTACTAAAGGTTGACACTAGCCTCGCGCCCCTCGAAACCTACCTGGCCACCCTCGGCATGCCCGGCATGACGGCCTATTTCGGCCTGCTCGACACCGGCCAGCCCCAACCCGGCAACACGGTGGTAGTGAGCGGCGCGGCCGGCGCCGTAGGCAGTGTAGTGGGCCAGCTTGCCAAGCTCAAAGGCTGCCGCGTGGTAGGCATCGCCGGAGACCAGGCCAAGGTGGACTACTGCGTCAACGAGTTGGGCTTCGATGCCTGCATCAATTACAAAACCGAGGACGTGGCCGCCGCCCTGCGCGCCGCCTGCCCCCAAGGCATCGACGTGTATTTTGACAACGTAGGCGGCGAAATCCTCGACACGGTGCTGCTCCAGATTAACCTGAAAGCGCGCATCGTCATCTGCGGGGCCATCTCGCAGTACAACAACACGGCCCCGGGCAAAGGCCCCGCCAACTACATGATGCTGCTCGTGAACCGCGCCC
This sequence comes from Hymenobacter sp., assembly GCF_035709525.1. Classification (GTDB taxonomy): domain Bacteria; phylum Bacteroidota; class Bacteroidia; order Cytophagales; family Hymenobacteraceae; genus Hymenobacter. The sequence continues at coordinate 4,541 of NZ_DASTEP010000018.1, read as the reverse complement.
GCATGGAAGGTATCCTGGTCGGCGACAACGCCGCCCGCTTCGGCGACGCCGCTCGCGAAATGGCCGGCTGGCTGCGCGAAGGCAAGCTCACCACGCCCAAAGTGCAGACCGAGCACGGCATCGAACACTTCCTCCCCACGCTGAATAAGCTGTTTTCGGGCGAGAACTTCGGCAAGCTCGTGCTCGCGCCCTAGGTCGGCGTTTTTAGAAGTATAGTACTGTCATACTGAACGCAGTGAAGCATCTCTACCGCACCGTTACACAGTCAACAACGAGGCGATAGAGATGCTTCACTGCGTTCAGTATGACAAACGTTTACAGGTATTTCAATCCTTCTTCAACGTAGGGTCATTAGGAGCTTCTTTGGCATCGACCAGCGTGTTTTGAAACGCGGCGATGAGCCAGCGGCCCTGGCGCTTGACCAGCACCGTGGTATTGGCGGTTTGGGGGTGGGGCGGCACGCCGGGCGGCAGCGGCTTGCTGCCTTTGGTTACGACCACCACCTCGGGCGTGAGCAACTGAAAGGTGAGCGCGGCCACATCGAGCGGCGGAAATTTCATGTCCTTGTACCGCGTGTCGAACACTGCCTGGTGGCCTTTTTGCACGGCGGGCTCGCCCTGCCACAGCATGCCCACAATGTTTATCGACGTGACCTCGGGCGTGGTGTACGTGGTTATTTCCGAGAACTTATGGTCGTTCAAGTTCTTCTGAAAGTGTTGCAGCGTGGCCACAATGGCTTCTTTATCAGCCGCTGGCAACGTAGTAGATTGGGCGGTCGCCCGGTAGCCAGTAGCACCGAGCAGAAGCAGGCTCCACACCAGGTTTTTCATAGCAGGCTGCGTTTTCATTGTTTTAAGCTTTAAGGGGAAGGCGCGCACTAAGCTTACCTAGTGGTAGTTAGCAAATTTTACCGGGTCGAAGGGCGCGGGCGGCGGGCTGGTTTTGCCAATCGGGTTGTTGGCCTGGGCGGCGGCACGCACTACTGTGTTTTGGGCGGCTGTGAGCAGCCAATGGCCCTGCCTTTTCACCAGCACCAGCGTGAGCAGGTTGTCGTCGTCGCCCTCCTTGTTGCTGCCGTGGTCGATGCCATCGGGCGGGTAAAAGGCACCCACGTGGCAGTATAAATTAACCACCGCCACACCGGGCGCAATGCCGCGCACCGTGGCTTTGCCGGGCGCGAAGGCGACCCCCTTGAAGATGGTATCGAATATCTGCTGGTGCGCCTGCTGCACGGCGGGACGGCCGCGCCACCACATGCCCACGATGTTGACCCAGCTCACGTCGGGCGTGGTGTAGGTGGCCATATCGGCGAAGTGGTGGTTCTGAAAATTGGCCGTTATGCGCGCTACCGTGCGGCGCACGGCGGCCTCCTCGGTGGGCGAGAGCTGGGCAAAGGCGCGGCTGGCCCCCAGCAGCAGGGCCAGCGCTAACAAACAGGTTTTCATGGGCTACGTAGATAAGTACGCCCGCAAAGCTCCGGCCCCTGGCTACCCGGCTAGTAGTAAAAAAACGACATTCTACCACCCCGGCACCAGCAGGTGGTTGGAGACCGCGCCGCCCGCCACGCGGGTGTGGGCGGTTTCGGCGGCCAGCAGCTGCGGCGGCGTCACGCCGGCAAACTCGCGGAAGTCGCGTACCAGGTGGCGATAGTCGTAGTAGCCGCACTGCACGGCCACGGCCAGCCAGTCGAGGCCGGGCCGGCGCTCCTTGAGGTTGAAGGCTTGGTCGAAGCGCGCGATGCGGGCAAACAGCTTGGGGCTGAGGCCCACCCGCGCAATGAAATTGCGCTCGAACTGCCGCGGGCTCAGGCAGGCTTCGGCGGCGAGGTGGTCGAGCGAGGCACCTAGGCGGCCGCTAGGCAGCAGCGTCGCCAGCAGCCGGTCGAGGGGCCGCTCGGTGTGCGGGCGCAGGCGGCGCAGCATCCGCAGCAGGTAGCGTTCGACCACGGCCAGCATGGTGGCGTAACTGGGGGCATCTTCTAGCCGCGCTTCTACCTCGCCCAGCGCCGGGCCGAGCAGGGCCCGGCTTTCGACCGAATAATCCAGCATTTCGGCTACCGGCACCCCCAGCAGCCGGTGCAGCCCGCCGGGCCAAAAGGCGGCGCACAGCATCAGGTGCTCGGTCGGGAAATGCAAATCGAGCCGCGACACCTGCGGGCCTACCAAGATACTGTGCGGCAAGTCGATAAACTTGCTTTCCTTATGATGAAAGCTCCGCATACCACCCCGCGGGTAGAAATACAGGCACTGCTGCGGCGCCGGCGGCATAGGCTTAATGGCCTGGGCTGGGTCCACGCCATCGTAGCGCACGTGCACCAGCAGGTAGTGCTGCACAAACGGGCGCAGGGCCGGGGCGGGCGGTACGATGCGGAAGAACACGGCACGGCTGGTTATTTAGCCGTAAGATACTGTAGCGCTGATTTCTATTCTGTGAGAAGAAGCTATTTTGATTAAATAGAAACCTGAAAAACCCGGCTGTCATGCTGAGCTTGCGAAGCATCTTATCACGCCAGAATGAGTTATTCCAACGTGACAGGATGCTTCGCAAGCTCAGCATGACAGCCGGGTTTTAGGTGGCTAATGTGCCTTACCTACTTCTCCGCTACGTCCTCAAACGTGTAGGTGCGGGCCACATTTTCTATCGGCTGGCCGTCGGCCTCGGCGTAAGGGTACACAAAGTAATTGAGCGGCGGGCCGGCTTGCTTGGGCACCAGCGTGAGGTCGCGGCCGCGGGTAAACTCGACGCGGTTTTCGTCGTGCGCGCCGAAAAAGTACTTGCGCTTGTCGGGGTTTTTAGCCGCTTCCGAGGCATCAACGGGCACCCAGCCGGTTTCTTTCGTGAAGAACTCGGCCCAGCAGTGGTAGCCTTTCACCTCGCCCCGGCCGCGGTCGGCGGGCAGCGGCAGGCCGATGCTGAAGCGCGCCGGGATACCTAGGGCCCGGCAGTAGCCGATGACGATGGCGTGGAAATCGGTGCAGTTGCCGCGCCGGGCGTCGCAGGCGTAGTAGATATCGCCGCGGCCCCAGCCCTGGCCGGTTTTGTCGTAGGTCACGGTGCTGACTACGTGCTCGTAGATAGCGCGGGCCTTGGCCAGCGGCGTGGTAGCGTGGGCGTTGGCTACTACTTCCTGGGCCTGGGCCTTGATTTTAGCGTCGAGCGGCACCAGGCGGTCGGCCGCCAGCCAGCGCTTGAGGTTGGGGTCGGTGGCCTCGGTTTCGGCGGGGGCGTGGTCGTCGGTGGCGCGCAGGTTGAGGTGCTCGCGCCGCGTAACCTGGGCCGTGAGCGTGACGGTGAGCGGGGCGATGGGCACGCTGGCCGGCTTAAGGTGCAGTATCTGGTTGCCGTAGAGGTCGGTTTCGACGGTGTAAGGCGCGCCGGCCTCAATCTTGAGGTTGCGGATGTCCTGATTTTTATCGTTGTGCGGCACCGGCATCCAGAATTCCAGCTGCTTAGTGCCAGCTACAGGAGTAGGCACCACCGCCTTGCACGTCAGCAAAAACGTGCGGCTGCGCGGCGCGACTGTGGTAGTGGCCGGCGCGGCGGCGGTAAGCAGCAGCGCGGTAGCGGCGAGCAGCGGGTATCTCATAGCGGAGGTTATCGTAAAGCAGGCTGTAAAATTACGGCCGCTGCCGGGCCGCGCTTCTTACCCTACTCCTCTACGCGCTTTTAGTTTATGCTGCTCGCCGCCACGCCGCTCGTGCCCTTCGACTGGCACCGCATCATCTGGACGCCCCGCACGCCCCCGGCCTACCTCGGCGAAATTGTGTTTCGCTGCGTGGTGATGTACTTCATTATCATCATCGCGCTGCGCGTGACTGGCCGGCGCGGGGTGCGGCAGCTATCCATTTTTGAAATCAGCCTGGTGCTGGCGCTCGGCTCGGCGGCGGGCGATACCATGTTCTACGGCACTACCTCGCTGCTTTACGCGTCCGTGGTGTTCATGGTCGTCACGGGCTTGTACTGGCTGTTCAACCTGCTCACGCGGCGTTTTCCGCGCCTCAGCGACTGGCTGGAGGGCAAGCCCGTACTGCTCATCGAGGATGGCCGCATCAAGCTCGAAAATTTTAAGCAGCTGCGGCTTACGCAGAAGGAGCTATTTGGCGAATTGCGGCAGCAGCAGGTCGAGCACCTGGGCCAGGTGCGCCTGGCCTACATGGAAGCCACCGGCAGCCTAAGCGTCTACTTCTACCCCACCACCGACCCCGTGCAGGCGGGCCTACCCATCAGGCCCGAGCGCTGCGAGCGCCTGCTGCGCCGCGCCGACACCGCTGGCCCCCACGCCTGCTACTGCTGCGGCCACGTGCAGCACCTGGCCACCGACACGCCCGCCACCTGCCCCGGCTGCCAGCGCGACGAGTGGCTGCCCGTGAGCACCGCCGAGCGGGCGGGGTAAAGGCTGCGCGGTACATCTTGAAGTAACGAGCGGGTCATGCTGAGCGAAGCGCAGCGCAGTCGAAGCATCTCTATCGCTTCGTTGCTAACGCAAGAGGTTACTCTGCTAAAGAGATGCTTCGACTGCGCTGCGCTTCGCTCAGCATGAC
>NZ_DASTEP010000017.1:0-30538 GCF_035709525.1 Hymenobacter sp. | reverse complement strand
ATTTTCACTGGATTTGACCCCATAGCTCAGCTGGATAGAGCAGCTGCCTTCTAAGCAGCCGGTCATTGGTTCGAATCCAATTGGGGCCACTCGCTTTCGAGGAGCAAAGACTCAGCTGAGACCCAACAAAAAAGCCCTTGTCGCCCCCGGCAAGGGCTTTTTTGTTGCCCAAAAATACTGGCAGAAAATGGCCCACAAAATAGGCAAAACGGAATAAAAACGGTACTTTTGAGTGTTCTCTTTCTGACCGTATTTTCGGTCGGTTTAATCCCCTCTCTCGCATGAGTGAAGTAGTAGAAAAGAAAGCCCCCGCCGCCGATTACTCGGCCGATAGCATTCAGGTGCTGGAAGGGCTGGAGGCGGTGCGCAAGCGCCCCAGCATGTACATCGGCGACACGGGTATCAAGGGCCTGCACCACTTGGTGTGGGAAGTAGTAGACAACTCCATTGACGAGGCCCTGGCCGGGCACTGCGACCTGATTCAGGTTACGATAAACGAAAATAACTCGATTACCGTCCGCGACAACGGCCGGGGGATTCCCGTCGACTTTCACGCCAAGGAGGGCCGCTCGGCCCTCGAAGTGGTGCTCACCGTGCTGCACGCCGGCGGCAAGTTCGATAAAGACTCGTACAAGGTATCGGGCGGCCTGCACGGGGTAGGCGTGAGCTGCGTCAATGCGCTCAGCACCGACCTCAAGGTGACGGTGCGCCGCAAGGGCCACGTGTACCAGCAGGAATACAGCATCGGCCACCCGCTTTACCCGGTAAAGGAAATCGGCGATACCGACGAGCACGGCACGGAGGTGCAGTTTCTGCCCGACCCCACCATTTTTGCCGATACCGAATACCGCTACGCCACCATCGCCAGCCGCCTGCGCGACTTGTCGTTTTTGAACAAGGGCATCCGCATCACGCTGACGGACCGCCGCGAAAAGCCGCTGGGCGATGCCGCCGTGGGCCACGTCGATGCCGACGGCTTCCGCTACGAGGAGTTTTTCTCGGAAGGCGGCCTGCGCGACTTCGTGCAATACCTTGATGGCACCGAGCGCCCCTCGCTGCTGGCCGAGCCCATTTACGTGGAAAGCGAGAAGGGCGGTACGCCGGTAGAGGTGGCCTTGCAGTACAATACCTCGTACCAGGAAAACGTCTACTCGTACGTCAACAACATCAACACCATCGAGGGCGGCACGCACGTGGGCGGCTTCCGCTCGGCCGTGACGCGGGTGCTGAAGGCCTATGGCGACAAAAAGCAGCTGTTTGAGAAAGCCAAGGTGGAAATCACCGGCGACGACTTCCGCGAGGGCCTCACGGCCGTTATCTCGGTGAAAGTGGCCGAGCCACAGTTTGAAGGCCAGACCAAGACCAAGCTGGGCAACTCTGAAGTGAGCGGCGCGGTAAACACCGTGGTGGGCGAAATCCTGGCCCAGTACCTGGAGGAAAACCCCAACCAGGCCAACAAAATCATGGAGAAGGTGATTCTGGCCGCCAAGGCCCGCATCGCCGCCCGCAAGGCCAAGGACATGGTGCAGCGCAAAAACGTGCTGGGCTCCAACTCTTTGCCTGGCAAGCTGGCCGACTGCTCCGACTCGGACCCCGAGGTGTGCGAGCTCTACCTCGTGGAAGGGGACTCGGCCGGTGGTACCGCCAAGCAGGGCCGCAACCGGGCGTTTCAGGCCATCCTGCCGCTGCGCGGTAAAATCCTGAACGTGGAGAAAGCCCAGGAGCACAAAATCCTGGAAAACGAGGAAATCAAGAACATGATTACCGCGCTCGGCGTCACGTTCAACGAGCGCAAGTCGCTGGCTTTCGGCACCGACGACGAGGGCAACGAAACCGGCCCGCTGAACTTCAGCAAGCTGCGCTACCACAAAATCATCATCATGACCGATGCTGATATTGACGGCTCGCACATTCGCACGCTTATCCTCACGTTCTTTTTCCGCTACATGCGCCAGCTCGTGGACCAGGGCAACATTTACATTGCCCTGCCGCCGCTCTACCTCGTGAAGCGTGGCAAGGAGGAGCGCTACTGCTGGACCGAGGATGAGCGCGCCGCCGCTACCGAAGAACTCGGCCGCGGCCGCCCCGAAACCGTGAACGTGCAGCGCTATAAAGGCCTGGGTGAAATGAACGCCGAGCAGTTGTGGGAAACCACCATGCAGCCCGAAACCCGCTCGCTCAAGCAAGTAACCGTGGATTCGGCCGCCGAGGCCGACCATTTGTTCTCCATGCTGATGGGCGACGAAGTAGCCCCTCGCCGCGACTTTATCGAGCAAAACGCGAAGTACGCCAAGCTCGACGTGTAACCACCGCGTGGTACACACAGCAAAAAGGCCGTCCATCTGGACGGCCTTTTTTAGTCAAGCCAATTACTAAGGAGTGCAAGAAGGTTAGACTGGTATGGTGGCTGATGCCAACCAAGCGCATAAATTACTTATCCAGAGCCCCTATTATCAGCACCTTATCGCGGCGCACTCAAAATTTAAGAAGCTCTTGGAATTATTTAGCGGCTACGCTGTTTATCCCCTCGTGAAAGAATAGTTTTTAAGGTGTTTTGGTTGGAATCTCCCACGCCTCTGGCGTGGGAGATTTTTTTTTGCCCTACTTGGTTGGGCACCGGCAAAGCAGTCAGCCTACCCCGGCACCCGGGCAAAACCTAAAAAACGTGCTTGTTATCGCCAAACACCTGGGTAGCGGTGCGCAGCACTATTTTGAGGTCGAGCAGAAAAGACCAGTTGTGCAGGTAGTGAATATCAGCGTTGAAGCGCTTCACCATGTCCTCCAGCTCCTTGGTTTCGCCGCGGTGGCCCGACACCTGCGCCAAGCCCGTGATGCCCGGCATCACCAAGTGGCGGTCCATAAAATTGTGAATGACTTTGGAGTAGTCTTCGGTGTGCTTGAGCATGTGCGGGCGTGGGCCCACCACCGACATCTCACCCCGAAGCACGTTCAGAAACTGCGGTAGTTCGTCGAGGCTGGTTTTGCGCAGAAAAGCGCCCACCTTGGTGATGCGGCTGTCGCCGAGGGTCGCCTGCCGCGAGTTTGCGTCGTCGTTGACGAGCATGCTGCGAAACTTGAAGCAGTAGAAGGGTTTGCCATCCTTGCCAGTGCGCAGCTGCCGGAAGAAGATAGGGCCTTTCGATTCGAGCTTGATGAAGCAGGCAATGAGCGGAATCAGCCAGATGAGAACGAACAGAACGACAAGCAGCGCAAAAAAGAAGTCGAACGTGCGCTTGCGCATGGGGTGGCGCTGCGCTGCCGGCGCACCCAGCTGTATGTCAGCAGTATGTGCCGGATGAGCAGCCATAGTAGGGGTAGGCTCTAATGTGATTAGCATAGCGTAGAAGGTGTGGAAAGGGTAGTTGATAGTATGGTAGTGTAATATTATAGCCGGATAATGCAAATCTCAAGAAGAGGATATGAAATTTCTATTAAAAAACTGTATGTGGCCAACTCACAGTAATGTAAGTGGATTTGCTTTGAGGCTGATAGTTAGGTGATAATATAAAAGCAAATAGCAACAATTAAGCAGCGCATCGTGCTAGTTCAAATACCGAAAAGCCTGGCGATAAAAGCCATTAGGTGCAATACTCTTGGGCTTGCTAGTGTGTTGCAAAGCTAAACACTAAGCGGCGTATGGTAATAATTGATAATGTGTTTGGATGTTTTGAGAGGCTGGGAAGTTCATATCTTGTTATTATGCTGTTTCTGGGTGAGTGAATGGCAATACAGGTTTAAGTGACTGATAATAAAGGGTAATAAAAATGCTCACTCTGGTTGTGATTGGATTTAGGGAAGGAAAAATTATTTGATAAGCACCAGGATTGCCGTAGAAAATATTATTGTTAATAATAATTGTGAAAGGAGAAAAAGAGAAGCAAAGGGTATTATGCACTACACATCAGATACTTGTGCTCATAGATGCGTAAAGAGTGCGTACTGGTCACAGCTGGCAATTGACTTTCTTTCGGTGGCATACCAAGCCAATTCAAGCCAATTTATTTTGAGGGCTGCCCGAGCTAGTTTGCGCCTGTCATTAACTTTATCGAGTACTGGTTGCCTTATTTCCCGTGTTGAGTAGCTGGCCTAAAAGTGGCTACTGCCTAGGCCTCAGTGCTATTATGGTGGTTGCTGACTGAGCTGCCGTATAAATCGGAGCCTTATACGGCACTTCCCCGCACTGTGATACAAGGTCAGTTGAGGGGCAGGCTCCCCAGTCGGCTGACTGGCCTGGCACTAACGCCGGGCTGCCTGCCACATAGTAATGGCTACCAATAGCGTCCAAAGTCAGTTTCAGCAGCGGTCGTTGCCAGTGTAGCCAATATGGCTTTTGCGTTAATCCTCGCTAAGCTGTTGCGCCCGGTGCCAAGCAGGGGCGGCCAATGGGCCCGAATTTTTGCCAGCGAACTGCTATGAGTAAGCGGCGAGGCCAGGTAGAATCGGCTGCACGGCGAACCGGGCGTGCGCCATTCCGGTTACAGTGCCGGAAACTGGGCTGTACGCTCCGGGCTCTTTGAAAGTGGTACTATCGCGCCGGATGGGGCGCTTGCACAGAGCCTGCATGGCTACCTGCACGTGCAAAAAACGCGATGAGCGTTAGCTTGCTGTAAAAAACCAGATAAGACATAAGCAGAAGCTTATATGAAGCAACTTGTTGAAAAGCACCCGCTGGCTATTCGCTGGTTTCACTGGCTGAACTTTCCGGTGCTGGCGCTCATGATTTGGAGTGGCCTCTGGATATACTGGGCCAACGACGTGTACCGCGTCGGCTGGGGCAAAACCACGCTGTTTAAGTTTTTTCCGCAGTCGTTTTACGACACCTTTCACCTCGACCACAAGCTGGCGCAGGGCATGTCGTGGCACTTTCTGCTCATGTGGGTTTTCTTTCTAAACGGCTTGCTTTACGTGCTTTACACGCTGTTTTCGGGCGAGTGGCGCTACCTGCTGCCCAACCGAGCTTCCTTCCGCGAGGCCGGGCAGGTGATTTTGCACGACCTGGGTTTGCGCAAAACCGTGCCGCCCGTGCGCAAGTACAATGGTGCGCAGCGCATTGCTTACACTGCCGTGATAATCATGGGGGTAGGCTCGCTGCTCACTGGCTTGGCTATTTATAAGCCGGTGCAGTTTGGCTGGCTCACGCGGTTGCTGGGTGGCTACGAAGCCGCTCGCATCGAGCATTTTGTGCTGACCATTGGCTACGTGCTGTTTTTTGTCGTGCACGTGGCGCAGGTAGTACGGGCTGGCTGGAACAACTTCCGCTCGATGGTGGCTGGCTTCGAAGTAGCAGAAGTGCCAGGTAATGAAATAAAAAAGTAAACATTCCTGCGGGGTTTCGTGGAGTAAGACGCGGGGGCTCACGGGCTTTTCTTTTGTACCTGCCCCGCAAAACTCTGCGCCTGACCCTGCGAAACCCTGCGGGAAACTCATCTGCTATGCAACCAGAAAACCAGATTCCGCCCCATCCTTCGCCCGATGGCCAAGACCTCACGCTGCCGCCGGGCTCGCCGCTACAACAAGAAGCGGCGCGGCGCACGCGGCGCTCGTTTATCGTGGGGGGGCTGGCCGCGCTGGGCGGCGTGCTGGGCTGGCGCTACCTCTTGCAGCGCCCCGATGCCGACGGCACGCCGCTGCCCTTTCGGCGGGTGCTCGATGCCAACGGCCGCCTCTCAGCCGCTTACTTCAAGGAAACGCGGCTGGCTCGCGAGTTTCCTAAAAGCCAGGCCGTGAAGCAGGTGCGTACCAATGGCCGCGCCGGCCTGGCGTCTGCAATTGACCTGGCCGCCTGGCGGATGGTGGTGCAGCCCTACGGCGGCGGCCAGCCCCAGCAGTTTACCCTGGCCGACATTAAGGCGCTGCCCCGCGTGGAAATGAATACCGAGCTCAAATGCATCGAGGGCTGGAGCATCGTGGTGAACTGGGCCGGCGCGCGCTTCGCCGATTTTCTGGCCAAATACCCGCTGGCCAGCCGCAGCGGTCAGCCTATCAAGGATATAGCCCGCCCACCTGCCGACCTCGCGCCCTACGTGGGCGTGATGACGCCCGACGAAGAGTATTACGTGGGCCTCGACATGCACAGCGCCATTCACCCCCAAACGCTGCTCTGCTACGAGATAAACGGCGAGCCGCTAAGCCTGGCCCACGGCGCGCCGCTACGCCTGGTTACGCCCCTCAAGTACGGTATCAAGCATCTCAAGCGCATTGGCACTATCACCTTCGCCGACGCGCGCCCGCCCGACTACTGGGCCGAAATGGGCTACGACTGGGACTCGGGACATTAGGTCATTTAACAGTTATCAATTAACATTTAACAGCTCGGCTATTATACACAATAAGAGTGTAATAGCCGAGCTGTTAAATGTTAATTGATAACTGTTAAATGGCTAAAACACTACCCTTATCTCGTAGTGCTCTTCCTGCGCGCCATCGGCATTGGGCACGCGCCAGGCACCCACGCGGCTGGGGCCGTAGCCGAGGTTCACTTTTACCCATTCGTCGCGGGTGGGTAGTAGGTGCAGAATGTCGGCTTCGAGGCGGCGCAGGTCGTCGAGGGCATCCTGGTGCTGCTGGTGCAGCTCGTCGTGGTGCTGGTCGAAGGAGCCGGTGGGCGGGCGCTGCTCAAACTGAGCGGCCGATTGCTCGACCGCAGCATTGTGCTGGGCTTCGTTGCGCTCGGCGAGGGTGAGCTTGCGTAAATCTTCCTTGGCCACGAGGTAGGCTTCTACTTTGTCTACAAGGGGCTGAAGGGCGGGGTCGAGATAGTCGAGGTTAGAGGCCATTTTAATTGGCTTTTAGCTGTTAGCAGTTGGCTATTAGCTTGTTGGGATGAAATGACGAAGGAGGATGATTTTGAAGGGGGCGAGTAGCCAGCAGCTAAGAGCTAACAGCTGGAATCTTATTTCGCTGGCAGCGCTCGCTACAATATTTCACGGCTTCCCAGTTGTTGCGCCACTTTTTGCGGTACTCGAAGGGCAGCCCGCAGGTAGCGCAGATTTTGGTGGGAAGCTGGCCTTTTTTGAGCGCGGTAGCCATGAGGGGGAAAAGAAAAGACAAAAGGGCCGGACCTTTGCCGCCGGCCTGGCCCTGTTTACGTTTAAACGCCCGGGCCGGCTATTTTGCCTTCCCCGTTTTCCATGCCTACTTCCTCTCCCGACCTGCTCGGCCAGGCGCTGCTCGACTACCAGCACGGCCACCACGCCGCCGCCCTCACTGTGCAGTGTAGCGCCGCCGACGATGAGCCGCTGCCCGCCGCCTACTTCTTCCGCACCCTGCTGGCCATGCCCGAGCTCGAGCGCCAGGCCCTCGACGAGTGCCGGGGCCGCGTGCTCGACCTGGGTGCCGGCGCCGGCTGCCACGCCCTGGAGTTGCAAGGCCGCGGCTTCACCGACGTGCTGGCCATCGACCAATCGGCCGGGGCCGTGCAGGTAATGCAAGCCCGTGGGGTGCAGCAGGTTGCGCTGCGCGATGTTATGGCCCCGCGCCCCACCGACGAGCTGCCCTACGACACTATTCTGATGCTGATGAACGGCCTCGGGCTGGCCGGCACGCTCGAAGGCCTCGATAAATTTCTGGCCCACGCCCGCACGCTGCTCGCGCCCGATGGCCAGATTCTGGCCACTTCCTCCGACATCAGCTACCTCTACGAAGACGAGGAAGGCGCGCTCGTGCTCGACCTCAACGGCCCGTACTACGGCGAGGTCGAATACACTTTTCAATATAAAAAGCAAACCGGCCAGCCTTTTCCCTGGCTGTTTATCGACGCCGCGCTGCTCGAAGACGCCGCCCGCCAGGCCGGCTACGAAGTCGATTTTATCGATACCGACGAAAACGGCCAGTATCTCGTGCGCCTTACGCTGGCAATTAGTGCTTAGTTGGTAGTGCTTAGTGCTTGGTCGTCAGTGCGGTATTTAGGTTCGCAGAAACAACAAATGATGAATAACCAACCCTAAGCACCAAGCACTACTAACTGGGCGCTAAGCACTAACAACCAAACACTAAGCAATGTCTCATTCCCAAAGCTATACCGTGCGCTGGGCCGAGCTGGACCCCAACGGCCACATGCGCCACTCGGCCTACGCCGACTTTGCCGCCGACCAGCGCGTGCACTGGCTGGCCAGCCACGGCTTCGATTTGCGCAAGTTTGCCGAGCTGCGCATTGGCCCCATTTTGTTTCGCGAAGAAACCAAGTACCTGAAAGAACTGCACGCCGGCGAGCAAATTCGGGTGGAAGGCCGCGTAACCGGTGGCACGCCCGACGGCGCGCGCTGGACCATCGAGCACAGCATCTACAAGGCCGACGGCCGCGTGGCGGCTACCGTTACCGTCGATGGCGCATGGCTTGACCTCGACCGCCGCAAGCTCACCGTGCCCCCGGCCGAGCTAGCTGCTGCGCTGAGCACGGAGTAAAGTAGTGCCCCGCGTAGCGGTGCCAGAAGACGGTTGTGGGTGTGTCTGGCACCGCTACGCGGCACTGTCCGGTTTTACATTTTTGCTACAAACCTAGCACCGCTACGCGGCGCCCCAGCCTCACTTCAGCACCTTCGTAATCCGATTCAATTGCTGCTGATGGTGTAAAGTGTGGTCCAGAATCGACGTAACGGTCTGGCCCACCGTAAGCCAGCCTGCACGTGGATGCCGAAATACTGTGTGATTCAGCTTGCCGCTCGGAAACTCGTTGAGCACCTGCTCCAGCCGGCGGCGGATGCTTTGCCATTGTTCGCGCAGCTTGGGCAGCGGGGCAATGTCTTCCGGGGCGGGCGGGGGCGCTAGCGTAGGTGGTACTTTGAATTTGAGGCCCGGCAGGCGTAAAGCCAGCCGCAGCGCGGCACTGCGCAGCTTGCTTTTGAGGGTGCCCAGCCGCCAGGTATCGTGGCTGGCAGCCAGCGCTTTCTGTAGAGCGTTGACAATCTTAAGCTCGGCCGACAGCACATGGTGGATAACCTGGGCCGCCGCCCACTGCCCCGGCACGGGCGGCACATAGGCACGGGGCCCGAGCGCCTCGGCCGAGGCCAGCGCGTGTTCGGTGGCCAGGTCGAGCTGCTCGATGAGCAGGTGGAGGCGGTGGGTCATGGGGTAGGAGGGGGTAGAAAGAGGAAAAGGGTAGAATAAGCCCAGCAGCCAGTAGCAAAAAGCACGCCTGATATATGTAAGCCGGCCGAGCGAAGTAAGGCCTGGCAAAGCCAACTGCTAAACCGGCCGCCGCAGTAACTTCGCCAGGTGCTTTTTAAGAATACGCTTTCCAACCTCACGCGCATCCGGCAGGTGGCCGAAGTGCTGCTGCGCTACGGCTTCGAGGACGTCGTAACCAACACGCCTCTGCGCCGGCTCGTGAGCCAAAAACGCCGCCTGCGCTGGCTGGAAGAAGACGAGCGCCCGGTGTTCGAAACTACGCGCTGGGAGCGTATTCGCCTTATTATCGAAGAGTTAGGCCCCACGTTTATCAAGCTGGCCCAGGCCCTCAGCAACCGCGCCGACTTGCTGCCTGAGGAGCTGATAGATGAGTTTGAGAAGCTGCAAAGCAACGTGCCGCCCTTTCCCGTGGAGGAGGCCCGCCAGCTGATAGAGCAGGAGCTGGGCCGCCCGCTAGCTGACATTTTCACGGAGTTCGACGACGTGCCTATCGGCTCGGCCAGCATCGGGCAGGTGCACCGGGCGCGGCTGCTGAGCGGCGAAGAAGTGGTAGTGAAAGTGCAGCGCCCCGGCGTGCGCGACAAGGTAGAAGGCGACCTGCGCCTGCTGCACGAGCTGGTGCGCCTCACCGGCAATTTCCTGCGCAACCAGGGCCTCACCAACCCGCAGGACGTGGTCGATGCCTTCGAGCGCAGCATGGTCAAGGAGCTGGACTATACCTCCGAGGCCCGCGCGATGGAGCAGCTGCGCAAGCTCTACGAAAGTTACGCCACCTTCTACATCCCCAAGCCCTACCGCGAGCTCAGTACCGAAAAAGTGCTGGTAATCGAGTTCGTAAACGGCTGTAAAATAACCGACAAGGCGCAGCTGCTGGCCTGGGGCCTCAGCCCCGAGCAGGTGGCCGAAACGGGCATGGACATCTACCTGACCCAGATATTCGAGTTCGGGTTTTTCCACGCCGACCCGCACCCCGGCAACGTGCTCGTGCGCCCCGATGGCACGCTGGTACTCATTGACTTCGGCATGGTGGGCAAGCTCACCAAGCAGCAGAAATACGCCTTCGCGGGCGTCTTCATCGGCATGGCCCGGCAAGATGCCCGCAGCATGGCGCTCAATTTCCGCCGCCTCGCCCTCAGCAGCGACATTCCCGACATGCGCGCCTTCGAGGCCGACCTCAGTTTGCTCATCGAAGACTTCGCCGTGCTCGATGTTAAAGATATGAGCATGAGCGACCTGGCCGATTCGCTGCAAGGCATCATCTACCGCTACAAGCTGCAAGTGCCGGGCGCGGTGTTCCTCATTCTGCGCGCACTCGTTATCCTCGAAGGCATTGGCAAGGTGCTGCATCCCAACTTCAATACCTTCGAGTTTGTGCGCCCCTACGGGGCCAAAATCATCCGCGAGCAGTACTCGCCCGAAAATATCCTGAGCGAAGCCGAATACACTGGTACCCAGCTCCTAGCCCTGCTCCAGACGCTACCCATCGACCTGCGCCAAATCATGCGTAAAGTCAGTAAGGGCGACCTGCGGGTGAAGGTCGAGCTGAGCGGCTACGTGAGCTTGCTCCGCAAAGCCGACCAGTTGGTGGGCCGCACCATCCTGGCGCTGCTGGCGCTGGGCAGCATCATCTTCTCGGGCCTGAGCTTGCTTGGGCACTATCCGCCCCAGATGCCGTACTACCGTGGCTTGCCCGTTATTACCTGGTACAGCCTGGCATTCACTGGCTTCCTGATACTGCTGCTGACGCTGCCCCGCCGGCCCACGCGCGAGTAGCCGGGCTACTTAGTCACGGTTATCCACGGAATGTCCAGCTCATCCAGCTTCGCGGTGGCCGGCGGAGGCAGCCGCTGAAACTCATCGAAGCACACGCTGCGGCGGCCTTTAAACTTGCTTTCCGGGTCTTGAATAATGACGATGTGGCCGAAGGTGCCATACTCTTTATCCTCACGCATCAGCGTATGCTGCACGCCCAGGTCGGGCTTGTTCAGCACGTTGGCGTACACGAGCTGGCCTTGGTGGTTGGGCGCTTCCACGAAGTAAAGCACGGTGCTTTCGATGTGGCCGGCGCAGGGTTCCGAGCAGCCAGCAAGCGTGTAACCCGCCGCCAGGCTGAGAAAGCTCACTAGGAGGTTTTTTTTACGCACGCTAATCAAGAGGTCAGTGGGTCAATCAATTATAATCCAGCAACTCGGGTAAAGCCGCTGTCGGCCGTGACCAATACCAAGCCGTGTTCCAGGGCGGTGACGGCGATAATGGCATCCGGCGTTTTGAGTCGAAACTGCTGGCGTATTCGCACGGCGCGTTGCAGTATCGTATCAGTGATAGCTAGTTGTGGCAGCAGGTCAAAGACAATGCTGAAAAACAACGCATCGGCGGTGGTCAGGTTATGAAAGCTTAATACTTCGACTTGCGAAATAGCTAAAACGGCCACATCGGGCCGGTTTGCCCAATTGCGTAGCGGCAGATAAATTTCCTCTGAACGAGCGGCGTAAATCAGCGCATTACTATCTAATAAGTAGTTCACGAGCGAAAAGGCATAGGGCGCTCCTGCCGTTCTTCACGTTGCCACGCCAGCGGGTCGGGAATACTCCTGCCGTCGCCGCCACGCTTCAGAATAGCTAGCTTCTCTTCGTGCGTCAGCTTACTTATGTCAGGTGGAATAGTAGCGTGTTGCACTGGCTTCGATACCAAGCCATTATCGGCAATGTGCAGGCCGGCGGCGGCAGCCAGCTGCACTAGTTGCTCGTACACGCTATCGTCGGGGATGGTGAGGATGTGAGGTTGCATAGGGCTAAGATAACGAAAGCCCGGCCGCAAGGGTGCGGCCGGGCTTGTACCAGATAAAACAAGGATGGTAAGCTAGTCAGCCAGCCGCAACGGCGGAATATTAATGCCCCTGTAAATCTCGGCCAGCGGTAGTTGGCTTTGTAGCGTCGGCAGCAGTAGTACGTCCGTTAGCTTGCGTAGGCTCGTGAGCTCCCAAGTGCCGTGGTCGGTACGCACGAAGCTATCGACCAACACGCGGTACTGCGACACCAGCACGTACTGTTGCAGCGACGGAATCAACTGGCACTGCTCAAATTTCCAGCCCCGGTCGCGGGCCTCCGTGCTGCGCGAGAGCACTTCCATGATGACTACTGGCGAATGCACCGTGCGCGGGTCGTCGTCCTGCGGGTCGCAGCTTACCACCACGTCGGGGTAGTTGTAGTGCTCGCCGGCCGCCAGCGCCAGCCGCACGTTCTCGGTGTAAATCTCGCAGCCGCGCTCGCCAATGCCCGCCCGCAGCCCAAACGTGCAGTTCTGAATTAGCCGATTGTGCTGCTTGGTGCCGCCCGCCATACCTTCCGGCCCGTCAAGCGGAAATACTTCGCCTTGGAAGAACTCGTGGCGAATGCCCGTTTGCTCTTCCAGGGTGAAGTATTCTTCGACGGTATAGCGGCGCTGATAGATGGATTGGGCGGCAGACATTGCCTTCGGATAGTAATTGAAATAAAATTAGTCAAGGTAGGCAGATACTCAACCAAATAGTTGCTGCCGCCAGTATAAAGTGAAAACGCCCATCTTTCAACAAGACAGGCATTTTACAGAATTGTATAAATAGTCTACACCACCGAAAAATCAAACGACTCCAAAAACTTGGTCGTGAAATTACCGGCTTTGAAATCCTCGCTGTCCATCAGCGCCAAGTGGAATGGAATGGTCGTTTTCACGCCTTCTACCACGAACTCGCTTAGGGCGCGCTTCATTTTCACGATGCACTCCTCGCGGGTTTGGGCCACGGTAATGAGCTTGGCAATCATGGAGTCGTAGTTGGGCGGAATCTGGTAGCCGGCATACACGTGGGTGTCGACGCGCACGCCGTGGCCGCCGGGGATGTGCAGCGTGGTGATGCGGCCCGGCGCGGGGCGGAACCCCTGGCGCGGGTCTTCGG
The DNA here is from genome assembly GCF_035709525.1 of Hymenobacter sp. Lineage (GTDB taxonomy): Bacteria > Bacteroidota > Bacteroidia > Cytophagales > Hymenobacteraceae > Hymenobacter. Next base: position 17,481 of record NZ_DASTEP010000017.1, on the reverse strand, counting down.
CGTTGATGCGGCACTCCATGGCGTGCATCTTCGGGAAGTAGTTTTTGCCCGAAATCGGGATGCCCGCCGCTACCTTAATCTGCTCTTTAATAAGGTCGTAGTTCACGATTTCCTCCGTTACCGGGTGCTCGACCTGGATGCGGGTGTTCATTTCCATGAAGTAGAAATCGCGGTTCTTGTCAACCAGAAACTCGATGGTACCCACGCCCTCGTAGCCGATGGCCGAAGCGCCCGCGATGGCCGCCGCGCCCATGCGCTCGCGCAGGTCGTCGGTCATGAACGGCGAAGGAGCTTCCTCCACCAGCTTCTGGTGGCGGCGCTGGATGGAGCAGTCGCGCTCCGAGAGGTGGCACACGTGGCCAAACTGGTCGCCGCAAATCTGGATTTCGATGTGGCGGGGCTCCACTACGAACTTCTCCAGGTACACGCCGTCGTTGCCGAAGGCCGCCTTGGCCTCGGTGCGGGCATCGTCCCAGGCTTTCTGAAACTCGTCTTCCGAGTTGATAATCCGCATGCCGCGCCCGCCGCCGCCGGCCGTGGCCTTCAGGATGACGGGGTACACGATTTCGGCCGCGATTTTCTTGCCTTGCTCTACCGATTCGAGCAGGCCCGTCGAGCCGGGCACTACCGGCACGCCGGCCTCAATCATAGTCGCTTTGGCCGACGCCTTGTCGCCCATGCGGTTAATCATGTCGGGCGAGGCACCGATGAACTTGATGCCATTTTCGGCGCAGATGCGCGAAAATTCCGCGTTTTCGCTCAAAAAGCCGTAGCCGGGGTGAATGGCGTCGGCATTGGTAATCTCGGCCGCCGCGATGAGCGTCGGGATGTTAAGGTAGCTCTGGCTGCTGGCGGGCGGCCCGATGCACACCGCCTCGTCGGCAAAGCGCACGTGCAGGCTTTCCTTGTCGGCGGTCGAGTACACGGCCACCGTTTTGATGCCCATTTCGCGGCAGGTACGGATAACGCGCAGGGCAATTTCGCCCCGGTTGGCAATCAGAATTTTATTAAACACGGTTTTTGGAGTTATGAGTTATGAATTATGAGTTATGAGTTGTGGGCTATGAATCAGGTGATTATTGTAAAATAACCCCCCAACTCATAACCCACAACTCATAACTCATAACTCCAAAAAAGCTACTCAATCAGGAACAGCGGCTGGTCGTACTCTACCGGCGTGGCGTTTTCCACGAGCACCTTTACAATGCGGCCGCTCTGCTCGGCTTCAATCTCGTTGAACAGCTTCATGGCCTCGATGATGCAGATAACCTGGCCTTTCTCCACCGTATCGCCTACTTGCACAAAGGCCGGCGAATCGGGGCCGCTGCTGCGGTAGAAAGTGCCAATCATCGGCGACTTGAGCGGGGTGTGGCTGGCGGCCGGGGCAGCCGCGGGCGCGGCGGGGGCTGCTGCCGCAGCTTGGGCCGGAGCCGCGGCTACTGGGGCAGCAGCGGGCGCGGGGGCCGGGGCGGCTACGGGCGCGGCGCTCATGCTCACCACTTGCTTGGTCGAAGGCTCGCGCTGCACGGAGATTTTAAACTCCTCGGTTTCAATATTTACTTTATTGAGGCCCGACTTGGCGATGAAGTCGAGCAGCTCCTGGAGTTCTTTGGCTTTCATGGCAGCGTCTTTTTTCGGCTGGTTTTTGGTAGATTCTTTCGACATAAAGGTTGCGCGGACTTTGTAGTCCGCGACACAAGCAACTAGCGCGAACCCTGTAAAATAGTAGACTCGTCGCGGACTACAAAGTCCGCGCAACAGCTTACTTAACGCGCTCTACGTAAGAGTAGTCGCTGGTTTTGATGCGGATTTTGGTGTCCTGGTCGATGAACAGTGGCACCTGGATGCGCGCGCCGGTTTCCACGGTGGCGGGCTTCAGGGTGTTGGTGGCGGTGTCGCCGCGCAGGCCGGGCTCGGTGTAGGTTACGACCAAGTCTACGGTGGTGGGGAGCTCGGCGGTGAGGGGCTGCTCGGTTTCGGCGTGGAACAGGATGGTCACGTCCTGGCCTTCCTTCATGAGGTCGGCAAAGGGCACCATCGCCTCGGGCAGTACTACCTGCTCGAAGTCGTCCTTGTTCATGAACGTGAAGCCGTAGTCGTCCTTGTACAGGAACTGGTGCGGGCGCTGCTCTACGCGGGCCGTTTCCACTTTCACGCCGGCGTTGAAGGTGTTGTCGATGGTGCGGCCGGTTTTGATGTTACGCATCTTGGTGCGTACAAAAGCGGGGCCTTTGCCCGGCTTCACGTGCTGGAAGTCGGTAATAACGTGCAGCTCGTTGTTGTAGTTGAGCACGAGCCCGTTGCGAAAGTCGGCGGTGGATGCCATTTGGTGGAGTTGTGAGTTTTAAGTTTTGAGTTCTGAGTTGAAAATTCTGGATTGAGAGCCGCTTGGCAAACTCAAAACTCAGAACTTAAAACTCCTAACTCCTAAGAATTGTACGCCCATTTCACGTGGATGGCACCCCAGGTGAAGCCGCCCCCAAAGGCGGCCAGAATGAGGTTGTCGCCTTTGTGAAGCTGCTTCTCGTAGTCCCAGAGGCACAGCGGGATGGTGGCGCTGGTGGTGTTGCCGTAGCGCTGGATGTTGAGCATCACCTTTTCGGGGCCCACGCCCATGCGGTGGGCGGTAGCGTCAATGATGCGCTTGTTGGCTTGGTGCGGCACCAGCCAGGCAATGTCGTCGTGGCTAAGGTGCTGGCGGGCCATTACTTGTGCGGCTACGTCGGCCATGCTTTTCACGGCAAACTTGAACACTGTCGCGCCTTCCTGGTAAATGAAGTGCTCGCGGTTGGCTACGGTTTCGGCCGAGGGCGGGCGGCGGCTGCCGCCGGCTTTCTGGTGCAGGAAGGGCTCGCCGCTGCCATCGGTGCAGAGCACCTGGTCGAGAATGCCGTAGCCTTCGAGGCTGGGCTCGAGCAGCACGGCCGCCGCGCCGTCGCCGAACAGGATGCAGTTGGCGCGGTCGGTGTAGTCCACGATGGACGACATTTTGTCGGTCCCCACGATGACTACCTTCTTGTACATGCCGCCCTGGATGAACTGCGCGCCCGTGGCGAGCGCGTACAGGAAGCTCGAACACGCCGCATTCATGTCGTAGCTAAACGCCCGGGTGATGCCGCAGCCGTTGGAAATGATGTTAGCCGTGGCCGGAAACAGCATGTCCGGCGTCACGGTGGCACAAATGAGCAAATCCACGTCCTCGGGGCGCGTGTTCGTCTTTTCGAGCAGCTGCTGCACCGCCTTAATGCCCATCACCGAGCTACCCTGGTCTTTACCCTTCAGAATGCGCCGCTCCTTGATGCCGGTGCGCGTAGTTATCCATTCGTCGGTGGTATCGACCAGTTTTTCTAGCTCCTGGTTGCTGAGCACGTAGTCGGGCACGTAGCCTCCGACTCCGGTGATGGCGGCGGTAATCTTCATGAGCGCAAAGGTGCGGCCCAAACTCCGTGCGGCCCGGCCCCCGGCCGGGCGTTCGGGACTTAGGATTTAAAAGAGTCTTTGATTTTGTCTACGATGCCGGAGTGAGCCATTTCGTAGCCCTGCACCAGCATGTTACAGATGGCCAGCGGCGTGCTTACGCCGTGGCCGATGATGGCGTTGTCGTTGATACCCAAAATGGGCGACCCGCCAATCGTTTCGTAGTTTACTTTCTCAAAAAATTCGTCGTTGAGGTTGCGGGCCACCATGATGTCGTACATCGACTCGGCCATCTTCAGCATCACATTGCCCGTAAAGCCGTCGCACACAATGACATCGGCCTTGTCGTTGAACAAGTCGCGGCCTTCGATATTGCCGATGAAGTGCACGTGCGGGTTCACTTTCAGCAACTGGTGCGCTGCCTGGGTTGTCACGGTGCCCTTGCCTTCCTCCTCGCCGAGGCTCATGAGGCCTACCGTGGGGCGTTCGATGCCCAGCACATACTGCGCATAGAGCGAGCCCAGCTCGCCAAACTGCTCCAGCATCTCGGGCTTGCAATCAGCGTTGGCCCCTACATCGACCAAAATACCGTAGCCGCCAGCCAGTTTGGGCACAAAGTTGGCAATGGCGGGGCGCAGCACGCCCGGCACCGCCTTCACCGTAAACATGGCGCCCACGAGCATGGCACCCGTGTTGCCCGCCGAGCAGAAGGCTTCTACTTCGCCGCTGTGCAGCAAGCGGTAGCCCACGGCAATGCTACTGTCTTGTTTTTGCTGAAAGGCCTTGGTGGGGTGTTCGCCCATCTCAATAACCTGCGTGGAGGGCACCAGCTCGAGCGCCGCCGCCTCGGGGCCGTAGGCCTCGAGCAGCGGCCGAACTTCGGCCTCAGTGCCAATAAGTACAACCTGAGCTTTGCCGGCCAGGCGCTGGGCAGCCAGCACGGCACCGGCCACGGCAGCCTGGGGGGCAAAGTCGCCGCCCATAGCGTCGAGGGCAATTTTCATGAACGCGGAAATGGTGAAAGAGTAGCCTAGGGGCGCGAAGGTACGAAACCAACCGGGCCGGACTGCCCATCTGAGTTAGAGCAGTCCGGCCCGATGGTACCGCGAAATAACAACGCTTTCGGCTATTCTTCGTCCGAGTCCGTGTCGCCAGCTACGGCCGGGGCAGCTACCGAGGTGTAGTTTTTGATGGCCAGCTGCCCGTTGTGGTACAGGTCGCCGTCTACTACGTAGGCCTTGTGGCGCAGGTGCAGCTCGCCCGTGTTGGGGCAGATGGTAACGGCCTTCGGGGTCAGCTTGTGGTGGCTGCGGCGTTTGTCGCGGGTGGCGGTAGAGGTCCGGCGCTTAGGATGTGCCATGAGTCAGGTATGAATTAGGAATTAAAAAATATGAATTAGATAACCCTCTAATTCAGGTTTTTGAGCGCCGCCCAACGTGGGTCGGCTGGCTCGTCCTCATCAGGATTCTCGCCGGCAGGCCGGGTCGAAAAAATGAGTTTGGTAGCAGCGTCGGGGTCTTCGTCGGCCTCGTTCTGAAAGCGCGGGTGCAGCTTCTTCATGGGCAAGGCCAGCCCGATATAGTCGTAGAGGTGTTGCGCGATGTTGAGCGTCAGCGTGTCGGGCGTGATTTGCAGCACGTCGTCGTCGAGCTCTTTCGGCTCGTCGCTGTAGCGCACCAGCAGCTGGTTGGTAATATCCAGCGGCTGGTCGTACTCATCGAGGCTGCGGTCGCAGGTGAGGCGCACCGTGCCCGTGATGTGCGAGGTGATGGTAATGAGGCGCTCGGTTTTATCGAGCGTCACGTCGGCGTGCAGGTTGCCATCGGCGATAAACTCGCCTTTGGGGTCGAACTGCTCGAAAAAGGCGCGGCCGAGCTCAAACGCAAACTGGTGCGTTTTAAGCGAGAGCCGGGCAATCGGCAAATCAAATTGCGGGTCGTTTTTCACAGTTAGCCGAATTAACGGGGGGCAAAGGTACGGGTTTTTGTTGGCTTTATCAAGCGGATACGACTAGGCTTATGCCGTTTTCAGGATGAACTCGGGGCTGATGTCGAGCCGCTCGTAGAGTTTTTTGGCCAGGTCCATCGTCACGCGCCGCTTGCCGCTCAGTATTTGAGAGAGACGGCCGGCCGGCACTTCGAGCAACTGGGCCAGGTCTTTTTGCTTGAGCTGCCGCTGCTGCCGCTTGAGCTCAATCATAGCGGGCAGGGTCGTGGGCTTGGCAGTGAAATCAAAGTAGCCCATGCGAATCTGGTAATCCTCGATAGCCAGTGCTAGCGCCAACGCGGGCGGCTGCAATTCCGGGTGGGCATCAATATCTTGCTGTTCCAGCAATTCAAAACGCCGAAGAGCTTCTTCGTGTTCGGCAGCAGTCGTAATAATCATTTCTTAAGGTGCTCAACAGTAGAAGAATCAACGGCATCATAAGCGGTATGAGTGCCGATAAATTTGATGAATACGGTGCGAATAGAATAGAGTACACTGGCAATGAGCCGGTAGCGGTTACCGCTAATATTGAATACTACTCGCTCATTACCAACGTAGTCAGCCGAATTGAACGTCTGCCGTAGTTCGGACAGATTTTTCCAATCAGCGACTTTGGTTTTGCGGTACCAATCTTCCAACCCACTAGCGCTGTCGGGGTAAGTTTTTATAAAATCCCGCAACGCTGCATAGCTCATAATTACCATCCTACAACCAGCAAATTAGAAACGCGGCCGTTGCCAGCCGCGTTTCAAAAATAAAAAGAGAATTTCAGTAATAGAAACTTTATGATTTTCTAGGGTCGGCCGCACTCAGCTGGCGAGCGCGTACCACATCGCAGGCTAGGTACACAGCCGCCCGAAACGACGAGGCATCGGCCGCAAACTTGCCGGCCAGGCTGTAGGCCGTGCCGTGGTCGGGCGAGGTACGCACCACTGGCAGGCCCGCCGTGAAGTTGACGCCCTGCTCAAATGCCATGAGCTTAAAGGGGATAAGCCCCTGGTCGTGGTAAATAGAGAGCGTAGCGTCGAACTGCCGGAACTGCCCGGTGCCGAAGTAGCCATCGGCCGGGTAGGGGCCGAAAACCAGGTGCCCGTCGTGCTCGAACTGCCGGATAACGGGCGCGATAACGTCATTGTCCTCGCGGCCGATGAGCCCGTTTTCGCCCGCGTGGGGGTTCATGCCGAGCACGGCTATTTTAGGTTTGAGGATGCCAAAATCGTTTTGCAACGACTTGAGCAGCATGCGGATTTTGGTGCGCAGCAAGTCGGCGGTGAGGCGTGCCGATACGTTTTTGAGCGGGATGTGGCCGGTGGCGGTGGCCACGCGCAGCGGCAGGTTCTCATCGACCAAAAACATGAGGCTGTCGGCCGCGCCGAAGTAGCTGGCCAGAAACTCGGTGTGTCCGGGGAAGCGGAAGTCGTCGGCCTGCGTGTTTTCCTTGCTGATGGGCGCGGTCACGATGGCATCGAGCAGGCCGGCTTTGAGGTCGCGGCTGGCGGCGAGCAGGCTTTCGCGGGCGGCTTGGCCGCTGGCGGGCGAGGGCTGGCCGGGCGTGAGGTGAAAGTCTTCCTCCCAGCAAGTCACGGCGTTGAGGCGGCCGGGGGCGATGTCGGCCGCGCCGCGCAGCTGCCGGAAGGTGAGCGGCTCGCTGCCTTGCTCGATGGGAAAATCATCGAAGAGCGCGGTAGCCGTGCCGTAGACTACGGGCGTGCATTGCTGGAGCAGGCGCTCGTCGCGCAGGGTTTTGTAAATGACTTCGGGGCCGATGCCGGCGAGGTCGCCCACGGAAAAGCCGAGGCGCGGAAGGGTAGGTTTGGAAGGGGAGGAGCTCATAGAACGAAGCGGTGCCACAGCACCTGGGCCGGCCAGCGATTTGCCGGGCGGCAATGATAAGCTTCAAAAATAGGGGCGAGCGGGCGGGTAGACTGCGTTGGGTTGATTAGGAACAACCAAACAGCTACTTACTACTACCCGTCATGCTGAGCGGAGCGCAGCGGAGTCGAAGTATCTCTATCGGTGAACTAACTCCCGACGCCAGCAACGAAGCGGCAGAGATGCTTCGACTGCGCTCCGCTCAGCATGACGGGTAGTATTGCTCAGCTCAGTACGACAGGCTACCCTACAACTCCCGATAAAGCCATGCCATCTGGCGGGCCGTAACCCAGTCGGGTACGGCGGCCAGCGCGGCATTGCGCAGCGGGGCCAGCCAGGGCGGGGTAAACTGCGCCAGCATTCCCAATTGCCGCGACTGCTCCACGATGCGGCGGGTGCGGGGCCGCCGCTGCTGGTCGAAGGTGCGGAAGGCGACTGGCAGGTCGGCGGGTGTGGCGCGCAGGCAGTGGGCCAGCACGGCGGCGTCCTCCACGGCCATGCCGGCGCCCTGGCCGAGGTTGGGCGTGGTGGCGTGGGCGGCATCGCCGAGCAGCAGCACCCGGCCGAAGGCGAACGTGGCCAGCGGATTCAGGTCGTAGAGGTCGCCCCAGAGCAGGTCGGCATCGCTGGTGGCGGCCAGCACCTGCGGAATGGGCGCGTGAAAGCTGGCAAACGTGCGCTGCAAATCGGCCACTTGGTAAGCTTTATAAACGGGATTGTTGGGCTCCGGGCTGTTGAGGCAGGCAAACCAGTAGAGCCGGTTATCGGCCACGGGCACCAGCCCGAAGCGCCCGGCGCGGCCCCAGGTTTCGCTGGAGCCGGTGGTGGGCAGGCCGGGCACATCGGCCTGCACCGTGGCCCGCCAGCAGGTGTAGCCGGCGTAGCGCGGCTGGCTGCCCGGCAGCAGTTGCCGCCGCACCCGCGAGCGGATGCCATCGGCCGCTACCAATGCCTCGGCGGTGGCTTGCTCGCCATTCTCAAAAAAGGCTGTGACGTGGGTATCGGTCTGCTCGAAGCGGGCCAGCCGATGGCCGAGGTGCACCACGCCGGGCGGCAGCGCCCGTAGCAGCTCGCGCTGCAAATCGGCCCGGTGCACGCCCAGGTTGTCGTAGCCCAGGCGCGCGGTGAAGGCCGTCGTATCGGCCCGGTTGAGCACCCGGCCGCGCTCATCGAGCAGGCGCACGGTGGTGAGCGGCGCGCCCACCGGCCGCACGGCGTCGTGCAGGCCCAGCTCGTCGAGCGCCCGCATGGCATTAGCCCCCAACACTACCCCGGCCCCGATTTCGCGCAACTCGGCAGCAGCCTCGTACACGCGCACCCGGTGGCCGAGCAGCAGCAGCGCCTGGGCGGTGGCTAGCCCGCCGATGCCGGCCCCGATGAGGATGAAATCAGCCATAGGATAATAGAATAGCGTGGCTGGGTCTGGTAGCAAGTAGAAGCGGGCGGCTAGCTTGTCGCTCGCCGCCCGCTTATTGACCAAACAAATCAGCTCGTTTTTTGAATCACAAACTCGATTGAATTATCCTCTAGCGAGTTAAATTCATCATAATGAATATGACACCCATCCGGTACGTTGTCTTGGGCAAGAGTTAGTAAGTGCATGGCCAGCGAAACTAGACCGGCTTTATTGGCTTTCAAGGTAAAGCAACCGGTGGTGCCCGAAGTAGCAATGCTAAAGCTTTGCTCCCACTGGGTACGGATGCCCGTTTCTGGAGAGTAATCAGGCAGGTCTAGCGTAATTTTCATTGCTACTTACGCCAGCTGCTTGGTCAAAAATTCATATAGCAACCGCACGCCGGTGCCCGTGCCGCCTTTGCCGCGGTAGCTTTCGGGGGCGGTAAGGTAGGCGGGGCCGGCGATGTCGAGGTGCAGCCAGGGCGTGCCTTCGATGAAGCGCTCCAGAAACTTGGCGGCCGAGATGTGGCCGGCTTCGGCCTTGCCGAGGTTGGAGAGGTCGGCGATGTCCGACTTCATGTGGTCGGCGTAGTCGTCCCAGAGCGGAAACTCGACCAGGCGCTCGTGGGTGCGGTGGGCGGCGGCGAGCAGCTGCGCGGTGGTGTCGGGCGCGGCGGTGCCCATCACGGCGCTGGCCTCGGTGCCGATGGCGCGCACGGCCGCCCCGGTGAGGGTGGCCAGGTCAATCACTAACTCGGGCTGGTATTTCTTGGCGAAGCTGAGGGCGTCGGCCAGCAGCAGGCGGCCTTCGGCGTCGGTGTTTTTGACTTCGACGGTGAGGCCCGAGAACATCGTGAGCACGTCGCCGGGCACATAGGCGAGGCCGCCGGGGCGGTTGTCGGTGGCGGGCACCAGGCCGATAACGTGCAGCGGTACCTTGTTTTTGGCCAAGGCGTAAAGGGTGCCGCCCACGGCCGCGCCGCCGGCCATGTCGCACTTCATCATGTCCATGCTGTTGGGCGTGGGCTTGAGGCTGAGGCCGCCGGTGTCGTATACTACGCCTTTGCCGACGAGCACGTAGGGGTGCTCGTTTTGCGCGTTTTCGGGCTTCCACTCCAAGATGCTGAAGGTGGGGGGCTCGGGCGAGCCGAGGTTCACGGCCAGCAGGCCGCCCATGCGTAGGCTCTCGATTTTGGCCAGGTCGAGGATGTCGGTGCTGTAGCCGGCCGCGTCGCCAGCTTCGGACAGGCGCTCGGCCAGTTGCAAGGCGTTGAGCTTGTTGACGGGCGCGTTGACGAGGTCGCGGGCGAAGGCCACGCCTTCGAGCACGTGCTGTAGCTCGGTAACTTGGGCTGCGGAGGCGGCGTCGCCGACCAGGCTGATGCGAGTAAGCGCGGCCGGCGTGCGCGATTTCTCATCGGTTTTGTAGCCCTCGAACTCATATGCGGAGAGAAACAAGCCTTCGGCCAGCGTGAGCGCGGCGGCGGGGTTGTCGCTGAGATTATGCACGAATACCTCGGCGGTTTTTTCCTTTTTGAGGGCCGCGTGCAGCTGGTGGCCGGCTTTGCGCAGGGCTTCGAGCTGGAGGTCGGGCGTGCGTTTTTCTTCGAGCACCACGAAGTAGTGCTGGTGCGAGAAGTGGTTGAGCGCGACGAAGGGTTGCTTGTCGGCCAGGGCGGCCGCTACGTAGGTGCGGGCGGCCTCGGGCAGGTCGGTGGCGGCGGCTTGGGGCAGCACGGTGATGCCGAGCGGCAGGATAAACACCTGGGTGGACTGGGCCGGCGCGGTGGCGGCGTGGGCGAGCGTGAGCGACATAAGGCGAATAAGAAGAAGCGTAACTTTGGCGCAAGGTATTGTAAAACGGAGTGGCACTCCGTTTCGCGCCCGGTTTCGCCCCAACGAGAAACGGTTCTGGTCAAGTTTCGCCCTAATGAGAAACGGAGTGCCACTCCGTTTTACACGCCCCATGCTACTTCGGAAAACCCTGCTACTGCTGCCGCTACTCGGCTCGTCGCTGCTGGCCTCGGCCCAATTGATGCAGCCCAAGGAGACCTTTACCCGCGCCGACTCGCTGCGCGGCGGGCAGCCGGCCGAGCGTACCTGCTACGATATCAACTACTATCACCTCGACGTGAAGCTCGACGTGGCCCGCAAGTATATCAGCGGCTCCAACCTGTTTCGCTTCACGGCCACCCGCGATTTTACGCGGCTGCAATTCGACCTCTTCGCTAACCTGGAGGTAAGCAAAGTTCTGTATAAAGGCAAGGCGCTGCCCTTCACCCGCGAGGCCAACGCCGTGTTCGTGACTTTTCCGCAGGCTATCAAGCAAGGCAGCCGCGAAGAATTTACGGTAGAGTATTCGGGCTTCCCGACCATCGCCAAAAAGGCCCCCTGGGACGGCGGCGTGGTGTTCGCGCAGGATGCCGCCGGGCAGCCCTGGGTGGCTACCGCCTGCCAGGGCGTGGGGGCCAGCATTTGGTGGCCCAACAAAGACCAGCAGGCCGACGAGGTCGATAGCATGCGTATCAGCGTCGCCGTGCCGGCCGGCCTCAAGGACGTAAGCAACGGCCGCCTGCGCGGCACTAAAAAGCTGCCCGATGGCTACACCCGCTTCGACTGGGCCGTGCGCAACCCCATCAACAACTACGACGTGGCCCTGAACGTGGGCAACTACGCGCACTTTTCGGACGTGTACCAGGGCGAAAGCGGCCCGCTGACGCTCGACTACTGGGTATTGCCCGAAAACCTGGCCAAGGCCAAAACGCAGTTCGCGGCCAACGTGAAGCCCATGCTCAAGAGCATGGAAGCGTGGTTTGGCCCCTACCCGTGGTACCGCGACGGCTACAAGCTGGTCGATGCGCCGCACCTCGGCATGGAGCACCAGAGCGCCGTGGCCTACGGCAATAAATACCGCAACGGCTACCTCGGCAACGACCGCTCGAACACCGGCTGGGGCGATAAGTTCGACTTCATCATCATCCACGAAAGCGGGCACGAGTGGTTTGGCAACAGCATCACCACCAAAGACATCGCCGATATGTGGGTGCACGAAAGCTTCACCTGCTACTCCGAAGGCCTGTTTGTGGAAACGCAGTATGGCAAGCAGGCCGGCCAGGAATACCTGCACGGCCAGCGCCGCAACATCCAGAACGACGGCCCCATCATCGGCCCCTATGGCGTGAACAAGGAGGGCTCGGGCGACATGTACGACAAGGGCGCGAGTATGCTCAACATGCTGCGCACGGCCATCAACGACGACGCCAAGTGGCGCAACATCCTGCGCGGCCTGGGCAAGACCTTCTACCACCAAACCGTAACCGGCCAGCAGGTCATCGCCTACATCAACAAGGAAGCGGGCCGCGATTTTAGCCGCGTCTTTGCCCAATACCTGCAACACGCCGAGCTGCCCGTGCTCGAAATGCGCCTCGAAAAAGGCCAGCTCCTGGGCCGCTGGGTGGCCTCGGTGCCCGGCTTCGACCTGCCCGTGCGCGTGCGGACCAAGGGCGGCGAATACCGCTTCGTGACGCCGACCACCAAGTGGGCCGTGCTCGACCTGCCGGGGGCGACTAAGGACAACGTGGAGGTCGATACGTTTAACTACTACGTGGGTGTGCTGATGGACTGAGCGTTCTTGGCCATCCACGTCTGTCATGCTGAGCGCAGCGAAGCATCTTGCTCGCACCGTTGTTAGCGTATTGAGTTACTGCACCACGCGAGATGCTTCGCTGCGCTCTGCATGACAACCATACTCTACTCATTTAGCCAACCCTTCCCGTGGCCCAACCCGCCGTAAAACCCAAAAAATACCTCGGCCAGCACTTTCTGGCCGACCCCAACATTGCCCGCCGCATCGTGGAGAGCCTGCGCCTGCCCGATGGCGTGCGCGAAGTACTCGAAATTGGCCCCGGCATGGGCGTGCTCACGCAGTATTTGCTCGAAAATACCGGCTACCAAACCAGCGTGGTCGAGATTGATACCGAGTCGGTGGCCTACCTCGCGCAGCACTACCCGGCGCTGGCCCCGCGCATCCACGCCACCGATTTTCTGCGGCAGGACTTGGGGGCGCTGTTTCCGGGCGCGCCGCTGGCCATCATCGGCAATTTTCCTTACAACATCAGCACCCAGATATTTTTCCAGGTGCTGGCGCAGCGCCAGCAGGTGCGCGAGGTAGTGGGCATGTTGCAAAAAGAGGTGGCCGAGCGCCTGGCCGAGCCGCCCGGCTCCAAAACCTACGGCATCCTGAGCGTGCTCTTGCAGGCGTACTACGACATCGAATACCTGTTCACGGTGCCGCCCCACGTATTCATCCCGCCGCCCAAGGTCGAGTCGGCCGTGGTGCGCCTCACGCGCAACGCTACCGAAAAGCTGGATTGCGACGAGAAGCTGTTCTTCCGCGTCGTGAAGCAAGCCTTTTCAACCCGCCGCAAAACCCTGCGTAACGCCCTGAAGCCACTGGGGTTGTCGAGCGAGGCGATGAGCGGCGAGCTGTTCGACAAGCGCGCTGAGCAGTTGGGGGTAGGGGAATTTGTGCTGTTGACCAACCTGGTGGCGGCCGGGCAATGAGGATGCGTAGGAATGTAGGCTACCTGTTTGTGTTAGGGTTGCTACTGGGTAGCGCTGCTAGCTGTTCCGACCTCAATAAAAAGTTGGTAGCAGGGCGCTACTACACAACGTATTCGGAAGATGGCGACCCAATACTTTATTTTGATGACCCTCAATTGGGTATAACCAATCTGGACTGGCCCTCAAGTGTTGGTACTGCCAAAGGTTACGTGGCATCTTGTGGGGGTAGCTGCTACTTGTTTTCGGCCACCGCAGCTACGGCTGAAGCGGCCCGCCGTTCTCGAAGGGGGCCTTTTCCTGACGTTGCTGCCTGTGAGCGCAAGGTTTTTCAGCTAACTGGAGACTCTTTGAAGATAAGGCCGCTTGTAGAGTTTTAAGTGTCTGATGCGCCGTTCGCTTCTGCGCTGCTGCACCTAAATTGAGGTGTGAAGCTCGGTGAGTGTAAATCCTGTAGCCAGTACGCCGAGTGGCTACAAAGACGGCAATCGCTGACTTCGATGACAAAACAATAACTTCAGGCAGCTTGAGTTGCAGCGGTGCTATGGTCAAGATGTTGTCGGTTTGCGTGTGTTTGTTGGCCGCTCGGCCATCCGGCCCGCCCGCGCCGTTCAGCGGGCGCATCGTGTACGAGAGTGCCTTTCAGACCCTGGCCGGCGACCCGCTGTTCTTCGCCGTGAAGCCCAAAAGCTGGTTCTACGTGCAGGGCCCCAACCTGAAAGTGTACGACCGCAACCAGCATCTGCAAGAGCTGTACCTGGGTGCCACTAACGAGTACCACCGCATGGAGCAAGGCCGCTCGCGGCCGGCGATAGCCGCCGCCGGGCGGGCGGGCGCGGCCACCGTCACGTGCCTGCCCACCACGGCCACCATCCTGGGCTACGAGTGCCACGCGCTGCAACTAATGCAGGACGGGGCGGTGACGCTGGTTTTTTACGCGCCCGCGCTGCGCGTCAACGCCGCCGATTTCAGCCGCTGCCCCTCGCCGGGCTGGTTTGCGCTGCTGCAAGCCACCGATGGCGCGCTGCCCCTGCGCACCATCTGCGTCGACACCCGGCGCGACGTAACGACCACAACCGAAGCCATCGAGGTGCAGCTCCGGGTGCTGGGCGCGGAAGAATTTGCCCTGAACGCCCCGCTGCGATAGCCGCAATTATATAGTGAAAAGAAACCGACAGTGGCAAGCAATTCTGACGGCGGCCTTGGTAACGGGGTTGAGCAGTTGCTTCTGGTTTGATGAAAACGACACCACGGAGCTCGGCCATCACTATCAGGTAGTGGCAACTCCTGATGGTAATAACTTCCTCTACTTTGAAGACCCGGCCGCGCCCATTGCCGAGCCTTTGCTGACTGGAATCAACTTCATCGGAACAACTGCCACGCAGCCGGTAGTTTGTAAGGCGGGCCAGTACTACCTGTTTCCGCTCGGCCCGGCCACGCAAGCGGCGGTGCTGGCCGCCCGCATCGGGCCATTGTCTAACGCAGCGCTGCGCCCGAAACTTTATCAGGTGGGCAGTGATTCTATGCTTCAGCTTCGGCCAATTTAACGAATTCATGAACCTCTGCCTGATAATAGATGAAATGCACCCCTCGCTTTTGCCCATGCTGCGCAGCATCGGCGTTGAGGGCGACTACCAACCCAAGCTGGCGGCGGCCGACGTGCCCGCCGCCCTCGCTGCCCGGCCCTACCAGGGCCTGATGGTGCGCAGCAAAATGCGTGTCACGGCCGCCCTGCTAAGCCACGGCCCGCACCTGCGCTACGTGGCCCGCGCCGGGGCCGGCGTCGATAACATCGACGAAGACGCCCTGGCGGCGGCCGGCGTCACGCTCGTGAATGCCCCCGAGGGCAACCGCGACGCGGTGGGCGAGTTTGCCGTGGGGCAGCTGCTGGCGCTGCTGCGCCACACCACTACCGCCGATGCCGAGGTGCGCCGCGCCGCGTGGCACCGCGAAGCCAATCGGGGTGAGGAACTGGGCACCAAAACCGTGGGCCTACTTGGCTACGGCCACATGGGCCGGGCGTTTGCGCGGCGGCTGCGCGGCTTCGGCTGCACGGTGCTGGCGCACGACCACGACCCGGCCGTGCTATCCGATGGCAATGCCGAGCTAGTGCCGCTGGCCGAGCTGCAGGCGCGGGCCGAGGTGCTTAGCATCCACATTCCGTACTCGGAGGCCAATCATCAATTTGTGAATGAGGCGTTTCTGGCCGCCTTCCCGCACCACATCTGGCTGGTGAATACCGCCCGCGGCGAAGTACTAGACCAAGCCGCCCTGGTGGCCCGCCTGCAAAGCGGCCAGGTGCGCGGCGCGGCCCTCGACGTGCTCGAAAACGAGAAGCTCGCTACCCTCACGCCCGCTCAGCAGGCTAGTTTCGACTACCTCACGAGCGCGCCCAACGTGGTGCTCTCGCCCCACATCGGCGGCTGGACGCACCAGAGCTACCAGCGCATCAACGAGGTGCTGGTGGCCAAGATTGCAGTAGTGCTTGGTGCTTAGGGGGTGGTGCCTGGGTGCCAGCCCGGAAGCCCTCGCTGTATACCCAAGCACTACGCGCCAGGCACCAAGCACCAACTTTTGTCGTATCTTTGCCTGACCGAGGAGGGAGAACGGCTGGCCGATGTGCCAGCCGTTCTCTTTCTTTTTTACCTGACCCACCCGCCGCGCGCGACTAGTCCTGTACCGAATTATGGCTACCATCAATTATTACACCGCCGAGGGCCTGCAAAAGCTGAAAGACGAACTCCAGGACCTCAAAATCCGCGGCCGCGCCAAGGCGGCCGAAGACCTGCGCGAAGCTCGCGACAAAGGCGACCTGAGTGAGAACGCCGAGTACGACGCCGCCAAAGACGCGCAGGGTTTGCTGGAGCTCAAAATTGCCAAGCTCGAAGAAGTAGTGGGTAACGCCCGCGTGCTCGACGAAACCAATATGGATTTCAGCAAAGTGCTCATCCAGAGCAAGGTAAAGCTGAAAAACCTCAAAAATAACATGGTGCTCGACTACCTGCTGGTGGCTGAGGAAGAAGCCAACCTGGCCGCCGGCAAAATCTCTATCAAATCGCCCATCGGCAAAGGCCTGCTGGGCAAGTCGGCCGGCGATGTGGCCGAAATCATCGTGCCCGCCGGCAAGCTCCAGTTTGAGATTCTGGAAGTAGGCCGGTAGTAGTTTGTGCTTAGAGCCTAGTGCTTAGTGCTTAGGTTTTTGATGGGAAGCAGCGTCATTAGGCGCTGCTTCTTGCTGTTTTAGGGCTGCCTGCGCTATTCGTGCCTTTATTTGTTGCCAAGCACTAGGCACTAAAAACCAAGCACCAACATGCCCTCCATATTTTCCCGCATCGTATCGGGCGAGCTGCCCGCCTACAAAGTCGCCGAAGACGCTGACCACCTGGCGTTTCTCGACATCACGCCCTTAGTTGAAGGCCACACGCTCGTCATTCCCAAAAAGGAAGTTGACTACATCTTCGACCTCACGCCGCAGGCGCTGGCCGCGCTGCACGTATTCGCGCAGCGCGTGGCCAAAGGCGTGCAGGCGGCCGTGCCCTGCCGCCGCATCGGCGTGGCCGTGATTGGGCTGGAAGTGCCGCACGCGCACATCCATCTCATCCCGATGAATAAGGTGGCGGACATGAACTTTGCCAACCCCAAAATCAAGGTGCCGGAAGCGCGGATGCAGGAGTTGGCCGCCGCCATCGCTGCCCAGATGCCGGGCGGCAGCGGCCTGCCCGCCCCGGCCGCCGCGCAAGCAACCAGTGCCGCCCGCAACGCCAGCGCCGCGCCCGCCGCCGACCCCAACGACGCTACCCTGGCCCAGTTGCAAAAGCTGACCCAGGGCCTTGTATTTAATGGTGAGTCGGAAGAAGCAGTAGAAGCTGTGAGCTACGCCGCTCCGACCGGTGACCTTACCAATGCACAACTGTTGCAAGTGTTGGGCGAGCCAGCCGATTCTAAGGTAGAGAAAGTAGAATTGACCTTATTTCTACGTAGTCAAACGGCTGATAATAACAAGGCCGGTGCGGAAACCTCCACCCGCTATAAAGCCTTGCAAGTGTACCTCAAACAGGAGCTCGACGGCGTGCAGGTGTACCGCATCGGCACTGGCCCACAAGTGCACGCCTACGCGTTGGGCCGCGACGTGGCTGGCCGCCTGGCGGGCTTCAAAACTGTGCTGACGGAAAGCTAGTTAATCCAATAATTGAGTAGTGTAGAGACGCAATATTTTGCGTCTGGCGTCAGGATACGTTAACTGACGCCAGA